>JACAFC010000231.1 GCA_013388515.1 Ignavibacteriaceae bacterium | reverse complement strand
CGGTTTTTCCTCATGAATGCAAATGCCTTTTAAAAAGATTTTTTCACCATTTAATAAAATATCATGTCCTTCGGTTTTAATAGTTCTAAAACCGATGTAATCCACAGTTTCGTCTTGACCTGATTTCAAAACAATTTTGTAGAGACGAGGATTTGTATCAGACCAATATTTAATTTGATTTACAATTATTTCAACTTCAGCAATTCCTTTGTTATTCGTTACAACATTTTTCTCTACGTTCAATTCGGGAAGAATGATTTTAATTTCTCTGCTTTCAACTGATTCCCCATTTAGTTTTACATAACCTTTCAAAATATTTTTATGTTCGGAATTAAGCTGAATGAAGTAATCTTGAATAAAAATCTGCGGAGTTTCAATTATTCTTACATCACGGGTTATACCACCATAATTCCACCAATCGGTATTCAGGGTTGGAACACCTTCGCGTTTTCGTTTATTATCAACTTTAACTACAAGGAAATTCTCTTTAGTTTTTAAAACCTCCGTAATTTCAAAATTAAATGGGGTAAAGCCGCCAATGTGGGTCCCGAGTTTCTTTCCATTTAGATAAACGTCAGCTTGATAATTAACTGCATCAAAGTAAATGAAAACTCGATTATCATCCTTTTGCTTTTTATAGTCAAATGATTTCTTATACCAGATCGTGCCTTCATAGTAAAACAATTTTTCTTTTTGAGTATTCCAATCTCCCGGCACATTAATTATATCTGACCTATCAAAATCATATTCGATTAATTCAGTTTTATCTTTCGGCTTAGCATTTGTAAAGTATGCTCCATTGCCCGGATTTTGAAACTTGTCGTAAGGTTCAGAGCGATAGTTGTAAAATCCTGTTTCATACGGATCGATAATATAGTTCCACTCGCCATTTAAACTTGCAGAGTTTCTGTTATAAACATTAATCAGAAGATCGGTTTGTGCGAAAGTTGGTGCTGCAATGAAGAAGGTTATAAGAATTATCTTGTATAACATATTTACTTTCATAGTTTAATTTGCTTCAAACTTAATAAAAGCTATGTGAATTTAGAACAATTGATGCTAAATAGAGTTTTCTTATATTCGAATAGTTAATTACGACAGAAATGATTATGAAAAGTTATATACGAGTTAAAGCTTATTTATTAATCCTAATTATTGTTTTACCAAGTTATTCCCAAAGTAATAATTCTCCGGTGCCTCGTGAATCTAAACAACTGATAATAGTTTTGACTGATTCAACAAGTTCTACCAAAGGATTTCTATATCGATGTGATAAGAAAAATGGTACCTGGAAATTAATCAGCAGCAAACTCCCAATTGTTCTTGGAAGAAATGGATTAGGGTGGGGAAGAGGATTACATCAAATTGATTCTTCACTTCTTCCTGTTAAAGTTGAAGGCGATGGAAAGTCACCAGCAGGCGTATTTACTCTTAGTTATGCATTTGGTTATGCAAAAGTAGAGACGATGAAAAATTTAAAATTTCCTTACATTGAAGTTACATCAATGCTGGAGTGTATAGATGATGTAAAATCAAAATATTATAATCAACTGGTTAATAATAATGAGGCAGATACAATAGATTGGCAATCATCTGAAAAAATGTACTTTGCCGATGTTTATTATGAGCAGGGAATAGTTGTTGATCAAAACATAAATCCAATTGAGAAAGGTGCAGGCTCTTGTATATTTCTGCACAATTGGGCAACTCCAAACGAAACAAGTGCAGGCTGTACAGAAATGGCTCCCGAAAATCTCAAAGAAATTATCAACTGGCTTAATTATTCAGATTATCCAATTCTTGTTCAATTAACTGAACCATTGTATAGATTTTATCAGCAACAATGGGAGCTGCCCGTTTTGGAGAATCTTAATCCTTGACAGACTTTAACATTCGAGTTCAACTGTAGAATTTAATTCAAGTTACTTGAAAATAAGCTGAGCAAATTCATTTAAATACTCACGCCAAACATTCCAAGTATGACCACCGCTGGTCTCTTTGTACTTTACCATAAAACCATGATTTGCTAACATTTTTACAGTTGCGCGTGAAGTTTCAAGCAGAAAATCATCTTTGCCTGTTGCAAACCAAACCAGCTTCAAGTTTTCTTTAAGAGATTTATCATCTAAAAATTTTTTATTGTGCTCTTCCCAGTTTGGGCCATAATTAGGGGCAAAAGTATTTCCACCCGAAATTCCAAAAATTCCCGAGCTGAATACTCCGAAATAACCAAACTGGTTTAGATTCGGAATTGCGATGTTAAGTGTATGCCCACCGCCCATGGATAAACCAGCAATTGCAGTGTTTTCTTTTCCGGTTAATACTCTGTAATTAGTTTCAACATACGGTTTTATTACCTTGTTAAAGTCTTCAAGAAATTCATCAACAAATGGTTTTGTTGTGTCACGAGGTGCCCCAAATCTAAACGGACCAGTATGTCCAGCAGGCATTACAACAATCATTGGTTCAGCTTTTCCTTCAGCGAAAAGATTATCCAAAATGATTCCTGCTCTGCCTACAGTTGACCATGAATCATCACAATCAAAAGCTCCATGCAAAAGATAAAAGACTGGATATTCTTTCTCATTATTTTCATACCCAGCTGGAGTGTAAATGTGCATTCTGCGAAAACGATTAAGTGCAGTCGAGTAATAATTGATTTCCGAAACCGCACCATGTGGAACATTTTTCATCTCCATGAAATCTGCACCTGGAACATACATCAAGCTCCATGAATTCATGTTTGATTCACTTACTTGGGGATTACGAGGATCAATTACAGATATACCATCGACATTAAAATTGTAACGGTATGACCCAGCATCAAGAGGACCAACAGTAACTTCCCATACTCCTTCAGCAATCAAAGACATTTTGCCAACATTCATCAAGTTTGGTATATCGCTTCCACCAAGGAATACGGTTTCTGCTTTGGGTGCATATACTCGGAAAGTTACTTTACTATCCGGATGAATTGTAATAGAGGTTAATGTGTCATTGGGTGTTATTCTAAATTGTGAAAAAGATGTTGCAGTGAATAAAGCTGCTGTGATCACAAAAAGTGCAAGTGTTGTTCTTAATTTTATCATTTTTTTACTTTTCATTTTATCCTCCTTGATATGTTCACTTTTTAAGAATTAAAAATCTACTAATGAAAATTAGTTTAATTTTTTTTAAATAATCTCTGGTTAACAACACTGAAGAAAAATAAATTTAATTAACATTGACTGATAAATGATGGTTGGGCAAATTCATTTTTTATCTTGGCTCACTCAAAATGTAAGTTTCATGTGGTTATGCAAAAAATGTTTCCCGTTTTTGCAGGGATAGTTGGATTTTACAAGTTAAACATTCGTTGCTTGCTGAATTTCGAAGTACTAAAAATACTTTTTTAATTAACTGTACAATAATCCTCAGAATAGGGAGGCATATGTTTCTTGAACAAAAATCCTTCTTGAGTATTGCAGCAATTATTTTGTTCAGCTTTTTCATTTTAATTGGCTGCGGTGAAAAAAAGCTGACGAACAAAATACAGAAACTTCTACAGAACAATCATTAAGCAGTAGTTCTGAAATTGCTGATGTTGATGTTGGTCTTCCGATCTATCCTGATTCCGAACAAGATCCTAATAATCCGCCAATAAACACACCTCACATGAAGAATATTAAACTTTTAACAAGCGACTCATTCGATGAGGTTGTTGCCTGGTACACAGAAAAGCTCGGTGAATTCCAGGTTGATAACCAGAAAAAAGGTTCTCAAGCATTATGGAGGAAGGAATCGGATGGTACGATTCAGACAGCAACAATAAGCACGATACTTTCACCTGCAGGTTAGGTTACAATAACCTTGGTTAAGGGTAATTTGAATAGATAGCATTGTAGGGAATTACCTCCTGGTAATTCCGAAAATAAGCGTTAAAGGCGGAACGACCGGGAGGTCGTTCCCTACATTAAAAGGAAATTGTATTTTGTATAAAATATATTTGTAGGGAATTACCTCCTGGTAATTCCGAAAATAAGCGTTAAAGGCGGAACGACCGGGAGGTCGTTCCCTACATTAAGTGGAAATAAGGTTTTGGACAAAATATATTTGAGGGAATTACCCCCTGGTAATTCCGAAAACAAGCGTTAACGGCGGAACGACCGGGAGGTTGATCCCCACATTAAAAGGAAATTGCATTTTGTATAAAATATATTTGTAGGGAATTACCTCCTGGTAATTCCGAAAACAAGCGTTAACGGCGGAACGACCGGGAGGTTGATCCCCACATTAAAAGGAAATTGTATTTTGTATAAAATATATTTGTAGGGAATTACCTCCTGGTAATTCCAAAAACCAACGTAAACTGCGGAACGCCCTGGAGGTCGTTCCCTACTTAAAATCGATATTATATATTGAGATTAATAATTTGTAAATAATTTCTTTTTATAATTACAATAACGAGATAGTAAAAACTGTTTACAATGAATCAACTGCCACAACGAAAATCAACTAGACTAAAAGAATATGATTATTCTTTAAATAACTACTATTTCATCACAATCTGTATAGAGGACAGAAAAGAGTTTTTGTCAGAAATCAAAAATGAAAAAAATGTACTAACAAAGTATGGCGAAATAATAAATCAGACTCTCAATAACCTTTCCAAATTCTATCCGTATGAATTAGATGAATTTGTCATTATGCCAGATCATATTCATGCTATTATTATTCTAGATAATAAAAATAATTCTTCGAGGAAGAGTCTTTCAACAATAGTTCAAAGGTTCAAAACATTTACCACGAAAAATATTAACAAAATTCTGGATGAGGAGAATAAATTTAAATGGCAAAAAACATTTTATGATAGGATTATCAGAAATGAAAGGGAGCTATATCAAATTAGGAATTACATTAGATCTAATCCGTTGAAATGGGAATTAGAAAAGGACTTACCGGAGAATCTAGATTTGTAACGAATTACCTCCTGGTAATTCCGAAAATAAGCGTTAAAGGTGGAACGACCGGGAGTTCGTTCCCTACATTAAGTGGAAATAAGGTTTTGGACAAAATATATTTGTAGGGAATTACCTCCTGGTAATTCCAAAAACAAACGCAAACTGCGGATCGACCAGGAGGTCGATCCATACATGAGGAAAAAATGCTAAATAAATACTTTCAAATTGATGAACTCGGCACAACAGTAAAGCAGGAAATAATTGCCGGCTTTACAACCTTTATGACGATGGCGTACATCATTATCGTCAATCCTAAAATTCTAGAAGCTGCCGGAATACCCTTTGGTCCCTCGATGGCGGCGACAATCATCAGTGCATTTTTTGGAACTCTCGCAATGGGCGTTTATGCTAAGCGTCCATTTGCTATTGCACCTTACATGGGTGAAAATGCCTTCATTGCCTACACCGTTGTAAAAGTGCTTGGCTTTAACTGGCAGACTGCTCTTGGCGCCATCTTTATAAGCGGAGTTTTATTTACACTGCTGACTTTGTTTAAAATTAGAAGCTGGCTTGCTAATGCCATTCCTGAAAGTTTGAAGATTGCTTTTGCTGCCGGTATTGGTTTGTTCCTTACTTTTATTGGATTGAATGACACAGGAATAATTACAATCGGTGTTCCTGGCGCACCGGTTCATGTGGGGAATTTAGGTGAGCCATCAGTTCTGATTGGTATATTTTCATTCCTGTTCATTGGTGCTTTGATGATTAGAAAAATTAACGGCTCAATATTAATTGGTATAGTGGTTACAACTGCGTTGGGAATATTGTTGAAGGTTACTCCAATGCCGACAGAGTTTATTAGTTTGCCGCCAGATATCAGTCCCATTTTTCTTAAGCTGGATATTACAGGCGCGCTTAGCTGGGGATTTTTCTCCGTTATCCTCGTTGTATTTGTAATGGATTTTGTAGATACGATGGGAACATTGCTTGGACTTGGCTACAAAGCAAAAATGCTTGATAAAAACGGCAACTTACCAGAAGTTGAAAAACCAATGTTGTGCGATGCGCTTGCGACTGTTGTGGCAGCATTATGCGGAACGACCACTGCTGGTGCATACATTGAGTCAGCGGCGGGAATTGAAGCCGGCGGAAAATCCGGATTGACTGCTGTTGTAACAGCATTTTTATTTTTGACAGCACTCTTTTTTGCACCTTTGCTCTCAATTGTTCCGGCTTATGCCTACGGTTCCGCTTTAATTATTGTTGGAGTGCTGATGATTTCTCCGATATCGCATTTTAAGTTCGATGACATTGCAGAGACTATTCCTGTTTTCGTAACCATAATTTTGATGAGCTTCACGTACAACCTTGGCATTGGAATGACTGCCGGATTTGTAGTTTACCCGCTTACAATGTTGATTGCTGGGAGAATAAAAACCGTTACAGTTGGCATGTGGATTTTATTTACTTTCTCAGTTTTGTTTTATGTGTTTTATCCCTATTGAGAGAGATTATTTAATTCTTCATCTATCATTTTCTAATCTGCTTTAAGGGCTATAATGCTTTCTTTCTAGCGGAAAATGTTGTAAGTAATCTTCTCTCCAAATTAAGGCGCTCATCCAAAGGTTGAATAATGGTTCTTATCTAAGCATATCAACTTCAAAATAGATAAAAGGTAAATAACAAGGAATGTACAGCTGAATCCAAATTCAATAGAAGATATAAAAAAGCTTAGTGCAGCAGAGCGTATTTGATAGTTGGAAATTTGTGATAGTATTTTTCATTGAAGAAGATTTCCCAATTAGTAATGAACAAAAAAAGCATTGGATTCCCGTTTGGAAGCTTACAAAAAAATCCCGATGAGGGAAAATCCTGAAAAGAAGTTAGAGATACTATCCATTTCATTTATGAGTTCTAAATTAATAATCAGCCGAAAGCAAAATTAGATTTTTCAGAAGCAATAAACTGGTATGAAGAAAAAGTAAAGGGGTTAGGTTCTAATTTTCTTTTAAATTTATTTCAAGATGAGGTTCATCTTGCACATTAATTAGAGTAATAGATGAGCCCCATCTGAAAATTTATTATTCACCAGGACGAGTGAGCAACTTTGTAAACGACATAGATCCCAACTTCCAAGTGCCGTTTTGTTGAACATAAACTTCTGTAACCGTGAAGGGATTGGTAACTTCATTACCACCAACAACTGCTAATAAAGTAATTCTGTTCAAAAGTATAGCTGTTGAACCAATAATATTTATCGATACTTCCTGTATATCAGCTTTTTTATACCAGATACCACCGCTTTTAATAACATTTAGTTCATGTTCTTTGGTCATGTTCCCGCCCATATGAACAAACACAGCTTTTTCATGAAAAAGGCTGTCAAGTAAATCTACTTTTTTGTCTGACATCCACTGCCACTTTTCTTTGGAGAGATTAATAATTTCCTGTTCGATTACGGAATTTTGTGCAAAGGAACATTGTGCTATGCTGATAAATGATAATAAGCTAAGAATTAATGATTTCATGATTGTCCAATTATAAATTAGTTTAATATAGTTTTAGCAATTGAAAATTTTTGTTATTTCTTTGGTGCAGCTTCTACACCCATTCCATCCATAATCATTTTTGCATTTCTTTCGCCGGCAATTTGAATTTTTGCAAGTCCAGCATTAAACTCATTGAGTTCAGCATAAGAAAATGATACATCATTTGCCTTCAGATTCTCTTTCAAATGCGGCAATTGTGTTGTTCCAGGTATTGGTACAACCCATGGCTTTTGTGCTTGCAGCCAGGCAAGTGATATTTGTGACAAAGTTGCATTTTTACTTTCTGCCCAGTGTTTTACATAATCCAGCAATTTCAAATTTTGTTTAATGTTTTCTGGCGTCACCCTTGGCAGAATGGCTCGAAAATCACCCTGACCAAATCGTGTGTTTTCGTTGATTGCTCCAGCGAAAAAACCATACCCTAAAGGACACCAAGGAACAAAGCCAATACCTAATTCTTCACATAAAGGAAGTACCGCTGCTTCTGGATCGCGAGTCCAAAGTGAATATTCATTTTGAATCGCAGTAACAGGAAGTTCTGAATGCGCTCTGCGAACAGTATTTAATCCAGGTTCGGAAAGACCCCAATGAATTACTTTACCTTCCTTAATTAGATCTTTTATTGTTCCAGCTACATCTTCAATTGGAACATTAGGATCAACCCTGTGCTGATATAATAAATCAATGTAATCGGTTTTTAGTCTTTTAAGCATACCTTCCACTGCCTTCCGAATTATTTCTGGTTTACTGCTAAGACCTCTCATTTGTTTGGTATCCTGGTCAATATCAAAACCAAACTTTGTAGCAATAACCACTTCTTTCCGAAAATGCAGAACGGCTTCACCGAGAATCTCTTCATCAAGAAAAGGTCCATATATTTCAGCAGTATCGAAAAAAGTTACGCCATTTTCGTAAGCGTTTTGGATGATTTTAATCATTTCATTTTTATCTCTTGGTCCACCGCCATAAAAACCTACCATAGGCAAGCAGCCTAGACCAAGCGCGGAAACTTCTAAGGAACCAAGCTTACGTTTTGTACTGCTTGATACTTTTGGAGCTGCGATGCTCGAATTTTTTGCATTGCTAAGAAATCCGAAAACAGATTGGCTTATTAACAAACCAGCACCTGCTAATGCTGTTCGTGTTAAAAACTGACGCCGACTAACGAAATTTTTATTGTCATCATTCGATTTTTTCATTCTGTCTCCAATTATTGTTTAAAATTTTACAATTGAGCATCAATTAATTTCAAATTAATCATCAAGCTTCCTGCTGCCCATCCATTTTATGATTGCCGGATCACGATGATCAAAAAAGCTGCTGGTTTTCATATCCAGTTGCTGAATTGCAGCAATATCTTCGGCACTCAATTGGAAATCGAAAATGTTAAAATTTTCTTTTATTCGTTCTTTGTGAACCGATTTTGGTATAACAACCACATCTCTTTGAACGAGCCAGCGTAAGACGACTTGAGCCAAACTTTTTTTGTACTTTGCAGCAATAGAAAGAAGTAATTCATTCTGAAAAAGATTATTCCTGCCTTCGGCAAAAGGTCCCCAAGATTCTATCTGAACTCCATTCTCCTTTAAAAATTTTTGTGTTTCAATTTGTTGATTAAAAGGATGAGTTTCTATTTGGTTAACAGCAGGCACAACTTCATTAAAAGTTATAATATCCATTACACGATCTGGTTGAAAGTTACTAAGACCAATGGCTTTAACTTTTCCTTGTTTATGCAACTCTTCCATCGCTCGCCACGAACCGTGAACATCTCCGTAAGGCTGATGAATAAGATATAAATCAAGATAATCAAGCTGAAGTTTATTCAACGATCTCTCGAAAGCCCTTTTAGTATTTTCGTAACCGGTATGGTTTACCCACAGTTTGGTTGTGACAAAAAGATCTTTTCTTTCCACGCCACTTTTCCTAATAGCATTGCCAACTTCGGTTTCGTTCATATAAGCTTCTGCTGTATCAAGTAACCGATAACCTATTTCAATAGCATTGAGGACACTATTTTCACATTCATTTTTATCTGTTATCTGAAATACGCCAAATCCAAGGATCGGCATTTCAACTCCATTATTTAAGATCACATTTTGCACTTTATTTCCCAATAATATATTCAAATAAATTTATTAACTATTAACCCGTTTAAGTTTACGGTGGTTTAATTTTAATTGACTCAGCAAATAAATATTTATTTTTTATGTTCCTTCATCATTTCGTCAAACCGGTGAAGCTGCTCTTTTGTTAAATATGGTTTAAGTTCAATTCTCAGTGAATCTTTTAGTGAATCCATTTGCTTAAAACCACCTGTAACAAGTGAGCTAATCTTTTCATGGTATTTTAAAAGTAATGGTTTGAGCAATCGTTTTTGTTTTTCATCAGGTTTAATTATCTCTTCATAAAATTTCACAAAACCTTCGGGTTGGAAATATTCTTTCCATTGTTCTTGCTGCTTCTTAACGATGATCTCGCTTATTTGGAAACCAATACCAATTCCAATTGCAAGGGTTAATAAAAAAAGAAGGATTGTTTTTATATAAGTTTTCATCTTGAGTTTATCCAATTTGTTTCTGATGTTGGATCAAAGACATATTCCATAGTTGGCAACGACTTGCTAAAAAGATTTTTAATTAGGTTGTTATTGCCCGCATTTATATTATAAATAGAAACTATTACGAGAATAAGCGCTGCAGAAAGGCCAACCTTTCTAAACACAGTTGAAATAATGTCGGGTAAGCTGCCGTATATCGATTTTTTCAAGAAAATCGGATTGACCTTCTGCATTAATTTATACTCAAATTCATTAGAGAAATCAACTTTGCCAGAGGATTTAATTTTGAGCCGAATATCCAAAATTTCATCATTAAAAGTTTGGAGTTCAGGATTTTGTTTTAAATACTCTGAAATACTTTCTTTTTCAGCAGAGGTGAGTTCTGAATCCAAACTTTTGTACAAAAGCTTTTTAAAATGATTTTCGTTCATTTTTTATCTCTGTATGGTTTTAATAAATCTCTTAATTTATCTTGAGCTCTTGCTAGTCGTGAGAGCACAGTGCCAACAGGCAGGTCAAGTACTTGAGCAGTTTCTTCAGTAGAATACTCGTCAATAAGTCTTAATACAATTACAGACCTATGTTTATCGCTCAAATTTTCCAGTGCCTCTTGAATTAACATCTTATTTTCATTTATAGTATCAATTTTTGCTGAGGATGAAATCTCAATTCCATCTTCAAGCATTTTATCAAAAGAAAAGAACTTTCTTATTTTTCTTCTTCTTAATTCATTTAACGACAGATTAACAGCAATTTTTACGAGATAGCTGCTAAGAGAATACATCCCATTAAAATTATTAATATTCTTTAGAAAACGAATAAAGACTTCTTGTCCAATATCTTCTGCATCATCACTATTTCCCAGAAAGCCAAAAACCGTATATGAAATTCGTGATTTATTCCTTCTAACAATTTCGTTAAAGGCAACCCTTGAATTTTCATTTCGAACTAAATCTACAAGTTCTAAGTCCGAAAGTGTATTTATTGGTGTATCTATCACTAAGTCTCAAAAAAAAATCTTTTCATCAATAATATATACACCTAAGTATTAAGATTTATTCCGTCAAAAAAAATATTTTTATTATGGAATAAAATAGCTCCCAATCTTGTACTTATATTAAGAATTATAAAAACTTGTCAGGAATCTTGAACCCTCCAAGTTGAAAAGAATAATTAAATATTAAAAACAGTATTTCTATCATTGATTCTAAGGATAAAGTTATAAATGAAAAAACAATCGATACTCTGCTTTGCGATAATGTTATTTATTTTGCAGGTTACTTTTGGTCAAAACTTTCAAATTAATAACAATAACTTTGGTGCAGTTGGCAAAATTACTGGTTCTATCCAGGATTCTGCTACGAACAAACCAATCGAATATGCTACAATTTCCGTTATTGGGTACGAAGAGAATCAAACAGTAACTGGTGGTATAACCGACGGAAAAGGGAAGTTTATTGTCGAAAAAATTCCTTTTGGTTCTTATAAAGTTAAACTAACATTTATTGGATATAGTACGGTTACCCTGGATTCGATTAAAATAACCCCACAAAAAATGGTAATTGATTTAGGCGTTCAGACACTCTCGCAAAAGACGATTCAAATGGGCGAAGTTGAGGTGACCGGGCAAAAAAGCGCGATAGAATTTGCTATAGATAAAATGGTTGTAAACGTTGAGAAAACTCTTCCTGCTGCCGGTGGTTCTGTAATCGACGTTCTAAAAAATACACCTTCGGTGAATGTTGATATGGATAATAATATAAGCTTAAGGGGCAATTCTAACGTAACCATTTTACTTGATGGCAGACCTTCAGGGGTGACAGATCCGGATATGTTAGAGCAAATGCCGGCAAGCGCGATTGAAAAGATTGAAATAGTTACCAATCCCTCTGCAAAGTATGATGCTGATGGAACTGCCGGTATAATCAATCTTATTACAAAAAAACAGCAGGAAATGAACTGGAATGGAATGATTCAAGCGAATGCAGGAACAAGAGATAACTATGGAAGTTCAATAAACTTAAATTTTAAACAGAATGATTGGAATATTTTTGGGAGCTATGACAACCGATTTAATACTTTCGGAATGAGTGGAACAATAGACAGGTATACAATCTTACCTGCTGGAAATATTAATGCGCACCAGGAAATAAAAACAAGGTATAAAGGATTTTCCCAAAACTTTAAGATAGGCGCAGATTATTCTTTGGATGAATTAAATTCCTTTAACACTTCCATTCTTTTTAACAATGGTGATGGAAAATTTGATAACAAATCGGAAAATAGAAATGAAGTAAGCGTTGGCGGAGATTCTGCATCAAATTATCTTGGAAATAACAATGCAGAAAATGAAAGAAGTACATTTGATTATACATTAAGTTACAAAAGAAAATTCAGCAACCCTTCACAGGAATTAACAGCTGACTTCTATTATTCCAATTCAGTTAATAACGAAGATCTAAACAAATTTATGGATTATACTTTTGGCTCTCAATTCCCAACCAACACAATTGATTTAGAGCGAACATTTTCAGATAATAAAAATAGACTTACTTCAATAAAAGCCGACTATGTTGTTCCCGTGGGAGAAACCGGCAAGTTTGAAACAGGAGCTAAATCAATTTTTAGAATCAGGAATATAGATTATAAAGTGGAAGATTTTGATTATATCGTCAACAGCTGGATAAATGACACTTCACAAAGCAATGATTTTGAATATGATGAGCAGATACACGCCGCATATGCAATGTATTCAGATAACATAAATAAATTCAAATACCAAGTAGGACTAAGATTAGAACAAGCAATAACACGATCTGAACAAAAAACACTAAACTTAGAATATAAAAAAAATTATTTCTCAGTTATTCCTACAATTCACTTATCACAGGAAATTGCTGAAGGTCAGGAGCTAAAACTTAGTTACAGCAGAAGACTTAATCGTCCGCCGATACAAATGGTTAATCCTTTTATTAGATATATGGATCCACTCAATGCTTGGGCTGGTAATCCTTACCTAAAGCCTGAGTACACCGATTCATATGAATTCGGTCATAATTTAATTGTTGGTAAGTCGTCATTGTTTTCAAATATCTTTTACAGAAAAATTCACGATAATATAAATCAATTAACCGAACTAAGAGAAAACAATGTTACTGTTTCAACATTCAGAAATATTTCCGAAGTTCAATCTTATGGAATTGAATTTAATGGATTTACTCAACTATTCGATTGGTGGAATTTAAATGGCGGATTTAGTTTCTACGGCACTAAGTTTGACCCAAATACAGCAGGATTAAGTAATACTAATACAAGCAGTATTTGGAATACACGCCTTACATCAATGATTAATTTGGGATGGAATACCGATTTACAGTTTAACTTTTTTTATATGTCCAGCAATGTTACACCACAAAGTAAATCTAAAGGAATGTTTTTTTCCGATCTTGGATTGAAAAAAACTTTATTGGATAATAAACTTTCAATAAGTTTTAGGGTAAATGATGTTTTTAATGCAATGAAATTTAGAAATGAAACAAATGGGTATAATTTTTATTCAACTATAAATTTTAAGCCTAACAGCCAAGTTTTTTCAATCTCAATTCAGTATAACATAAATAACTATATGCCAAAGTATGAAAAAAGAAATGAAGATAGCAATTCTACTAACGAGAATGGAAATCCTGGTTATTAAATAAGGATAATATTGACTTAATAATCCAAAGTTTATCATTTCAAGTTTGTGCAGGCAAGGGGAAAAGTCATATTTTAGAATACAGAAATATTAAAGTGTTGTGAACGAAATAATTTGATTGAAAGCGAGATGCTCAACATGTAAATGTAAGACACAACTCATATATTTCTGCCAGGTTAAAATTGTCACAAAACATCCTCATAACCAGAGTAAGCTATGTTAATCTACGATTTAGATACTCCATGCCTCTTGCTAGATTATGATGCAATGTTAGCGAACATTACAAACACGCACACGTTCATAATAAATAAAGGAAAAGAAATTCGCTCACATGTTAAAGCACACAAGTGTTCTCAACTAGCCGAAATACAAATTAAAAATGGCGCGCATGGTTTATGCACAGCAACTCTCTCCGAAGCGGAGAAGCTGTTCAAAAAAGGTTTTGATAATATATTAATTACAAGGCCTATTGCTGAAAAAATTAAAATCCAGAAAGTGATTCAGCTTACTCAAGAAAGCAAAAACATTTTCGTGGTTGTTGATAACGAAAATACCGCCGCTTTTATTGACGAATTGAATTCAAACAGCTCACTTCCAGTACAAATTTTCCTTGATATTGATGTTGGATTTGGAAGAACAGGCTTTCAACCAGATTCTGTTATTCAAACTGCTTTAAATATCCAAAACAAAAAGAATCTTGTCATAAAAGGAATTCAGGCGTATCATGGCAATGTACAACACATTCAAAAGTATGAAGATAGAAAAACACAAACGCTTTCGCGCATGCAGATTGCAGCGGATATATTTTGTGAGCTTAAGAAAAAAGGATTTGAACTAAGCATTTTTTCCGGCGGAGGAACTGGATCACATGCAATGGATGTACAAATAAAAGAATTAACAGAATTACAGATAGGTTCCTACTTGCTTATGGATGCACAATATCTTGAGGTTGACCTTTATGGAGAAAGCAGTTACCCAAATTTGAAACCCGCACTTTTTGTCCTCAGTACAGTAATCAGTGCTAATAACAAAAATTATTTTACAGTAGATGCTGGATTAAAATCGATTTATAGAGATTCTCCAAATCCCATAGTGTTAAATGAGACAAATGAACAATTAAAATATGAGTGGTTCGGTGATGAGTTTGGTAAAATTATTGCTAAGGTTGATGATTCTAATTTAAAACTGGGTTCTAAATTGAAAATAATACCTTCGCATTGTGACCCGACTATAAACCTTTACGACAAAGTTTATTTGTTTTCCGATAGTAAAGTCTTAGATACTTTCGAAATTGATTTAAGAGGGTGTAATCAATAACCTAATTAGTAGTAAAAATGATGACAGCTGAATACTCAAAAATCGCGAAGCGATACGATAAAAATCCAGTGCGGCTGCAGCAGCCAAAAGAAAAATATATTGATGAGCTGCTTAAAACAAAAAAAGGTAAACTGTGTTTTCTTGATTTAGCCTGTGGTACAGGAAACTTTCTTAAAGCGCAAAAAAAATATTTCAAGGATAGTAGAATCCATTGGTATGGATGTGATAAATCGATGGAAATGCTTGAAATTGCAAAATCAAAATTATCCGGTGTTGATTTGATGATCGCAGATGCCGCAAAACTTCCATATCAATCAAATTATTTTGATTTTGTTTCTTGCAATTGGGCTTTTCAACATTTTACCAATAAAAGGAAT
>JACAFC010000095.1 GCA_013388515.1 Ignavibacteriaceae bacterium | reverse complement strand
GGATTTTGACCGCGAAAATAAACTTTAGATTTGGATGTGATTACTTCAGCCAGAATATTGAAATAGAAAGTTGTAACTTCATTAACTTTACTTTCCACCCACATTTTACCATCCATCATTTCAACGAGGCGCCGGCTTATGGCAAGCCCTAAGCCTGTACCCCCATAATTCCTTGTTGTGGATGCATCAACTTGACTGAAAGATTGGAATAATTTTCCCATTTTATCTTCAGGTATTCCTATTCCAGTATCTGATATTGAGAACTCAATTTTGTATTTATTATTATCAGCTTTATTAGCAACAGCTTTAATAAATACTTCACCTTGTTGTGTAAATTTAATTGCATTACTTATAAGATTCGTTAATATTTGACGAAGGCGGGTAACATCTCCATTTATTGTTATTGGTGTGTTGTTTTCAATTAGATATGCTAAGTCCAATCTTTTCTCGGCTGCTTTAGAGGCAAGCAGGTCTAGTGAATCTTCAATACAGTCTCTAAGATCAAAAGGCTGAGTTTCAAGTTCAAGCTTTCCAGATTCAATTTTTGAAAAGTCGAGAATATCATTAATAATTACCAATAGCTGATCGCCGCTTAATCTAATTGTTTCTACATAGTCTTTTTGTTCCTCACTAAGATCGGTATCAAGCAACAACCCTGTCATTCCAATAACACCATTCATAGGAGTCCTAATTTCATGGCTCATTAGTGCAAGGAATTCACTTCTTGCTTTTACAGCTTGTTCCGCACGAATAACGGCTTCATCAAGAGCTTTATTTTTTCTGATTAGTTCTTCCTTGATTTTATCCCTTTTAACAACCGCTCCTAAAGTAGCAGCCATAATTACTAGGAGTGATTCTTCACTTTCAGACCAAACTCGATCTCGATGGCAATCATCAAAACCTATAAATCCCCAATATTCTTCGTCAACTAAGATTGGTACAACTATAATTGATTTAATATTCTTATCAATAAATACATTTTTTGTTTGGTCATCTAACTGTTTGGTGACGGCTTTTATTGTAAGCCCAACTTTTAAATAATCATAAAAACGTAAACGACTAAATCTTTCATAAGAAACTCGCTCAACTACTTTCTCTTTCTTTTGAGAGAAGGATGGTTCAGAAGCCCATTCATGTTTAAGTGAGAAATAAATTTCATTAGTGATTTGATCGGATTTATGCTCATAAATATACACACGATCCACATCTGCTGCTCTGCCAAGTACTTCCAACGCTTCAGCATATCCAGCATTTTCATCGGAAGTGCTTATAAGTGCTTTTGTAGCTTCTGATATTCCGAGCAGTAACCTATCTTTCCTACTAGATATCTGTTCGTTAGCTTTTCGCTCTGTTATATCCCGAAAGATTGTAAGTAAACATTTTTTTCCATTTAGATTATCAATTCTCGAATTGGAAATTTCAAAATCGATGATTTTCTTATTCCATAGTTCAACAGTCGTTTCAATTTTTGTTTTGAACGTTCCTCTTTCAAAATTTTCAAGATATTTTTTTAGAATTCTTTCTGACGACTCAGGTGTGTACATTACCGAAAGTGGAAAACCCTCAAGCTCACTCTTACTCTTACCAACCATTTTGGCATAAGCAGTATTGCATATCAAAATAATACCATTTTGATCAGTAAGCCGCATTCCATCCGACGACTGCTCCCACATCAGTCTAAATGTATTTTCGGTGTTAGAGATCTTCTCTTCGAAGGTAAATTCCATTATTTTTAGTATAGTTTTTAACGATTTTTGCTTTAAGCTAACAAATAAATCAGTATTATCCGTCTGTATTTCATCAAAAATTATTCCATGAGTTCTACTTTCAAATTTTTTCAGAACGTGCATTATTTAAGAATTTTAGATTATTTAAGGTAATATTCATAGTCACTCAATTCCAATCTTTGCTTGTTTACACATCGTTAATTCTATAATTTTGACTCATCTTTTTTCAAATTTCAAAGGATAATCATGAAAAAAACTATCGTTGCAATGCCAGGTGATGGTATTGGTAAAACTGTTCTTCCAGAGTCAATTAAAGTTTTGGATGCCGTAGGTTTTAGTGCTGAGTACGTTTATGCAGACATCGGTTGGGATTTTTGGTGCAAGGAAGGAAATGCTTTACCTCAGAGAACTATAGATCTGATTAAAAAACATAAAGTTGGATTGTTTGGAGCAATTACTAGTAAACCTAAAGATGCTGCTGAACGCGAATTAGATCCATCTTTAAAGGGTAAAGGATTGCAGTATTTCAGTCCAATTGTTGGATTAAGACAGCACTTTGATTTAGACCTTTGTGTTAGACCATGCAAATCATTTATTGGAAATCCTCTCAACTTTATTAGAAAAACTGCTGATGGAAAATTTGAAGAACCAATGGTTGATACAGTGATCTTCAGACAAGGCACTGAAGGTTTGTACTCAGGAGTTGAGTGGACTAACCCACCTAAAAATGTTCGCGATGCATTTGAAACCCATCCAAAAATGAAAACATTTAAAGATGTTCCGAGTGAAGACATGGCAATCTCTACGAGAATTGTAACACGTAAAGTAACTCAACGATTAATTCGTGAAGCATTTGAATATGCTAAAAAGTATGGTTATAAAAATGTTACTGTTTGTGAAAAGCCAAATGTTCTTCGCGAAACTTCCGGCATGATGTGGAGTGAAGCAAAGATAATTGCTAAAGATTATCCAGGAATTGATCTGTGGGACACAAACATTGACGCACAAATGATGTGGTTAACTAAAAATCCGGAAAGTTATGGAGTTATTGTTTCTGAAAATATGTTTGGTGATATAATCAGCGATGGTTTTGCCGGATTAGTTGGCGGACTTGGCTTTGCTTGCAGTGCAAATATTGGAAAAGAATATGCCGTTTTTGAACCAACGCATGGTTCAGCGCCAAAGTATCAAGAATTAAATCCATCAATCGTAAACCCAATTGCTATGATTTTAAGTGCATGTATGATGCTGGACTACTTAGGCGAAACTGAAAAAGCAGCTAAAATCAGAAATGCAATTGCTGCTGTTGTTAAGGAAGGAAAAGTTAAAACTTATGATATGATGAAACTCAGAGGTGGACCTGATGTATTTAGTAAAGGTGCTTGCACAACTCAGCAGATGACGGATGCTATAATTGAAAAAATTGTTTAACTGTTTAATTGCTGCAATGTCATATTGTATTTTCAACAATTTAGCAATTAAACAATGCAGCAATAATAAAAGGAGAATTACATGCGAGCTAAAGTTTTAAATATTTGGCCCGAAATAAATTGGATTGAGAATAAAAAACTTAGGGAGAAAACACTTGATTGCTGGGTCTATGCAATTGAAAACAGTGTACTTACGATTGAGGACCTTCAGACTATTCCTTTCTCTTTGCTTATTAAGGATTGTAAAATTTCTTTCATGAATCACAAGCGAACTGCAGTTCAGCTTTCTGTTGATATTGCAAAGCGAATGAAGGAAAATTTCGGTGATGAAATCCAAATTAATATGGATTTCCTCATTTCAGGTGCAATCTTGATTGATGTAGGTAAGCTTATTGAATATGATAAAGTAAATGG
>JACAFC010000251.1 GCA_013388515.1 Ignavibacteriaceae bacterium | reverse complement strand
CCCGTCAATAATCATTTTGATATGGGAGTATATGAGGTTGAAGTTGATATGAATAATCTAGCTAGCGGTATCTATTTCTACAAGATATCGGCTGGAGCCTTCTCTGATATTAAAAAGATGATTCTAGCTAAATAAATAAACCTCTTATTTCCAAATATTAAAAGGTGGTTGAAAGACCACCTTTTTTTATTTATTACTTAAAATCTGATTACAGATAATGACTTTACTGAATTAAGGTTTTAGAACATCATGTTCAAGCATTGGTTTATTCTTTCTTCTCAAGCAAAATCCAAAAAGTAGTGCCTTTAGAGTGGTCGGACTCAACCCAAATTTTCCCATTGTGAAAATGAACAATAGATTTGGCAATTGAAAGTCCTAACCCAATCCCACCTGGTTCTATATTTCTTGAACTTTCGCTTCTATAAAATCTTTCAAAAATTTTCTCATATAATTTCTCTGGGATTGTTCTGCCTTTATTATTCACATTTATATAAATTTGGCTGGCGGACATCTTTCCGACAGAGATTGTTACAGTGCTGTTTCTATTTCCATACTTAATAGCATTTGTTAATAAATTGCTTATCGCTCTTCGCATTAGTTCAATATCTACAAAAAGTATATATCTATTATTTACTTCAATATCTAGATTGATGCCCTTTTCTTGTGCGACTACTGAAAACTGTTTTATTAATGGTTTTAAAAGTTCATGCGCATCTACGGCTTCGATTTTCAACTTGACTAAATTGTGGTCAAGTGTTGAGAGGAAGAACAGTTTGTCAACAATATTACTTAGTTGGAGTACTTCCTCGTAATTGCTTTGAAGAACTCGTTTGTATTCTTGAGCTGGTTTAGGCGATCTTAGAGCTACCTCTATTTCACCTCGTAAAACAGTTAAGGGAGTTTTTAATTCATGTGAGACATCAACGGTGAATTGATTCATATAATCAATCGATGATCTTATCCGTTCTGTCATTTGATTTAATGTTTTTATTAAACGACCATACTCATCGTCAATATCCTCGCCCTCAATCTTTTCATTTAAATTCTTTGCAGTTATTTCATTGGTTTTAGAAATAATTTTATCAATTCGTGAAAGTGAGCCTAATGAAAGCAGTACGCCTCCAATTAATGAGAGCAAAAGAAACAGTGGTAAAATTATTATATAGACTTGGGTAAGATTTTGTAGATTTTTATCTATCAATGTTAGGGGGAAAGCAACCAGAATAATAAAACCATCTTTTTTTATAAACGAAGCACGTATTTCATTATCGGAAAGGGATTTATCAGTAAATGAAAATAGTCCTTTATCTTCTTTAATTTCTTTGGGAAATACTATCCCAGTGCTTAAAATATTTGGAGATTTAAATATTGTTTCATCATTATAATTGATTTGAATGTATTTATTTCGAAGATTAAGAGATATAACTTCAAATATTAGATCATAAACAAGCTCCTCTTTTGTGGAATAAAGTGAGTCTGGGGCAAAATTAATTAAAGAGTTCTCGCTTTCTTTGATGTAGTGAAACAAGGAATTTGCTTGATGGTTTAATGAATTATCAAGATCCATCAACATTGTTTGTTTAAGATAAATGTGGATAATTGTCCCTAAAGTAATTTCAAGAAGAAGGAATACAGTTGAATACCAAATTGCTAGACGGAACCTTGTTGTTTTTAAATATGATGCTATTGAGTTAATCATTGATGTTAACCATCCCCATTTATAAAAGGTTGCAGTTAATTTATTCATCCTTTATTATGTAACCCACACCTCTTACTGAATGAAGAATCTGTTTCTTATAATTCTTATCAATTTTATTTCTTAACTTGTTTATATAAACATCAATTATGTTTGTATTAGTATCAAAATTGTAATCGTATACATGTTCAGTAAGCTTTGTACGGGAAACAACTCGATTTTTATTTTGTAATAAGTATTCAAGGATGGAATATTCCTTTTGAGATAGTTCAATTTCAACATTAGCACGCACTGCCTTGTGAGACTGGGTATCTAAATATAAATCATCAGCTTTGAGAATAAGGTTTTTTTCAACACTGCGTCTTCGCTGAAGAGTTCTGAGCCGAGCTAATAACTCATCAAATGAAAATGGTTTTACTAAGTAATCATCAGCACCGGAGTCTAAACCAATTACTTTATCGGGTATATCAGCTTTAGCAGTTAAAATAAGAACTGGGGTGGAAATATTTTCAGCCCGTATAGTTTTTAAAATTGAAATTCCATCTTTGAAGGGCAGCATCAAGTCGAAAATCATGATATCATATTCTGTCGTAAGCGCTAACCTTAGCCCCTCTTTTCCATCATAAGCAACATCCACAGAATAATATTCTTCTTCTAGTCCTTTTTTAATAAAGGAAGCTACCTTTTTTTCATCTTCTACTAATAATAAACGCATATTCTAAAATAATAAAAAGCTAATGTGATTTATAATAATGTATTTTTAATCTGTGGCCAATATCAGGTCTTATTCTTTAGTAATTTATGATGTTTTTTAATTGAGTGTACCTTTTTTCCTTTCACTTTATTACTGATTTTTTTATTTGCATTTGATTCCACTTTCATTGTGTCTAAATTTTGATTGTGGGTTATTTCATTGGCTATTAAACTATCATTATTTATAACTGGTACAATTTTAATAATTCGTTCCTTCAAATTTTCATTCTGTGTTAAAGTTGGAAAATTCAGAGCATTGAAAAAAGCGGTAATCAACAGTAAAATTATAAACAATCCAATCCTAACAATAGTCTTCATAAATATATTCAATTAATTTTTTTTAGCGAGACTTAATATCAATTTTATTCTCATTGATAACAAAAACAATAATTATTCATCCAAATAGAGA
Source organism: Ignavibacteriaceae bacterium (assembly GCA_013388515.1). Taxonomy (GTDB): domain Bacteria; phylum Bacteroidota; class Ignavibacteria; order Ignavibacteriales; family Ignavibacteriaceae; genus XYD12-FULL-36-8. Next base: position 2,919 of record JACAFC010000251.1, on the reverse strand, counting down.
CTAAAGTCTTTTCTACTTTAAAGTAATACTCCATAATTATTCCCAAATAATTATTTCACTTCTTGAATGAATTATTAACTTAAATTTCCTAGAAATATTTCAAAAAACTTTAGAATAAAACCTAAACCTGCAAGTGCTAAATCCAACGTTTCAACAGATGATTTTTCATCACTTCCCAAAAACTTGAGTAAACTCTTTAATAACAATATGATTCCAAGTATAAAAGAAAAACCCAAAATTCCGGAAGCGAAACACTTGATGAAAAACGTGCTTTTTTTTGCCTTATGGGAAATTTCTTTGACAGTTATAAAATGATGAACTGATAAATTGCCTGTTCTATTTTTCATACAACGCTGTCTTATTTCACAAGAAAAATATTCTAGTAAAATGAAGTATCCATTAACTCTCGATTAAAAAAAATTAATCATTCATTAATTGTTGTTTAATGAGTTGCGAATAACTTATATATACATTGTTATATGATTAACCAGGTAAAAGGGTATTAGTAGATGTCAAAACAGTATTCTCAATTAATAATTTTCTTAACATTTTGTTTATTTATTGGTCTAGGTGAAGCGCAAACACCTCAGATTATTAAACAACCACTTAACCAAAGTGTTATTGAGGGAAAAAGTGTAATCTTTAAAGTTGAAGCTGCAGGTGAAGATATAAGATTTCAATGGTATAAAAATGATATTGAAATTAAAGGTGCGAATAATACCGATTACATCATTTCTAAATCCTCAATAGCCGACTCTAAATCGCAGTACAAATGCGTTGTCTCCAATACTTATGGCACTGAAATCAGTTTAACTGCTTCACTATACGTGAAACGTATTGGCAATAGAGTTCTTGATGGAATGCAGATACTGTATAATTTTGATGAAGCTGGCGGGGATATAGTATTTGATAATTCTGGAATTGAACCACCTTATAACCTATTAATAGATAATCCATCGGCTGCTACTTGGACACCATTTGGGCTTGGAGTAAATGACAAAGTATATATGAACGAAAATCCACCAATTACTAAGCTAATTGATTCGTGTAAATCAACAAACGAAATAACAATCGAAGTCTGGATAAAACCTGCCTATGCAACACAGTTAGGCGGCTCAAGAATAGTAACATTATCACCAAATGCGCAAAATTGTAACTTTTCACTGGTACAAAACGACAAAAACTTTGGTTTGCGCTTGAGAACTACTACAACTACAAATCGCGGGGAACCGGCTTTATTAACTGCATTTGACACCGCTACGGATCGTTTGACTCATCTTGTTTGTACAAGATCAAGTGATGGCATCGCAAAAATTTATCAAAATGGTATCGAAATAATATCAGGTATATTCTCAGGCGACTTCTCCAATTGGGATCCAACATATCGTTTTCAAATAGGCAATGAATTTATAAATCCTAGAGAATGGTTGGGTACATTTTACCTTGCTGCGATTTACAATAGAGCTTTGAGTCTGGCTGAAGTACTGCAGAATTATAATGCTGGAGTAGAAGTTGACCACAAACCAGAAATAATTATTGAACCCGCTGATCAAGGATTATTAGTTGGTGGAAAAGCAATATTTAAAGTGAATGCTGTTGGTGATAATGTTCTAGAATATCAGTGGAAAAAAAACGGTGTAGATATTCTAAATGCTAAAGAACCGGAGTATACAATTCCCGCAGCTTCCTTATCGGATAATGGAGATATTTATTCATGTCTTGTTACAAATTCTCTAGGTTCTGATTTAAGCAGAAGTGCTAGACTCTCAGTTACTGACTTAAATTCTCGAGTTACTGCTGGTCAAATAGTATATTATAATTTCCAAGAGGGGACTGGGGATACAATAAGGGACAATTCTGGAGTTGGTACACCATTAAATTTGATAATTAATTCACCAAATTCAGTAAAATGGAAACCCTACGGATTGTTAGTCGATTCAGTTGCAAATATCAACAGCGGCACAGCTGCATCAAAGGTGATTGATGCTGCAATTGCAAATGGCGAATTCACAGTTGAGTTGTGGATGAAGCAAATGCAGAAAACACAATTTCCCGCTACAATATTTTCGCTCTCATCAAATTCAAATGAGAGAAGGAATTTTTCTTTGATTCAGCAAGACGGACTACTTGAAGCAAGATTAAGATATTTAATTTCCCCTTTAACAGGGTTGGTAATATTTGAAACACCAAACACAACTTTCGCTGATAGTCTTGTTCATATAGTATTTACGCGAAGTACGAAGGAACAATCTAAATTATTCATCAATGGCACTGAGACCAGAAGTGCATATCAAGTTAAAGGTGATTTAAGCAATTGGAGTACTAGTTTTTCTTTAAAATTAGCAAATGAACTTTTCGCTAGCCAACCATGGAAGGGATTATTCAATCTTGTTTCAATTTATGATCGTGCACTTGACTCAATAGAAATCCAGCAAAATTATAGGATGGGACCTGTTGGTAAAATTGAAATTACTGCACCACTTAACCTCACAGCTAATGCTGAAGAGCCTGGAAAAGTTAAATTAACTTGGGTTGACAGCTCTAATACTGAAGATGGATTTATTATTGAAAGAAAGGAAATTGGGGTGAATTTTGAAATTGTTGATTCTGTTTCGGCAAATCAGTTGACCTATTTTGATTTTACAGTTAAAGATACAACCAAATATTTTTATAAGATTTCAGCATATAATTTCTTAAAACATTCCGATTACAGCAATGAAGTGGAAATAACAACGATGCTGACTGATATTAATGAAGAGAAAGTATTATCATCAGCTAATTATGATTTTAGATTAGAACAGAATTATCCCAACCCTTTTAATCCAACCACTAAAATTAGGTTTGCTATTCCGTTCGAAAGTAAAGTCGAATTAAATATCTATAATCTGCTAGGTGAATTAATTGCTCAACCAATTAATG
>JACAFC010000270.1 GCA_013388515.1 Ignavibacteriaceae bacterium | reverse complement strand
CCCCCGCGTGGGCGGGGGACCCGGGTCCATAGGGGGCGTGGCCCCACCGCCGGACGACGGAGCCGCCCGCGTCCGCGACGAGGATCTCGACCTCGCAGGCTTCTGAGTTGTGGAATCGCAGATTGCAGCTCCCTCTTGCGGGATTGGGAGAAGGGGGCGCGAGCGTGAGCTCGCTCGGCCCGGCCGCCACGGGGTCGACGTCCGCCGCGAGGGCCGCGTCGACTTCGAGTAGCTCGATCTGTGCCAGCTCGTCCGTTCCCAGGCTATAGGGGGGTTGGGCCGCCGCATGGATGTGGCTCGGGTCCAGAGCCGCCAAGCCGTTTCTGGTCCGCTCCTCGTTGATCTTGGCGGTTCCGATCGTGTCGACGGCGACGGGGTCGAGACCCATGAGGAGGCTGTTGTATCTCCAGTTCGGCGGGGTATGCCCCGGTGGGGTGTACCCAGGGCCGCCCGTGTAGAGTCCGAACGTCGCGTCCACCACGAAGAGCTTGGTCTTGTCGCCCAGTTCGTCGCGCATGACGCGATTCAGCTCGGGCTCCCCTCTCGTGTGGCCGTCCCCATAGTACCAGTGTCTGTGCATCTGGTTGACCCAGACGTTGTCGAAGGAGCCGTAGTTGTTCTTGAGGCAGAGGGTCGTTCCTGCGTCGCTGTGGTCCTTGATCACCGCGACGTTGATCATGTAATCGATCATCTGCGACAGAATCCGCGAGGGGTGATGGGTTGTGGTGGAGCCGTGGGGATGCTGGATGACGAAGCTCCTGCTGGTGTCGAACCCGACGCCCGCATGGTCGGTGCCGAAGTACTGGACTCCGGGGCCTCCGAAGTTCACCGCGTATCCCGTTTGCGGGCAGAAGAAGGCGTTGTCCATGTCCCAGACGATGATGTTCTCCGCGGGCAGCGTCGCGCCGTCTAGGTCCATCATGAGCAGGCCGTCGACGATCGCGTTGACAATCTGCGGATGGGTCGGAACGTCCCCGCAGGAGAGATTGATCTTGAGCCCGACCTTGTGCGCGGCCGTGATCCCCGGGAAGAGGCTCTTCCATGCCCAGGCGGTCACGCCGATGCCCGTGAGGGCCCGGATGGCCGCATGGACCATCTGGTCGACAGGTTCCTGGTTGACCGTCGTCCACCCGGTCGTGGCGCCTGCATGGTAGGTCCGAACGACGCGCGTGGAGCGACCCTCGGCGCGGGTTGGCGCGGGCACGAGCAAGTCCCGAGCGCCGAGAATCCCCGCGGCTCCCACGGCGGTCGCTTCGAGGAACCGCCGCCTGCTCAGGAGCGCGTCCCACGGGATGAGGCCACGTCCCTCTCGAGGCGCCCTCCCGCCCGATCCGAGCTGGGAAAGCGGCTCGCCGTTCGCTGTCGAGCCGATGCTTCCATCGTGGTCGCGCATCATCCCACCTCCTCAAGAGCCGCGCGGCGTGGCGCCAGGGGCTTTCCGCGAATCGGGCCCGGCGCGGGCAAGCGTCATCGAAAGAGGGCTCGGAGGCTCCCCCAACCTTCCTTCTTCACGGGGACGGCCTGCCGCACGAGGGAGCATGCGCGCTCCGCCAAGCAGCGGGCGCCGTCGACCCCCGCCTCCTCGCCCGAGAGGACTGTGATCGATCCGAAGAAGCATTCCTCGCGAAACTGAACCACTGTGGAACCCGCCGCGACCCGGAAGCGCGCCTCCCCAGCGCAGCCCCAACCGGCGATGGGCTCGCCCATCCCGCTCGCGGGGTCGCCATAGAGGAGGGAAGCGTTCTCGGAAGTCCCCTGGTTGAACAGGGCCAGCGTCGCGGCCACGACCGGCGCGCTCGGCGCTTGCGAGCCGCCTCGTTCCGACCGATCGCCGGCGTAGTTCTGGATAGCGGCCGAAACGAAGCCGTACTGGTCATGGAGCCCGGCCGCGCCGTCGATGATCTGGGCAAGCTCCTGAAAGGAATCGGCTGTCCTCGGGGTCCCATCGCGAAGCCATCCGTCGCATGCCGCGTCCTCAGGCAGAAGGCCCAGAGGATCGATCTGCCCGCAAGCGGCCGAGGAAGGCTCGGTCCCGAGCCACAAGAGAGCGACAGGGATCAAACCGATCACCTGACCATTCTACCACGGATCTGACCGGCGCGCCAGGAGGTCGGACGGCGGACGGAGGCTAGTGAGTCGTCCTCTCCTCGGGACTTCAAGAGAGCTGGACGACTCTCATCTGATCCAGCTTCCACGTTCCGAGGCCGTGCTCCGCGGCGTGGCGGATGTAGCCGACCTGCTCCGGCCGGAGAGTCTCGCGGTTCCAGGTCGACAGCGTGACCCCGTAGGCGTCGACGGCGACGGGATCGGTCCCGGCGATGACGCCGCCAAAGGGCTCGGTCTCCCCGGGACCCGCGGGCCCCCCTGTCTTCAGGATCGTGACGGCGGAGAGGAGCGTCAGGGCGGGCCTCAGGACGGTGGCGAGGTCGGCGATCCCCTGCTCGAGATCGATCTGCTGGTGGAAGACGTGCCGATCCCACACGAGTCCCATCAGGTTCTTCAGTCCGAGGCTCACCCGGGTGGCCGAATGGGCCTTCGCCGCCGGGATGTTGATCAGGACCTCGGCCTTGGCGACGGCGATCGGGATCTCGGTCTTGCGCAGCGCTCTTCCCATCGGAACGAGGACCTCGGCGTAAGCCGCGCGATCGTCGAGCGACACAAGCTTGGCCTTGGGGAAGTGGGCGACGGCCTCCGCGATCCCGCTTCGCGCGAAGCACCTCTCGGCAGGATGCAAGGTGTGGTCTAGGACCAGGACCCGTCGCGCGCCCGCGTCCAGGCATGCCTCGACGACGGCGGAGACGATCTCGGGATGCGTCGTGGCCCCCCAGACGGGAGGTGCGTCGAAGCCTGCATTCGGCTTCAGCACAACGGTCTCTCCCGGATGGACGAAGCGCCCGATGCCGCCCAGCGCGTCGAGAGCCCTGTGGGTGGCCTCCTTCGGGGGACCCTTCGCGACCACGAGGTCCGGCGCGGCACCCGGGGCGTCCGCGATCGCCGGCGAGGCGTCCGCAACCCGGGCGCCGGCTTCAGGCGGAGGGGGCGCGTCCCCTGAGGCGATCGCCCGTCTTGGGGCGAAGCCTCGCAGAGCCAGGCCGCTGGCTAGGAGATAGGTCGCCGAAGCGAGGAATCGCCGCCGATCGATCCGCATGCGGGCTGTGTCTCCCTTCGAGGGGTCTCGTGCTTCCTGCGATGGACCCCCCTTTCGGTTGCAGGCTAGCAAGGCCGTGCCGGCGTCTCAACCGGCGACAGGGAGGTCCGAGCCTCGGGGTGAGAGAGGCTCCAGGCCCCTTTGCGGCCGCCGGCGCCTCCCATAGAATCGCAAGCGATCCGCGGGGAGGTCGCGCCCGCTGCGGAAGGGGGCAGAGGTGATCGAATCGGAAGACAGACCGCTTCACGAGTCGGCGGCGCCGAAGGACCTGGTCTTCCGCAACCTGATGGGATTTCGGATCCGCGACATCCTGCTGGTCTCGAGCCCGTACGATTCCTACGTCTTGCAGGAGGACGGGTTTCTTTCCGAGTGCCTCGATGTCGAGTACCAGCAACTGAACCTCTCCGCGGCTCCCTGGATCACACAGGCCTCGACCGGAACCGAGGGGTTGGAAGCCCTGTCGGCGCGTCCGTTCGATCTCGTCATCACGATGCCCCGGTTGGGGGAGATGGATGTTCATGAGTTCGGCCGGGAGGTCAAGCGGAGGCATCCGGGGCTCCCCGTGATCCTGCTCGCGGACAGTCCCTCCGAGGCTGTGAGGGCGAAGGAGGGGAGCAAGGAGAGCCAGATCGATCAGGTCTTTGTGTGGGGGGGCGACGTCAGGCTTTTCCTCGCCATCATCAAGCACGTCGAGGACCAGAGGAACGCCGAGAGGGATATGGCCCTCGCGGGGGTCCGGGCAATCCTCCTGATCGAGGATTCGGTCCGCTTCTACTCCTCCTATCTCCCCATGCTCTACACGGAGCTGGTCACGCAAAACCAGCTCCTCATGGCCGACGGGGTCAACGCGACGCAGAGGCTGCGCCGCATGCGGGCGCGACCGAAAATCCTCCTGGCCGAGTCGTTCGAGGAGGCGTGGAATCTCTTCTCCCGGCATCAGGAGTTCGTTCTCGGCGTCATCGCCGACGGACGGTTTCCCAGGGACGGTGTGATCGACCCGGACGCGGGCGTCGAGTTCGTGCGCCGGGTGAAGGAGATCGATCCCGACCTGCCGGTCTTGATCCAGTCCTCGGAGGACTCCATCGCCTTGAAGGCCGAGGCGCTGGGCGCGCAGTACGTGAACAAGCTCTCCGCGCATCTGATGGAGGAGCTGCGGCGATTCATGCAGTCGAGCCTCGGCTTCGGGGACTTCGTCTTTCTGATGCCGGATGGTCGAGAGGTGGCGAGGGTGCGCGATCTTGCCGGGATGCCCGAGGCGCTCCGCACGGTCCCGGAGGCCTCCCTTCGCTACCATGCCTCCCGCAATCACTTCTCAAACTGGTGCATGGCGCGGACCGAGTTCGCCCTCGCCTCGACGCTTCGCCCTGTGCGGGTCTCCCACTTCGAGAGCACGGAAGGCTTGCGAGCCTACCTGACAGACGCCTTCGGCCGCCTGCGGGTCGAGTCCCAGCGGGGCGTCGTCGCCGACTTCTCGTACCTCGATCTCGGCGGGGAGGAAGCCGTCTTCGGGCGCATCGGGTCGGGTTCGATGGGTGGGAAGGGGAGAGGGCTCGGCTTCGTGAACGCGCTCCTTTCGGGTCTCGATGGGGGCGGGCTTCTCGAGGGAGTGAGAGTGTTCATCCCCTCCTCGGCTGTCGTGGGGACCGATGTCTTCGATGACTTCATGAAGAGCAACGGGCTCTCTGGCCTCGCCCTCTCCGACGTCTCCGACGCGGAGTGCGCGGCCGCGTTTCTCAAAGGGAAGATCCCGCCATCGATCCTGGGCGATCTGCGCCGCTTCGCCGAGAGGGTCAACGTCCCGCTCGCCGTCCGGTCGTCGAGCCTGTTGGAGGACTCGCACGAGCAACCCTTCGCGGGGATCTACAGGACCTGCATGCTCGCCAACAGCGATCCCGATCCCGACGTGAGACTGCAGCAGCTCTGCGATGCCATCCGGTTGGTCTACGCCTCCACCTTCTCGCGCAACGCGAAGGCCTACCTGGAGCACACACCCTATCGGATGGAAGAAGAGAAGATGGCGGTCGTCCTGCAGCGCCTCGTCGGACGAGCCCACGGCCGCTACTTCTACCCCGACTTCGCTGGCGTCGTCAGCTCCTACAACTACTATCCGGTGCTCGACATGAGCCCCGAGGACGGAGCCGCCCTGGTCGCCCTCGGCCTCGGCAAGACCGTCGTGGAGGGGCGCAAGGCGGTGCGCTTCTCTCCAGGCAGTCCCCATACCCTTCCGCAGTTCTCGAGTGCCGCCGACTGCCTGGAGAACGCCCAGAGGAGATTCTACGCGCTCGATCTGGAAAGAGGGCGCCGCGCCACCGGCACGGCTCTCGACGAGGCGATTGTCGAGCTGGGGCTCGATGTGGCGGAGGAGCACGGCACCCTCGGCCCGGTCGGCTCGGTCTACTCGCCTGATGACGACGCGGTCTTCGAGGGGATCTCCCGCGCGGGGATACGGCTGGTCACCTTCGCCCCGATCCTGAAGAGCGTCTCCTCGCCCTACCCTTCCCTGCTCATGCGGCTGCTGGCTCTCGGCCGGGAGGCGATGAGCGCGCCCGTCGAGATCGAGTTCGCTGTCGATCTGAGGCCGGCCGGCGGCGGACCGAGGATCGGCTTCCTCCAGCTGCGCCCCCTCTCAATCGATGTCGCCGCCGCCGACCTGGACCGGATCATCGACCGCTCAGGGGCCGAGGCGGTGCTCTGCAAGGCCTGGCGGGCCTTTGGACAGGGGAACCTCCGCGGCGTGCGGGATCTTGTCTACGTCAAGCCGGAGTCCTTCGACCGCTCGCTCACAGTCGCGGTGGCCTCGGAGCTGGAGATGCTGAACCGCCGCCTGACCTCGCAGCGACGTCCCTACGTGTTGATCGGGCCCGGCCGCTGGGGAACGTCCGATCCGTGGCTGGGCATCCCCGTCGAGTGGCACGATGTATCGGGCGCCCGCGTCATCGTCGAGACCGATCTGGGAGACGTGCCCGTCACGCCCTCGGAAGGGACGCACTTCTTCCACAACATGACTGCCCTGGGCGTGGGGTATTTCCAGGTTCATCGCCGCGAGGCGCAAGGGTTTCTCGACTTCGAGTGGCTGTCGCGACAGGTCGCAACGTCCGAAGGAGCGTTCCTGCGCCATCTCTCGCTCGAGAAACCCCTAGAAATCTGGATCGATGGCCGCTCCCGGCGGGGGCTGATCCTCAAAGGGGCCAGCGGGGCCTAACCCGGGCCCTGGAATCAGCCGAGTGGCACGCCGGCGTTCGGGTCCCCGGACTCTCCGTGCAAAGGGCCCGAGACGGTCTTCCGTCTCGGGCCCCGCGCTTCTCGTTGCGCTGCGGTCCGGCGGCCGGACTAGACGAGCCCCTGATCGAGCATCGAATCGGCGACCTTGATGAACCCGCCGATGTTGGCGCCCGTGACGTAGTTGATGAACCCGTCGGGCTGCTTGCCGTACTTCACGCATGTCGCATGGATGTTCTTCATGATGTTGTGGAGACGCTGATCGACTTCTTCCCTTGACCAGGAGAGACGCAGGGAGTTCTGCGACATCTCGAGACCTGAGGTCGCGACGCCGCCGGCATTCGCGGCCTTGCCCGGGCCGTAGAGGATCTTGGCCTTGAGGAAGACCTCGATGCCGCCAGGCTCGGTCGGCATGTTGGCGCCCTCGGCGACGCAGATGCAGCCGTTCTTCGTGAGGGTGGCCGCATCGGCCGCATTGATCTCGTTCTGCGTGGCGCAGGGCAGCGCGATATCGCACTTGACGGCCCAGGGCCTCTTGCCCTCGAGGTACTCGCACTTGTACTTGGCGGCGTACTCGCTGATCCTCCCGCGCTTGACGTTCTTCAGGTCGAGCACGAAGCTCAGCTTTTCCTGGTCGATGCCGTTCGGGTCATAGATCGTGCCGTTCGAGTCGGAGAGCGTGACGACCTTGCCGCCGAGCTGATTCACCTTCTCGACGGCGTACTGAGCGACGTTGCCGGAGCCTGAGACCGCCACGGTCTTTCCCTTGAGCGACTCGCCGCGGGTGCCGAGCATCTCCTGCGCGAAGTAGACCGTGCCGTATCCGGTCGCCTCGGGACGGATGAGGCTTCCGCCCCAGTTGATCCCCTTGCCGGTCAGCACGCCCGTGAACTCGTTGCGGAGCCTCTTGTACTGGCCGAACATGAAGCCGATCTCTCTACCGCCGACGCCGATGTCGCCCGCGGGCACATCGGTGTTGGGTCCGATGTGGCGTGCGAGCTCGGTCATGAAACTCTGGCAGAAGCGCATGACCTCCATGTCGGACTTTCCTTTCGGATCGAAGTCGGAGCCGCCTTTGCCGCCGCCCATCGGCAGCGTCGTCAGGCTGTTCTTGAAGACCTGCTCGAATCCAAGGAACTTCAGAATGCTCAGGTTGACCGTCGGGTGGAAGCGGAGCCCGCCCTTGTATGGCCCGATCGCGGAGTTGAACTCGATCCGGTATCCCTTGTTCACCTGCGCCTGCCCCCTGTCATCCATCCAGGGGACGCGGAAGAGAATCACCCGTTCGGGCTCGACGATCCGCTCGGGGATCTTGGCTTCCAGATAGTGGGGGTGCTGCTGCAGGTACGGCCAGATGGAGTCGATGACCTCGTGGACCGCCTGGTGGAACTCTTTCTCGCCCGGGTTCTTGGCGATCACATACTCCATGAACGCTGCTACGGAGCTCGGCATGTTTCCTCCTCCTTTGACGTCCCATCCCGCCCCGTTTGCCGGGGCTCCTTTCAAGCACCCGGTCATTTTCCAGAAGGGGCGGGGGAAATGGCAAGAGGCAAAAGGCAAGAGGCCCCGGGCCTCCGCGGGCTAGGAGGGGTCGGCGCGGGGCGCTTCTAGGCGACGTCCCGTTGCGGCACCCGCTTGGCGAGGCGCTCGGGCATCCACTCCCCCGGCTCGCGCTGGAGCCAGTAGGCGATCTTCTCGAGGAAGGCCATGCGCTGGATCGGTTTCGAGAGGTAGTCGTCGCACCCGGCCTCGAGGGTTCGCTCCGCGTCGCCCTGCATGGCTCGGGCGGTCAGGGCGAGGATGGGGATATTGTCGAAGAGTGGGTCCTGGATGATCCGCCAGGCCGTCTCGTAGCCGTCCATCACGGGCATCATCATGTCGAGGAGGAAGAGCCGCGGGGGGCTCTCCCTGGCCCTCTCGAGGGCAAGGAGGCCATTCTCCACGATCGTGGCGTCGTAGCCTGCGTTTCGCAGGATGGTTCGAAAGACGTACTGGTTGGTCGGATCGTCCTCAGCTACGAGGATTCGGGTCGCTTCCTGCGTGGATGTCATTTTGAATGGCGCTCCTTCGTCGTCTGTGCCCTAGGCCGCCATCGCCCTGTCGGCGAGGTCCCCGTCCTGTCGCGAGCGGCCCTGGGCGAGGGGGATTTCGACGCGGAAGCAGGAACCTTCCCCCAGGGTGCTCTCGACGAAGATCTGCCCCCCCATCATCTCGACGAGCCGGCGCGAGATCGTGAGGCCAAGACCCGTACCGCCGAACTTGCGCGACGGCGTGCCGTCCACCTGGCGAAACTCCTGGAAGATCGCCTGGAGATCTTGCTTGTCGATGCCGATGCCTGTGTCACGAACCGACATCTCGAGGAGATCGGGGCCTTCCTTCACTTCCGCGGCCACCTCGACATACCCACGCTCGGTGAACTTGATCGCGTTGCCGAGAAGGTTGACGAGGATCTGCCGGACCCGATCGCCGTCGAGGGAGACGATCGGCCCGGCGGGAATCGCCACCCTCAGGTCGAGCCCCTTGCGGGACGCCAGCGGCTCCATCTGGGTGACAGCCCGCCGGAGCTCCTCCAGGACGTTGCAAGGCTTCGGCGTCAGCTCCATCTTTCCGGCCTCTATCTTCGACAGGTCCAGGACATCGTTGATGAGCCGCAGCAACCCCGATCCGCTGCTGTGGATCATCGTCACATGGGACTGCTGCTCCTCCGTCAACTCTCCCGCGAGCCCGTCCTTCATCAGCTCCGAGAGAGCGAGGATCGCGTTCAAGGGGGTTCGCAGCTCGTGCGAGACGCTCGCCAGGAAGGCGCTCTTGAGCCGGCTCGCCTCCAGCGCCCGCTCCGTCTGCAGCTCCAGGGCGATGTTCTTCTGCCGCAGCTCCTCCGTGCGCTCGCGGATGCGCCCCTCCAGCTCCTGGTTTGCCCTCTCCACCTGCCTGCGGGAGTCGAGCAGGGCGCGACTCATCGTGTTGAACGTCCTCGCCAGAATCCCGATCTCGTCGTTCGAAGCGACCCGGACCGGCTCATCGAACCTGCCGGCCGCCAGCCTCTGCGCGGCCTCGGTCAGGCGAGTCAAAGGTGTGGTGAGGTGCCGGGCGATCGAGAGGCTCGCGATGACGCTCGCGACGGCCGTTCCCAGCAAGATCAGGAGTCGCCAGAGAATGGAGCTCATGAGGGCTCGGTTGGTTCTCTCCATCGAATAGAGAATCGTGAGTTCGCCAATCGCCAGATCGGCCATGTCCCGCACCGGCGTCGTGGCGACCAGAAATCCGGGATGTTGGTGGATCGCCGAAGCCCCGCCATGCATCGGACAGAGCGGAATCCCGGGGTCGTCCCCCATGCTCACAAAGACCTCGCCGTTGGACTTCCGGACCGCGACGTAGCGGATGTCGGGGATCTTGAAAAGGCCGGCGAGTGTTGTCTGGACAGAACCGGGCAGGCCGAAATCGAGACCCGCCGAGACCGTGTGCGCGGTCACCTCGGCCAGCGAGAGGAGCGACCGCTCGGTCTGCCGGAGAGTGGTGTCGCGCAGGTGAAGGCTCGTCGTCACGGCGATGACGAGGCAGGAGCCCACGGCGATCCCGGGGAACGCGATGAGCAGCTTGCTTCGTATGGTTCGCGTGCGTTCGGTGCTCAATCCAGCTTCCGCCGAGCCTCGGTTCGCTTCGTGCCCAGGTGATGTGCCATGACGCCTCCCGATCCCGCTCCGGGCGCTGGCGCGATCCAAGGTGCGCCAGGAGCCTCAGTTACCTATCGGCCGCCGCCCCGGAGGCTTTGAGAATTCTCGGTGCCCGTGCGCGTGAGGGCGGGAATCGAAAGGCGACGGGCCGCGCGAGGAGGCCCCGGTTCTGGGCAGGGTCTCGGACGGCACCTTGCGGACAGCGTCGGAGTGGCGTAGAATCTTGAAAGGTAGCATGTTGGCCCGATGATCGATGGGCTGCGCAGGCATCGCGGGATGGGCCCATTCGCGCGCGGCCTTCAGGATCCAAACACCAAGGAGTCTAGGGATGCGAGTTGCTATGCGTCGTGCCGTGCTTGTTTGCGCGCTGTTCGCCCTCGCGGCGACCGCTGCGCACGCCTTCGTGCCGGTCGCCGAGCGCGAGGATCTTGCGATCCCCGCCCCCGGATCCGAGAGGGCCCCCGCATGGGAGACGGCCGGCCTGCAGCCCGGCCTCCATCCGGAGGCGGCTGCGTTCGAGAGCCGGGCCGGAAGCGGGTGGCGCTATCAGTGGAACGCCCTGACCGGGACTCCGCACGCGGTCTACGGGGCCGGCGTGCAACTCACGGACGGCCCGATCGGCACCGAGTCGGCCGCGGAGGCGGCCGCCCGATCCTTCATCGCGGAGAACGCGGCCTTTCTCGGCGCGGATCCGGAGGGTCTCCGCGTGCGCTCCATCGTGAACGCGATGGGGAAGTGGGGTGTCATCTTCGATCAACTCCACCAGGGGATCGAGGTGGAAGGGGCGCGCTTGCGCCTGGTCATGACAGAGTCTGGACGCCTCTACTACTTCGGCTCGGACCTGCATCCGGGCATCCGCCTCGAGGCCTCCGCCGATCTCGATGCCGCCGCCGCCTCCCGCAAGGCGGCCAGGGAGGTTCGCTTCGTTCCGGGTCGGGATCGGGAGGAGGGGGGCGAGTTGTTGATCCTTCCGGTTCCGGAGGGGGAAGGGATGGGGTACCGGCTGGTTTGGCGGGTGCGGCATCGTGTGGAGGAGCCGTTTGGGATTTGGGTGTCGTATGTGGATGCGGGGACGGGGGAGGTTTTGTGGCGGTATGACGATGTTTGTTACGCGAACGTGGTGGGGACGACGGCGGGGGACGTGGAGGACTACGGGTACTGTTACGGGGAGCAGGATCGGCGGATGCCGAACATGCGGGTGGCGGTGACGGGGGGCAACAGTGGGTATTCGGATCCGCAGGGCAACTACGAGATCGCGCATTCGGGGACGGCGCCCGTGACGGTGACGGCGCAGTTGGACGGTCGTTGGATCAACGTGAACGATCAGTTGGACGGGGACGGGACGTTTACGGGGACGGCGACGCCTGGGGTGCCGTTCGAGATTCGGTGGACGGATGGGTGGGAGAACGACGCGGCGCGGGACATCTATTTGCACGGCAATCGGATTCACGACGTGGTGAAGCAGTACGATCCGGGCTGGGCGTCGCCCGACTATCGGATGTCGGCGGCGGCGAACATCGCGAGCACGTGCAATGCGTATTGGGACGGCAGCACGATCAACTTTTATCGGGCTGGGGGTGGGTGCGGCAACACGGGGCAGATGGGGGACGTGATCTACCACGAGTACGCGCACGGGATCACGCAGTGGATCTACGGGAGCAACCCCGCCGACGTGGGGGAGGGCAACTCGGACACGGCGGCTCTTCTTCTCGACGGCAACTCGATCTGCGGGGAGGGGTTCTATCTGAACCAGTGCTCGAGCGGCATCAGGGACGCGGAGAACACGCTTCGCTACCCGGAGGATTACCAGTCGGGCCAGATCCACTTCAACGGGCAGATCATCTCCGGCTT
>JACAFC010000117.1 GCA_013388515.1 Ignavibacteriaceae bacterium | reverse complement strand
TACCAGTCTTTACCAAATGGAACGTAAATTCTAACTTTATACCCATCAGAATTAATTTTATATCTTAATTCTTCTTTTACACCAAGAAGCATTTGAAATTCGAATTTATCTTTTGGTATGCCCATTTCCTTAATTATTTTATAAGAATTCTCAATCAAATAATCATCATGCGTTGCGATGCCAACATAATTTCCATCGGCAAACATTTTTCTTAAAATTGCCAAAAAATTATCACGAATTTCTTTACGATTTTTGTACGCGATATTTTCTGGTTCTACATAAATTCCTTTACAAAGGCGATAATTTGCTCCGAGCTTATTTAATTTCTCAACATCACTCAAGGTTCTTCTCAAATATGCTTGAACGACTATACCTACGTGTCCAATCTTTTTATAAATCTTTTCATAAACTCTAAAAGTTGAATCAGTAAATGGAGAATCCTCCATATCGATTCGAACAAAATTATTGTAGGATTTGGCTCTTTCCACAATTTCAGATATCTGCTCAAGGGCAAATTGTTCGTCGATTGCAAGACCCATCTGGGTAGGTTTTATTGAAACGTTTGCCAGCAATTTATTTTTCTCTATTGCATCAAGAACATCTAAACACTTTTGTTTTGCCTCTAAGGCTTCTTCTTTGCTCTTTATTGATTCACCTAATACATCAATAGTTGCATATATGCCTTTGGAATTTAAAGTTTTTACTAAATTGATTGCATCCTCAAGTTCTTCGCCAGCAATATATTTTCCTGCGAATATTCGAACCATAGATTTGGGAAGAAGCTGTGTGATTTTAACGATAAGTGAATTTAGCGGTGACAATTTATTTTTCCTTAAAAATTCGGGATGTAATAATTTTTAGAACTAATTGATTAAAAATAATTAAATTTTGCTAAACTTATACTTGCACTTAGTAAATGAATTTAGTTGAAGAATTACTAATCATGACAACATTCCGGTTAATATTTTCATCAAAAGCTCTGATTTATTTTTAAGTTGAATTAAGGAGCCATTGTTTGTAAAAATAAAATCTGCATGCTTTTTCTTTTCCTCTTCCGGTATTTGATTAAGTTCTCGCTGCATAAACATTTCCTCTGAAAATCCACTTTGCACTTGCTTCCTCTCCATTCTTATTTTCACATCTGCTGATATGAGTACAATAAAGTCAAAATATTTATCCATGTAAGCCTCATAAATCAATGCGGCTTCATGAAATATAATATCTGTTTTTTTTAAGTATTCCTCCATCAACTTCTGTACTTTTTTTATCACGGCAGGATGTACTATTGAATTCATTTTGATAGTGTTTTCACTGCTTGAGAAAACCTTATTTGCTAAATAATTTTTATTTAATCCTTGATTGTCATAAGCATTGTTACCAAAATTTTTAATAATCTCTGATTTTATTTTCATATCATTAAGCATTAAATCCTTAGCAATATCATCTGCATAAATCACTTTCAAACCCATATCCTCCAATAATTTGCAGAAGCTTGTTTTCCCTGAGCCAATATTTCCAGTGATTGCAACCTTTATTTTTTTCATAGCTGTACTTAAAATAATAAAGCCCATCAATTTTGATGGGCGGGAAAAATTTTAAAATAGAATAGTTAAAGTAATTATATCATTTAGCATAACTTATCTTTCGAACTTCTCTAATAACTGTAACTTTTATTTGACCAGGATATTCCATTTCATTCTCAATTTTTGCTGCAATTTCGCTTGCAAGCTTATCAGCTAATGTATCGTCAACTTTGTCTTGCTCTACAACAACGCGGATTTCTCTGCCTGCTTGTATAGCGTATGTTTTTGCAACGCCTTCAAATGATTTAGCAAGCGACTCCAGTGTTTCAAGTCTTTTAACATAGCTTTCGAGAGGTTCACGCCTTGCTCCAGGCCGCGCACCGCTTATTGCATCTGCAGCCTGAACCAACGGAGCAATTGGATGTTCCATCTCAATATCTTCATGGTGTGAACCAACAGCATTCACTACTATAGGGTGTTCCTTAAATTTTTTTGTAAGTTCGTATCCCAGCAGTGCATGAGGCCCTTCGATACTTTTATCTAAAGTTTTACCCACATCATGCAACAATCCCGCTCTTTTCGCAAAGTTTACATCCAATCCAAGTTCGGCAGCCATTATGCTTGTTAGATATGCTACTTCAACGCTGTGCTGAAGCAAGTTTTGCCCAAAACTAGAACGATATTTCATTCTACCTATGCTTTTCACCAATTCTGGGTGCATGTTATGAATGCCTAATTGCATTAAAGTGTTTTCTCCATCTCTAACCATTTCCTCTTCAAGTTCTTGCCGTACCTTTTCAACTACCTCCTCAATTCTTGCTGGATGAATTCTACCATCGGCAATTAATCGTTCAAGAGATAACCTTGCCACTTCGCGTCTAAATTGATCGAAAGAAGAAAGGATGACTGCTTCAGGTGTATCATCTACAATTACATCAACTCCGGTAACTGCCTCGAAAGAACGAATATTCCTTCCTTCTTTGCCAATAATTCGCCCTTTCATTTCATCATTTTGAATTTGAACAACAGATACTGTTGTTTCAACAGCGTAGTCAGCGGCTGTTCTTTGAATGGCCTGTACAATAATTTTTTGAGCGTCTTTTTTTGCATCGCTTTTTGCTTTATCGTGCAAATCTTTTATAAGACGCGCACTCTCTGCTTTGGCAGTATCGATAAGGTTATCCATAAGCATTCGTTTAGCTTCTTCTTTCGATAAGCCAGAAATCTTTTCCAACTTTTCATTTTGTTCAGCTTCTAGTTTCTGAATATCCAGAATTTTTGCTTCAATCTCTTTTTTTTGAATTTGAAGTTCCTTCTCTAGCTGCTTGTTTTCTTTCTCCTTTTTAATAACGAGATCAAACTTTTTTTCAATGTTTTCTTCACGTGAAGAAAGTTGTTTTTCTATATTAGCATATCTTTGTTTTTTTTGATTTAATTCATTATCAAACTCAAGTTTTTTCTTGTACCATTCATCTTTTACTTCAAGTAATTTTTCTCTTTTAAGATTCTGAGACTCCCGTTGAGCTTCTAATATAATTTGCTTTGCTCTTTCCTCGGCTGCTAATAAACTTTTTTTGCCAATTTTAGTATTTAGATACCATCCTAAGAAAAAAAACAGTGCAATGAGAAAAATTACCGCTGGTATAATAATTAAAGGACTGATGCTAGACATGTCCATTTTTCCTCCATTACGGTAATAAATTAAACCGCCTGCCAGCCTCTGACTAATGGGAAAAACCCAGTAGATGCAGTTTGGGAAATCGCCCGAACGGTTTTTGCTTCCTCTGTTCTGCTTAATAAAGCATATTCATGATTACTCATGATAAGGCCTGCAATAGACGCCGAAAGTCAAAATCCCTAATTAAAAGAGTTAGTTTTTCTTTTTGTATTAACTGACAGGGCGGCAGATTAACTTTAACTAAGATGGAATGGATATCTGCGATTCGCTGAGGAGAAGCTTAAGCTTTTTGATTTTGTCAGATGCTTGAATTAAAAATTCACGGTTTTTATTCTTTTCAAGGAACAAATCGTAAGCAATATTTAAACAAGCAATAATAGCTATAGTTTGTGACGGTTGGTCCGGAAGTTCTTCCTTAGTTTCTTCCATTACCTTATTAACATAAATTGCCAGTTCTTTGGCTATTTCTTCATTTTCAACTAATAAAGAATATTCTTTGTCAAATATTTTTATTTTAAGCTTCTTCTTGTCGGTCATTTATATCTTTTCCATCAAACGATCAATAATTTTTAAGAACTAATATGATAATCAATTTTACTTATCAAATCTTCAATTTTTGATTTTAACGCCTCTTTCTCCTTTGAAGTTAGTGAATTAAAAATATCCAATTCTGTTTTAACATTAAGCCTCTCTAATTCCTCTTCTAATTTAGCCACTTTTTGATTTAGTAAAGCATTTTCAGCTTTTAGCTGTTCGATTATTCTTTCAACTTGACTATTTCTTAGCTCAATGTCTTTAGCTTTATTTTTTAAAATTTCTGCTTGAGTTTCAATTAAATTAAGATCATTGATTATACTTTCGTATTTTGAAACTTCGCTCACTCAAATACCTCTCAGTACTGCATTAAAAGTTTCAGAAATAGACTTGATTAGTGAAGTGAAATCCTGTTCAACTTCAATTTCCTTTAATGTTCTTTCAGTTGAACTATACTCAAGTGCAAATGCTAAACTTCTTTTCCCACTGCCGAAGGCTTCGCCTTCGTAAACATCAAAAAGCTTAACAGAAGTTAACAAGTTAGAACTTTTATTTTTAATATGATTTATTATTCTATCCACTGTTATGTTTTTATCAAGTACAAATGCAAAATCTCTGCGTATTTTAGGAAATTTTGAGGGTTCAGTAAATCTTTTACTTTTCTTTTCAACATTTATTAAAGATGAAACATCAAATTCAAAAGCAAAAACATCTTGCTCAATTCCAAATTCTTGAAGAACTTCCTTTTTTACTTTACCTCCCTCGCCTAACACCTTATTATCAATACTTTTAGTTAGTCGGTATTCAAACAAATTATTTCCTTCGTGATAATAGGAATCATTTGCAGAATAGTCAAGGGAAATCTGTGACAAAAAGCTATTAATATCTCCTTTTAGGTCAAAAAAATCGCAAAATCTCTCATTTGAATACCATTCTTTCAAATTTACATTACCAGTAATTATAAATAATAACTTTTGCGACTCAATAAAATCGGAGAATGATGTTAACTGATTTTGAGTTGTTTTGTAGAAAATTTTTCCTATCTCAAATAGCCGTAAATCTTTTTCACTAGAATTAATATTTCGAGCTATTACAGAAAGTGCACTGGGTAATAATGAATTCCTTAGATATTCCATATCCATGTTCTGAGGATTTAATATTCGAATTGGATGTTGGCCCCAGGAAGTCATTTTTAGATTAACCAGTGGATTATTTATCATTTCATAAAACCCCAAGGAGTTGGCAATATTTCGTACTCTATCCTCAAATTCAGTTTCGTCAACACGTTTTTGAAGTGTAACTGATATTTTGGAAATAGTAGGAATATTATCGTAACCATGAATTCGCGCGATCTCTTCTATTATGTCAATTTCTCTTTCAATGTCAGGACGAAAACTTGGAACAGCAACTTTGAGGTAATCTTCTAGTTTCTCATTTACTTCAAACCCTAGACTTGATAATATTTTAATAATCCTATCAGAGGCAACTTTGTAACCTAAAATCCTCTCAACAGAATTAATACGAAAATCAATAATTCGGGGTGAAATTTTATTAGGATAAACATCAATGTGACCATTTGCTATTTTGCCGAAACCAAGCTCGGAAATTAGATGTGCCGCTTTTTGAGCAGCATAAAGGGTGTTGCTTGGATCAGTACCTCTTTCAAATCGATACGATGCGTCCGTTGATAAACCAAGCGCTCTAGAAGTACGTCTTATGCTTGTCGGATTGAAGTAAGCACTTTCGATTAATAAATTTTTTGTCTTAGAATTTATTTCTGAATTCTCTCCACCCATCACCCCAGCAATTGCAACCGGTTTCTCAGCATCGCAAATCATCAGTGTCCCAGGCTGCAATTTCCGTTGCTTTGAATCTAACGT
>JACAFC010000250.1 GCA_013388515.1 Ignavibacteriaceae bacterium | reverse complement strand
GATGTACTTTCTCCAATGGCAGAACTGCATGATTCTGGTGTTGTAGGTTTTTCTGATGATGGTGTTGCCATTAAATCTTCAAGTATACTTAAGAGAGCGCTAGAGTATTCACAGATGTATAATCTGCCAATTATTGAGCATTGCGAAGATGAATCTCTTAGTGGGGGGGCAATGAATGAAGGCATAAATTCAACTTTATTAGGTTTGCCGCCAATTCCTTCAATCGCAGAGGATTTAATAGTTATGCGAGATATTATTGTTGCCGAGTATACCAGGGGTATAATTCATATTGCACACATTAGTACAAAAAAATCAGTGCAGTTGGTTCGTGAAGCAAAAGCCAAAGGAATTAAAATTTCTGCTGAGGTTACTCCGCATCATTTTAGTTTAACGGATGATTCACTAAAAAGTTATAACACAAATTTTAAAATGAATCCTCCTTTGAGAACTCAGCAGGATGTAGATGAAATTCTTTTAGGATTGAAAGACGGTACAATTGATTGCATTGCTAGTGATCACGCTCCACACTCCTTGGAAGAGAAAGAAGCTGAATTTGAGTATGCACCTAATGGAATTGTGGGATTGGAAACAACAGTTGGTTTGGCTCTTAGTGAACTTTTACATAAAAAAATACTCACTTTCCATCAGTTGATTGAAAAATTATCTATTAATCCACGGAAAATTCTTAATCAAACCATACCTCTTTTTAAGGAAAATGAAAGTGCAAATTTTTCTTTTATAGACTTGGATGAAGTATGGACAGTAGATATCAATAACCTTAAAAGCAAATCCAAAAATTCTCCGTTCGACAAAAAACTACTAACAGGCAGGGCTATTGGAGTAATTAATAACAAAAAAATTCTGTTTAGAGGCGAGATGTTCTCAATCTAAGTACCGATACTTTTAATGACTGGGGATAGCATTTACTATACAGATAGTCCACTAAACACTACAAAAAAGCTGTCATCATTCTACTTTTCTATCAGAAATAAACTCTAGTTTTGGCATTTTCTTTGGCTAATTAGAACTGACAATTTATAGGAGGTTCTAAAATGAAAAAGTTATTATTATCTATTGTTTTAATGATAATCATACTCTCACTAAATTCGTGTGACTTTCATGACCCATTTTATCATATAGATAATCAGCCGCCATCTCCTCCGACTGGAATAGCTGTACTAAATGGTGACAATGTAGTTGATATAAGCTGGTTCCACAATTATGAAAACGATGTTGCTGGTTACAATGTATATTACAGCTATGAATATGACGGTAAGTATACTATGATTGGTTCTACCAATGACAATTATTTTGTCGATTATGGTGCTAATAATGGAGTTACCTACTACTATGCTGTAACAGCTTATGATTATAACAATAATGAAAGTGAATTAAGCTATGATGTTGTATACTCAACACCAAGACCAGAGGGATTTAACCAAGCAATTTTTGATTTTAACAGGTTTCCGCAAAATTCAGGTTATTCTTTTTCAAAATATCTTGTTGTTCCCTATAATAGTGATAATTCGGATGTATTCTTTGAGAATTACAATGGAACATATTATCTTGATGTTTGGGATGATACAGATATTCAGGATATGGGATATACCCAGAGTATTTACGATATTCCTTATGCACCAGTTAATGGTTGGTCAGAATCTAAGGATGCAATAGCCTCTGTTGGACATACATATGTTATATGGACATGGAATAATCATTTTGCAAAAATACGAGTCAAATCTATCACTAATGATCGAATAGTATTTGATTGGGCTTATCAATTAGTTGAGGGCGAAGCTCAGCTTAAACCTAAGGCAAAAACGAATATTCGACAGCAATTAAAAAGAAATATGCGGTAAACTTGGGAATCAAACAGAACTTCAGTGAGTATTTAATAGATTTATTATTGATTATTCACTAAATTTTGATTAAGAATGTTAATAAGCTTAAATAAAATAAATTTCGTTTTCTTTTTAATCTGGAACTTCCTGGCTATCGGAGTATTCGGACAGGAAGTTCACTATTTTAATAAGATTGATTCAAGTCAGAAGCGTACCTTAACTCAGAGTGTTTTTAATGAAATTGAATTGGGAATATCTTCAAGCCGAGCCTCTGCTATTTCCAGTTATCTTAGTAAGCAAACTTATTTTAGTTTAACAAATGGTGTTAATGGGTATTACAGTTCAAACCAGGCAATCTATTTACTTGAAGATTTTTTCAAAGCTTATAAAGTTATATCATTTAAAATGCAAAATGTTAATTTGGATGAAAATATACCTTATGCAACAGGAGTTTATCATTATGATTTCCGGGGGAAAAGAGGAATTGCTCGTGTGTATATCTCATTAACAAAAAGCGGTAACCACTGGAAAATTTCACTGCTAACTATTAATTAATGTCTAAAAGACTTGTTGATATAATCAAAGACGATAGGAAATATCTTGCTATCGTCTTTTTTATTTTAGTCATACTAATTGCTACGGGAATTCTATCGCCAATCTTAATTGAGAATCAAAGAGAAAACTGGGCAGCAACTCTTTCTGAAAAAATAGCAGATATAGAGTCGAAAATTGTAAATGAATTTCATGAGCATGAAAAATTGGTCATTCGAACAAAGGATTATGTACGTAATGATTTGCATGAAATACTAGATATAAAAAAAGTTTCGTATGGAGATATTGTAAAGGCAATTAATCTTCCAAAAAATAAAGGTTACTCTCTCGAAGTACTCGCTCCAAATGGTAAATTAATAGCGTGGAATTCTAAGGTAGCTGTGCCTCAAGAAGATCTGTTTCCATTAGATTATCCAATTGGTGAAACTTATTTTGTCAGGTCTGATTTAGTTACATACCTCACCATCACTGATACTATTGTTACAGAATCAGATATATTCTACATTATTTGTAGCCTCCCATTTGAAAAGCACTATACAATCAATAATGAATTTTACGAAGAGATAAGCTTTACAAAAAGAATATTTGAAGAATACGGCGTTCATACATATATTGATTTTGATCCATTGGGACAACCGGAAAAAGATGGACGCAAGTATTCGTTTCCGCTGCTTAATAATCGAAGAAATATAATAGGCAAAGTAACCTTTACTAAACCCATTCTTGATTTAACTATAAATCGACTTAATTCGCAATTCAAAATTTTTCAATCTATTCTGGTCACTCTCGCAATCATTTTTTTTGGTTTTGGTCTTAAGCAAGATTATTTAAGAATAAAATACAACTCAGCAAAAATAGTTTTGCTAGCGTTTTATTTGTTAGTATTTCGCTATATAATTTATCAATTGGAATTCCCATCGAGCATTCTGCCTGGTATATTGTCAGATGCTTCATATTTCTCATCCGCCTTTGCAGGCGGTTGGGTTCGTTCACCCATTGAGTTTTTGATAACTGCAATCTTTTTTGCAATTCTTTGTTTGAAAATTTATCACTACAGTACAAACTATTTTTTGAATGGTTCAGATGAAAAACTAAAGGTATTCTCTAAATTTTTCTTTTTGATTTTTATTCCATTGACCATTATTTATTTTTTAGGGTTAAGAGGATTAAGCGCATCCATAAAAAGTGTGATTTTTGATTCGACACTTAGGTATTTCCGCGATCCTAACATAATTCCGGATTTACCAACTCTTGTAAT
>JACAFC010000241.1 GCA_013388515.1 Ignavibacteriaceae bacterium | reverse complement strand
CAACTACGTTGTCGTAATTATCTACGACCCATTGGGCTTGCGATAGTCCCGCTAAGAAAAGAACAAAAAGAGTAACGAAAAGTTTTTTCATAGCTTTTCTCCTATTGTTTTTGATTGAATAAATTTACGATCAAGGTTCAGCATCAATACTCGACCGCAAAGTTGATTAACAGTAAAATTTTTAACTCCATAAACTCCAAACACCAATAATAATTAAAAGAATAAATCCTGATATTACAAAACTGGTTCTTGACTTTTCAATTTTTTTAAAGGATTGGATTTCTTGAATACTTTCTTTTAACGAAAATGATAAATAATTTCTTTCGCTTGTCATCTTTTTACTTAAAGCAAAATTTATTAAAAACAGCATTCCAGCACAAGTCAAGAATAAGAAAATAGCAAAATGCAAAAAATTAACATTTGAATAAGCGATTATCAGTGGATGTTCAACAAATCTAAACTTGATTAGTAAATCCGCAGCAAACCTTGATAAACCTATTGCTTCTCCTAATAATAATGTTAAAAAAGCGGCCTTGGCTTTAATTTTTTTTGATATAATACCAAAGAAAAACACTGCCGCAATTGGGGGACTTACGAATGCTTGCACACTTTGTAAAAATAAGTACATTTGAGAATTTACCGCCTTTACTAATGGCACACATAAAATCGCCAGCACTACAACAACTGTTGTTGCTAATCTTCCAACTAAAACCAATTTCCTTTCATTTGCTTCAGTGTGCTTATGACGATAAAAATCATTTACAAAAAGTGTTGCTATCGTATTGAAGACACCAGATAATGAGGACATTATTGCCGATAATAACCCAGCCACAATTAAACCTTTAACTCCAATAGGAATTATACTGCTTGACAATAAAGTTGGATAAGCTTCATCTCCAATAATTTCAGGAAACAGCGCAATTGCAATTAATCCCGGAATAACTAAGATAAACAAAGGTAAAACTTTTAGTAGTGCCGCCAACAAAGAACCACGCCGTGCATCTTCTATTGATTTGGCACCTAATATTCTTTGAACAATATATTGATCGGTACACCAATACCAAAAAGCAATTATCGGCGCGCCAAATATTATTCCTGTCCATGGAAAATCAGGATCTGATATTGGTTTAAACATGTTGAAATAATCAGCAGGAAGTTTGGCTTTAAGCCCCGAATACCCGCCGACTTCATGTAACCCAAATGCAGTTAGTAAAACTGCACCAAATATCAGGATAAAGGATTGAACAACTTGAGTGCGGAGTACAACAGTTGCACCTCCGATAATTGTATAAATACCAGTAATCAATATTGTTAGGATTGCGAAAGTATAAATACTCAAACCAAACATTTTAGAGAAAAGCAATCCTCCTGCTAAAAGAGTAACCATGATTTTAGTCAAAAAATAAATTCCTATTGACAAACCAGCTAAAAACTTTCGTGATTTAGAATCAAATCTTTTTTCAAAAAGTTCCGGTACAGTTGTTACACCGGATTTGATGTAAATTGGAGCTATGAACCAACCCAAAATAATAAGTATGAAAATTGCCATAAGCTCGAATTGAGCTACCGCAAGCCCTCGAGCTGCACCAGAGCCAGCCAATCCTATAAAATGCTCACTAGAGATGTTCGTAGCAAAAAGTGCCATTCCAATTGCAACCCAGCCGGCACTTTTACCGGACAGGAAATAATCAGCAAAATCCTTGTCTTTTTTTCTAGATGAATAGAAAGCAATTACAAGTATTGTAACTAAATAGAAAAAAAGAATTAAAATATCTAAGAGTGAAAAATTATGTGACAATGTTATCTGTGCCTGTTTTAACTTATTTATGATTCTTAATGTTGTTCATAATTATTTAATTACAATCATTTTCATTGTTTTTGCAAAATCATTCATGGTTATTTTGTACAAGTAAACTCCGCTTGAGGGGTTATTCGCATCAACTTCAACCTCATGAGTTCCAGCTTGTCTTTCTTCGTTGATCAAAGTTGCAACTTCTCTCCCAAGCAAATCGTAAACTTTCAATGTTACTGGAGCATCAACTGGAAGTTGATAACTGATTTTAGTTGTTGGATTGAAAGGATTAGGATAATTCTGAGTAACCTCAAATTCAGAAGGTAAAATTGCAGTACTTAAACTGGAATTCTTTGGCATGTTCGGATTTACTCCCCTCAGTAAATACTTAAACTCTCCCACAAGATCATCTTCTGGATATTTGTTGGTGAGTTCTTCAAACGATTTAACAGCATTATCAACATCATTTAGAAATTTAAGGTAAATATACCCTGTATTAAAAATCGAATATTTATCAACATATGAATTGAGATTATACTCTTTGTTAATCTTTTGGAAATTGTCTATGGCTTCCTTGTATTTTTCATCCTTAACAAAATATTGACTTTCTAACTCAAGCAATACGACAGCTAAGTAGTTGTTAATTGCAGCTAACGATTTGACATCCTTATTGAGATAATTTAGAAACCCTTCTTTGTTAGAAAGCCTATGACATTCCTCTATTCTAACTAAGGCATAGGCAGCTTCAGGATCGCTTGGTTTTGTGTTTATAAAGTTTGAATATGCGGCTATAGCTTCATCAAATTTGCCCTCAAGTTGTAGCATATAAGCTTTTTCCAAATTCCTATCAATTCCGTTGTTAATACTTTGATACGAAGTTTCACCATTTTCTGTCACACCAGCTTTTTGAATTCCATTCGGTGGGTTTGAAAGATAGGGTAAATTATCAAATGTAGATTGATAGGTATAAAATTCCGGGCTTGTCCCCCACCAATTTATTTCAGCCATTATATTGCAACTATACATTGCACTCAACTCATAACCAGTATTATCGCAAATACTGTTAAAACCACCATACGGCGAACTGCCTAAATATAAGTTACTCCAATAAGAGGCATTAATACCCCTACCAGAATTGTTGCTGATATTGTTATCACCATGCCCCCAGCAACAGCCAGAAGCATTCCATGGTACTAATTTTGCTGAACTGTATGAAGTACAATACAGTCCACTTCCGGTATGCCCGGAAATAATATTATCATACAAATATGGACTTGAATTGTAATAGCAATAGACACCATATTGCCCATTATTAGTAATTGTGTTACTATAAAGCTTAGGCGAAGCGGAGGAAAGATATACTCCCTTTGAAGAATTGTCTTGAATTAAGTTGTACGAAATCTCATTTGAGGAGGTACCGATATTATAAAGTGAAATACCAGTCGAGTTGTCAAAAATTGAATTGTGCTGGATAATGGGCAAAGTATTATAACAGGCAATACCAGTCACAGCATTTCTAATATTACAATATTGGATAGTTCCACCTGAACCTGAATTAAATACCAAACCACCCCAGCTTTGGTTAGGTATTGCCCAGAATTTAAATTGCTCATTGAAATCATCTCCTGCTCCTAT
>JACAFC010000229.1 GCA_013388515.1 Ignavibacteriaceae bacterium | reverse complement strand
GACTTGAGGAGTGGGTGAGGAAAAATTTATAATTTAAATCTAAAAAAATGGGGTATAAAATGAATAGTAAAAGTAGATTTTCATCATCAGGCCATATTTCATGTACAGTAATTCTATTATTAATTATAAGCATTCCAGTCGCAGCACAAATTCAATTAGCTTGGGAAAGATGGTTAGACTATCAAGTGCAAGATGTACCTGTGAAAATGACTATCGATAAAGGAAATAATATTTATATTGCTGGATCAACTGATGATGGCTATGATTATGATTATTTGCTTGTCAAGTATAATACTTTTGGTGAATTACAATGGATCAGAACTTTTAATGGACCATCAAATTGGGATGACGGGATTGCTAATATGTTATTAGATGATTCTTCAAACATTTACTTGACTGGCTATATGAGTACGACCTTTGGAACTGCCTTCAGTACCTTAAAATACGATACAAATGGAAATTTACTTTGGGAAGGCGCATTCAGCAGAACATCGCTTGGATTCAACTGGGGTAGCGGAAATTCTATTTTGATTGATAATGAAGGTATCTCATATATAACTGGATTTCTTGCTAGTAATTCAGCTAAAAAAATATATACACTTATTTATAAACCAAATGGTTCATTGAAAAATATTCTTTTTCCATCAACCACAGATATTTATAATTCAGAAGGAATTCAATTATTAATCGATGATTCAAATTGTTTATATGTATGCTGTCGAAAAAATGAGGGTGATAAACACTTGATAGGAATTCAAAAATACGACAAAAATTTAACATTAATTTGGGATAAAAATTATTCGACAAATAATCCGAGTTTGAATTTTGCTAATGGTTTCATTTTTGATAAAAAAAAGGGACTTATTTATATTTTATCTAAAAATCACTTAAGTGCATCAAATGGATTTTCAATATCAACTATAGATACAATGGGAAATCTAGTTTGGACAAAATCATATACATCAGACGAATCCGAATTTTTTCCAGGTAGTTTTAGCTTTGATAGTGAAAATAATCTATTAACAATTGGTTATATGAGAAGTAATTTTGAAAGCGGATACAACGTATTCATATTAAAAATTAGTTCAGATGGAGATATTTTATGGGAGAAGAAATACGAAAAAGAAAAATGCTCGTTGAATCGGATTTTACATAAAATTGATAAAATAGACAATATTTATATTACTTCCTCAATCTATCGTTCAAACATATCAAGTCCGGATATACTGATCACTAAATTCGATTCAACAGGTAATTTGTTATGGGAAGAAATATATGATTCTCCTACCGAAGGTTCATATTCAGAACCGATAGATTTTTCTTTAACTGATAAAGATGAATTAATCATTACTGGATTTGGCTCATCAAAATCCGAATATTGGAATCCCTTTGAAATATTAACTATCAAGTATATACCTTCAGTTAGTAATATAATTCAGAATGAGGCTGTACCAATTGAATTTGGACTATCGCAAAACTATCCAAACCCTTTCAATCCTATTACAACAATTAAGTACTCAATTCCAATTACTTGCAATGTTTTAATCAAAGTATTTGATTTATTAGGGAATGAAGTAAAAATTTTAGTCAATGAAATTAAAACCCCAGGAAATTACTCTGTAAATTTTAATGCTTCTTCTTTTGCATCTGGAACTTTTTTTTATAAAATATTTGCAAACAATTATAGTCAAACAAAAAAAATGATTCTAATAAAATGAAGGACTTTTCATGAATAAATCAATCTCACGCCAAATATCAGAATTCGCAGTTAATCTTAAATACAAAGATTTACCTGAAAATGTAGTTCACGAAGTAAAGCGATATCTGTACGATTCAATCGGATGCGCCTACGGTGCGTATCACACAAAAGACGTTAACATTATTCGCAGCATCTACAAAAAGATGAAGGGAGCAAAGGAATCCACAGTAATTGGTTTTGGAGATAAACTGCCGGCAGTTAATACAACTCTAATCAATTCGTTGATGATCCGTGCGTTAGACTTTAATGATATTTATTGGAAAGAAGATCCATCTCATCCATCGGACATAATTCCAGCAGCATTGTCGGTTGGTGAATTAGTTGGCGCATCGATGAAAGACGTAATCACCGCAATTGTTCTTGCTTATGAATTTGAACAGCGGCTTTGCGAGTTTGCAGTTCCTGGAATTCGTGAGAGAAGATGGCATCATGCCACACTAACTCAATTTGTTTCCCCAATAGTTGCTGGTTATTTACTTGGATTAACTGTAGATCAAATGGTAAATGCCATTGGAATAAGTGGAAGCCACAGCCATACAATAGGATGCCCAACCGCAGGCAAATTAACCATGATGAAAAACACGGTTGATCCTATGGCAGTTCAAGCTGGAGTTTTTGCAGCTCTAATGGCAAAGGAAGGTTACACAGGAACAGAAGCTGTGTTCGAGGGCAAAGAAGGGTTTATGGATTGTTTCTTAGGTTGGAATGTTAAAGATCAAAAAGTGGAACCGGTACAAATGAAAGGTCGTGAAGGATTGGGAGAATGGAAATGGGACGTTGATAAACTTGTTGGTGATTTAGGAAAAACGTATAAAATCCTCGAATGCAGCATGAAAGCATTTCCGACTGAAGCTTTAACTCACACTCACATTTCTGCAACGTTGAAAGTAGTAACAGGCAATAACATAAGTTATGATCAAATAGAATCAGTTACTATTACAACTATTGCACGAGCTTGTGATATTCTTTTTGATCCTCACAAGTACAGACCTGAATCACGCGAAACCGCTGATCATTCACTTCCCTACTGCATTGCTGCTGCATTGGTGGATCACAAAATTACAACGGCATCTTTCTCAGAAGAAAAATTAAAAGACCCAAGAATTTGGGAGGTAATAGATAAAATAAAAGGCGAAGCTTCTGAGGAATTTGAAAAAATGTTTCCGGCAAAACAGCCATCAAAAGTAGTGGTTAGAACAAAAGATGGAAGAGAGTTTTCTGAATATCTCGAATTTCCTAAAGGCGATCCCCGCGAACCAATGACTATGGAAGACCTTGAGAATAAATTTAATGCACTGTCCGATGGATTGCTGCCAAAACGAAAACAAAAAACTGTTAGAGATATGATTTTTAAAGCTGAAAAGTTTAAGACAACTGATTTTATGGAGAAACTTAACGTTGAAAAGTAATTGTTAAATTGTTTAATTGTTATATTGCTGTGAATTTTCTTTTAACAATTTAACAATAGAGCAATAAAACAATAAAAAATAAATTAATAAGTGGAAAATTTTTAATTGCAAAAATATTAGAATATTAACATGAAATTATCATCAACAAAATCCTGCGCCGGTAAACGAGGCGATCAAGTTCGCTCAGATTGTTATATCGAATTAGAGCTTAAAAAATCCGGCGGCATCAAAATAGATTTGATAAGTAAAGTTGAATCTATGTACGGCGATTCCATAAAAGCACAATTAATTGAGATGTGCAAATTCTTCAACATTAATCATGCTGATATTTTGCTTGAAGATGCCGGGGCGCTTCCTTTCACACTTGCTGCAAGATTTGAACTTGCAGTAAAAAAATTACTCCCGGATCTTGACAAAGAATTTCTTCTTCCAATGAACGAGAAGAATTATTCGTCAACCACTAAAGAAAGACTCCGCAGAAGCCGTTTATACCTTCCGGGAAATGAACCAAAGTTTTTTATTAATGCTGGTTTGCATTCACCTGATGGTATAATTCTAGACCTTGAAGACAGCGTTGCTCATTCAGAAAAAGATGCTGCTCAGCTTCTTGTGCGAAATGCTCTTCGCTCAGTTGATTTTTACGGTGCTGAAAGAATGGTGCGAATCAATCAAATTCCATTAGGTTTGAATGATCTAAAGTTTATTGTTCCTCACAATGTAAATGTAATTCTAATTCCCAAGTGTGAATCGGCAGAGCAAGTCACAGAGGTTGAAATGGAAGTCCACCGTCTGAAACGGCTTCATAAAATTAAGTCCGTCTCAGGCGGAGAAATCTACTTCATGCCTATTCTCGAAAGCGCTCTAGGAATAATTAAAGCTTATGAAATTGCTTCAGCATCTCGACATATCTGCGCACTTGCTATTGGTCTTGAAGATTACACTGCCGACATTGGCACTCAAAGAACAAATGAAGGACGTGAAAGTTTCTTTGCTCGAAGCATGCTTATCAATGCTGCTAAAGCTGCTGGTGTTCAAGCTATCGATACTGTTTTTTCTGATGTTGCAGATATGGAAGGACTTCGCCAAAGTGTAATCGAGGCAAAATCACTTGGATTTGAAGGCAAGGGATGTATACATCCGCGTCAAGTTAAAGTTGTACACGAAGCTTTTGCGCCTGCTGCTGAGGAAATTGAGAAAGCCAAAAAGATCGTACTCGCATTTGAGGATGCTCAGGCAAAAGGACTCGGAGTAGTTTCCCTTGGTACAAAAATGATTGATGCACCTGTGGTTAAGCGTGCTCAAAGAACAATTGAGCTGGCGATACTAAATAATATTATTTCGAAAAACTGGAAGACAGAATAGAACACGGAACAAACTGATTTAACGGATAATCATGGATTTAAATCAGTTTAAATCTGTTCGATCTGTTAAATCCGTGTTCCATTAAGCAGCTAATCAAAGGATAAATTATGAAGTTAGTAAAAAATGCAGCGGGACGAATGGTTCCCACAAAAATCAATAATGAAAAACTTATCCCCTTCAAAGGAGTGGACAAGCACCGCCCAATTGGTCACAAAGCCAAACCACCTATCCGAACTTGTATTGATTACCCATCAGATGGAAATAAGTTAGTTAAAAACTTGAAAGAGGCACTGAAAAAAGCAGGATTAAAAAATGGCATGACAATCTCAACTCACCACCACTTACGAAATGGTGATGTACTTACAAATTTGCTGTTTGATACTGTTAAATCGATGGGCATAAAAAACATTCGATGGTTTCCTAGTGCATCGTTCCCATGCCATGAACATTTAATAAAATACTTACAAGACGGAACAATTCATCACATTGAAGGAAGCATGAATGGGCCCCTAGGAAAATTCACTTCTGAAGGAAACATGAAAGGGATTGGAGTTTTACGTTCTCATGGCGGAAGATACCAGGCTGTTCAGGATGGTGAAGTTCATATTGACATAGCAGTGATTGCAGCACCAACTGCAGATACTTTTGGAAATGCTACAGGCGATCGCGGTAAATCTGCTTGCGGCTTGATTGGCTTCGCACTCGCCGATTCCGAATATGCTGATAAAGTTATTGTTGTAACTGATAACCTTGTCCCCTTCCCTTGTGTACCGTGGCAAATTCAAGGCAACAATGTTGATTATGTTGTTGAAGTTGAAAGTCTTGGTGATCCTAATAAAATAGTTTCGGGAACTACAGAAGTGACAAAATCACCTGACAGACTTTTGATTGCAGAGTATGTTGCTGATTTTATTGAAGCTGCTGGAATAATGAAAGACGGTTTTTCGCTTCAAGCTGGTGCAGGCGGAACGAATCTCGCTTTTGTTCTTTTCTTAAAAGAAAAAATGAAAGCTAAAGGAATTAAATCACGCTTCATGCGAGGCGGCAGCACAAAATATTTGGTTGAGATTCTTGAAGAAGGCTTAACAGATTACATTCTTGATGGACAAACTTTTGATCTTGAAGGTGTAAGAAGTATGCGAGAAAATCCCAACCACGTAAACACAAGTCCATTTACAAGCTACAACTTTCACGGCAAAGGAAATTT
>JACAFC010000249.1 GCA_013388515.1 Ignavibacteriaceae bacterium | reverse complement strand
GATCGGAACATGGCTGCAGGGTTTATTTAAATATGATTTTCAATTGCAAAAGGTAATTCATTATCTGCCTAATCCAAATAATAGAACTAGTATCAACTGCAATAAGGTTACTTTTATAACTGAGGATTCTAAAGGAAATATTTGGATTGCTACACACAGCGGAGGTTTGAATAAGTACAACAAATCTTCGGATAGTTTTACCCATTACACAACCAGAAATGGTTTACCGAATGATGTTGTTTTTGGAGTTCAGGAAGACGATGCACAAAATTTATGGATTAGTACATTAAATGGTTTGGCTAAGTTTAATCCAAGCAATGAAACATTTAGGATCTATGATCAATCAGAGGGAATACTGCATAATCAGTTTAACTGGCGGGCGAGCTTTAAAGATAAAACCGGAAAACTTTACTTCGGCGGACTCAAGGGTTTTATAGTTTTTGATCCGTCTGCTATCCTTATAGATTCCTCTAAACTGCCGCTTGCTTTTACATCGTTTAAGGTTTTCGATAAGGAAGCGACATTGCCTCAATCATTACCAGCAACAAAAGAAATTGTACTCCAATATTTTCAGAATTTTTTTTCAATAGAGTATGCAGCTCTTGATATGGCATTGCCGCACAAACACAAGTACTCTTACATGCTTGAAGGAGTTGATAAAGATTGGATTAACTCTGGAACAAGAACTACAGCTTATTACACTGATATTGATCCGGGTAATTATAAGTTTTTAGTAAAAACTAGTAATGCTGATAATGTTTGGAGTGATCCAATTTCCTTGTCTATTTTGATTCAACCTGCATGGTGGATGACTTGGTGGTTTAAAGTGATTATAATTTTAGGACTAATAATTCTAGCTATTCTAATTTATAAATATCGGGTGGCTCAATTACTTAAAATTGAACGAATCCGCTACAATATTGCCAGCGATTTACATGATGAAATTGGAAGCAATTTAAGCAGTATATCGGTGGATGGACAAATGCTGATGAAAAGCAATTCACTTAC
Organism: Ignavibacteriaceae bacterium; assembly: GCA_013388515.1. Lineage (GTDB taxonomy): Bacteria > Bacteroidota > Ignavibacteria > Ignavibacteriales > Ignavibacteriaceae > XYD12-FULL-36-8. Next base: position 9,196 of record JACAFC010000249.1, on the reverse strand, counting down.
AGAATACGAACGTGAACTATCTTCGAACATAAGCAAAACAGCTTCACTTACTCTTGATGCCATGAGAGATATAATTTGGTTTATCAATCCGCGGAATGATGAAGGTGAGGATATCATTTTCAAAATGAAGGAAACTGCAGCTAAATTATTGCCAGGAATGGAGTGGTCGTTCACAGCTTCTGATGGAATTAAGTTTGATCTATTCTCACTTGAACAGCGAAGAAATATTTTTCTAATTTATAAAGAAGCGCTGACTAACGTTGTACGGCATTCTAAAGCAGCTAAGTGTGCAATAAATATTTTAAACAAGACTGATGAAATGAATATCTCTGTAGTTGATAATGGTGAAGGTTTTGATTTAAAAAGTGTAAAAGAAAATACTGGAATTCTTAGTATGATGAAACGTGCTGAAAAAATAAATGGTAAAATCAAGTTAGAAAGTTCTATAGGTAAAGGTACTTCAGTTAGCTTATCTGTAAAACCTAAACAATGAGTATCCTAAATGCCACAATCATGGTATAGAAGTATTTAAGCTTCGGATTTATTTTAGACTAAAGACTAAATTAAGATAACGGACATGGTGGAAAATCATTTAACGAGTATTTGGCTGGTTGAAGATAATGTACAGTACAGAAAATCTTTAGCGGGATTAATAAGCGGCACCGATGGAATGGTTTGTCCGCAAGCTTTCAGCACTTGTGAAGATACGATTGATGCGTTGCTGAAGGAGTCTCCGCCGGATGTAATCCTTCTTGATATCGGACTGCCCGGAATGAGCGGCATTAAGGGAATTGAAAAGTTTAAAGAAATTTCTCCTTCAACTTTAATTGTAATTCTTACCGTATATGATGACAGCGATAAAGTTTTTGATGCTTTGTGTGCTGGTGCGTCTGGATATCTTCTTAAAGATTCTCCGCCTGAAAAAATAATTGATTCAATAAAAGAAGTACTTGCCGGCGGAGCGCCAATGAATATGAAAATTGCGCACAAAGTGCTTGAGTTATTTGCGCAATTCAAAAAGAAAAAAGCCGATTATGGTTTAACCGAAAGAGAAAAAGAAATCTTACAGCATACAGTTGCTGGTTTAACCAAACAGCAAATTGCCGATAAATTGTTTTTGAGTTTTCACACTGTAAACACGCATTTAAAAAATATTTACACAAAACTCCATGTAAATACTCTTTCGGGGGCAGTATCAAAAGTGTATAAAGAAAACATCCTTTAGATTTCTTCCACCAAAACTCGAATACTCAATCATTAACCTCAGCCACAAGCTGCAAGATACCACAATCATGCGATTGTAATTACCTAAGTGTGTAAACTATTTTGTTATTGATCAAAAGGGTTATTTAAGCAAAGATAGCTCGGGTATCAGAATAATTATTAATCAAAACGGAACTAATTTTTTATCAATAAATCTGGAGGATGCTATGAGAATAAAAACACTGCTCGTTTTTGTTTTTTTTGTTTTTATGACTGTTGCCAACTCTTCAACAGTTAAAAATATTGCACACCGCGGTTGTTCTTCGCTTGCACCGGAAAATACATATTCGGCTTGGGAGAAAGCAATCGAAACAGGAGCTGATTATTTCGAGTTGGATATTCAATTATCAAGCGACGACTCGTTAGTTATAATGCATGATAATACTGTTGACAGAACAACAGATGGAACCGGTGATATAAGCACTTTAACCTATGCACAATTAATGACTTTAGATGCCGGTTCATGGTTTAGTAATGAATTTGTTGGTGAGAAAATTCCAACATTTTCTCAAGCATTAGAACTTGCGCTTACAAATGGTAATATTGATGTAGTTGCGGAAATTAAGTCTACAGCACTCAATATTGTTCCAAAAGTTGTTGCAATGATTCAAGCTTACAATATGCAAAGCCGGGTAATTGTTTCCAGTTTTACCCAATCTCAATTAACAATATGTAAATCTTTGGATCCTTCAATTGATGTTCAACTTTTTGGGACCATCAACAATTCATTGATTGATCAGGTTGCTGCAATAAATGGTGAGTGGGTTGGCAGCGGCGGTACAATTACACAAGCATTAATTGACTATGCGCATTCTAAGAATATTTTATTTAATGCATGGACTATCAATACTGGCAGCCAAATGCTGGCGTTAATAGCTATTGGTATTGATGCAATCACAACTAATTTTCCACAAACTTTAGTAGCGGTTACAGATACCACCGCGCCAACCGATGTTTTAATCAATTCGGCACTACCTATTGGCGAAACTGATGTTACTTTAAACTGGCAGGCAGCAACAGATCCCGAAAGTGATATTATTGGTTATGAAATCTATCGCGACATCAATCCTAATCCAACTGTTTTATATACTACTGTTGGAGATACTACAGATTATGTTGATCATACTCTTACAGAAACTCAGATTTTTTACTATAGAATTAAAGCGATTAATGGTGCAGGAATTAAAAGCTTGAATTACAGCAATGAAGTCTCCGCAACAACTTCTTCTGATGTTACAAAACCGGTTGTTTCCTATGTTACTTCTGAAGGAGATACTTCAACAATTTATGTAGAGTTTAGTGAACGTGTTGACGAAACAACATCGGAAACGTTAGCAAACTACACCATAAACAAGGGTGTTGTTGTACTTGGTGCAGAACTTTTGCTTGATCAAAAAACTGTGAAACTTAGTACAACACACATGCTTGATACTTCCTACACAATAACAGTAAAAAATGTAAAGGATAGAGCTATTGTTCCCAACACTATGGTTACAGCACCAACTATATTCTTGCATACAAATAGCTCCGCTGATGTAGTAGCATACTACCAGCTAGATAATACAAATGCAGTTGGTGCAGATACGTTAGTAATAGATGCTTCAGTCAATCTTAATAATGGAACCTCGAAGAATGGTCCAGTAATTGGGAACGGATATTTAGGCAATGCAATGGAATTTGATGGTGTTGATGATTATGTACAATTTACAGCTTCTTCATCATTCGATAATGTAGGTTCTGCTGTAACTGTTTCCGTATGGACCAAACTAGCTTATTTGCCAAGCCAGCTTATCCATCCCTTTGGCCCGCTATTCGATTCAGAGTCAGATCAATATGTCCTTTATGAAGACCGAGGAAATAATGAATTGCGTTTCAAGGTGACAACAAATGTTAAAGCCGAACGACCAGGAATTCCAGCTTCGGCTTTGGTTACCGGTCAGTGTATTCATGTAGTTGGTGTTTACGATGGTGCGAATGCCAAGATTTACTTAAATGGTGTATTGAGAGATACTCACCCCATCACCGGAACAGTGAATACAGGTCAGGTTGCAATGCTGGGTAAGAGCGGTACAAGTGGTTCACCATCTTACTTCAAAGGAAGCATTGATAATGTTTTAGTCCTCAACAAGGCGCTTTCAGAAACTGAAGTAATGGAATTATACACTAAAACTAAATCTACAGGTGTTGATCCCCGACCATCCGATGTCGTTTTGAATCCATCAACCGTTGATGAAACAGCGGTTAATCTGTCTTGGAATCCAGCTTCGACATATGAGAGTGTAATCATGGGTTACGAGATTTACAGAGATATAACTGCAAATCCTACTACACTTATTGCGACTGTTGATAGGAATCAAACAAATTATGTTGATAATACCGATACTGAGAATCAGACATTTTATTATCGTGTAAAAGCTAAGAATTCCGCAGCACTGCTAAGTGCTAATTTCAGCAACGAAGTTACTGCACTAACAAGTACAGATACAAAAGTACCAAAAGCAGTTTATGTCACTTCGCAGGAAGCAAATACAAAAATTGTTATTGAATTTAGTGAACTTGTGGACGAATTAACCGCTGAGGACGTGAACAATTATTCAGTCAGCAACGGTATTGTAGTTACAAAAGCTGATCTTTGTTTGGATGGGAAAACTGTAATACTCCAAACATCACCAATGTCAGTTGGCGCTTATCAACTAATGATTACTAATGTAAAAGACAAAGCTGCTGTACCAAATTCAGTTGTATATGGCAGCTACTATCAAATCAACCACTCCGGATTTCCTAGTGGTTTGATTGCATTTTATTCAATGGATGATACGCGTGTAGATACACTCTTTGATGACTATATAAATGCAAACAACGGAGTCTTCACAAATGGTCCATCAGTAGTTGTTGGAAATTCTGGTAATGCTTTAGGATTTGATGGAGTTGATGACTTTGTTCAATTTTCTCCATCAGTATCTTTCGACTCACCAACAACTGCAGTATCAGTTTCTTCTTGGGTTAAACTAGATTACCTTCCAACTGAAATGACTCAGGCTTTCGGTCCAATATTCGATTCTCAAGGGGATCAATATGTCCTTTATGTTGATAGAGGAAACAAGGAATTAAGATTCAAAGCAACTACTTCAGGTGGAGCCGCACGTTCTGGAATTCCTCAAGTAGATTTAATTACTGGCAAATGGATTCATGTTGCAGGTGTTTATGATGGTGCAAATGCTATGATTTACTTGAACGGTGTTAGGAAGGGAATACTTCCTCTGACAGGTAATATAGTTGCTGGCCAAATTGCAATGCTTGGAAAAAGTGGGACTTCAGGTACACCGGCATATCTTAAAGGTAAGATAGATCAAGTTGCTGTGTTTGGAAAAGCATTAAGCGAATCAGAAGTTGCAGATTTGTATAACAATTACAAAGTACCGGCTGATTATATAATTCCAGTTGAATTAACATCATTTACAGCAGCAAGTTCAAAAAACAAAGTCAGTTTAATTTGGGAAACAGCCACGGAAACCAACAACTATGGTTATGAAGTTCAAAAAAGTTCTGATAAGTTAAATTTTACAGCCATTGGTTTTGTACCTGGTGCCGGAACATCAACTGAGAAACATTCATACTCCTTCTCGGATGATCATACGAGCGGAACCAAAGCTTACTACAGGTTAAAACAAATTAATCTTGATGGTACATTCTGGTATTCTCAAGTGGTTGAAGCGGTTGGTGTACTACCCGTAGAATTTGGAATTACCCAGAACTATCCAAATCCTTTCAACCCTGTAACTACTATCGAATATCAATTACCAGTAGCTGCTAAAGTTTCGATTAAATTATATGATATGCTTGGAAGTGAAATTGTTACTTTAGTGAACGAAACTAAAGATGCCGGCTTCTATAAGTATCAATTTAATGGAAGTTCATTAGCAAGCGGTACGTACTTTTTCAGAATTCAGGCAAATGACTTTGTTCAAACTAAAAAAATGACCCTCTTGAAATAAACTCGGTAGCAAAAACCTGTTCAAAGAGCGGCTTATTATTTTAATAAGCCGCTCTTATTATTTTAATAGCAAATATGTGTTTATTGTTGAAGTAGAGTGCTAAAAAGAAGTAAGGATGCGATAAATAAAAATAAAATTGCATGGTATCTAATTTGCGTAAGTAATATATTGCTTAAAGCAATCTAATGTCGTAGGGAGTAAATAGCCCTACAAAACTCATTATTTCATATTGGAGGAGATATGAAAAAGATTATCAGTTTCGCTAGCTGTGTCTTAGTTTTACTATTCGTATTACTTATTTATCCATTCATATCTGCCCAAACTAGTTGGCTCTCTTTCAACACTTCTAACTCAAAAACAACTTCAGTTCAAATTGTTAGCTTTGATCTAGGAGTATAATTGTAACGACCACCAATCGAATACTAAACAAAGGGAGTTGCCAATGAAACACATATTTATTTTATTAATGACGATTAATTTATTCAGTCAAAACTATAACGTAACAGGTCGAATTACAATTGGAGATTCAACAGAAGTACAATTCGCCCAAATTACATTCGTCGATAATCATTTAAAGGAACTCACAACATTTAGTGATAGTATAGGTTATTACGAAATCAATCTAATAACAGGCATTGAAGATGAAAACAAAAATGTGCCCCAGAATGTTGATATATCTCAAAACTATCCTAATCCATTCTCTACAAACACCATAATAAATTATATTACAAAACATGAGTCAGATCTGAGACTTAAAATTTATGATATACTAGGCAGGGAAATAAAAGCATTTAACTTTGGTGTATCACCTAGTGGTCCTCACCACATAACGTGGGATGGGACAAATAATTTCGGGGTTAAGGTTTCAACAGGAATTTACATTTATGTACTGGAATCGAGTGAGGGAAGAATAGCAAAAAAAATGGTTCATAATCTCGCTAACGATTTTAATTCACAAACGCATTTTGATCTATCTTTTTTGATGATAAATACTCAACGCAAAAATTCGGTATGAAAAAGCAGCTTGATAACTTTACAGTAAGACTCATTTGTAACGAGTATACACATCCTAAGTTTATATTCAAGGAAGTCACGGATGTTAACATAGAAACTGACACTGTTTTAAATTTTATAGTTGACGAAATACCTCCCGACTATAGAATCTGTTATCAGAAATTGTTTCAAAACAACTGGAATATATTTTTAAACGATGAAGAAGGGCTGCATCCTTTTAATACTTCCAGTGATACTGTAAATGATGATACGGATCCCTCGTGGTCCCCTAATGGGGAAAGCATTGTTTACACCCAAAGGGGGGACGATATTTATAAATATGATATTGGATCTGATTCTCTAATAAATTTAACACCAGGTTTCGAATACAATGCTGATCAACCTAAATGGACTCCAGACGGAAATAAGATTGTATATCATTATAGAAAAATGGGTTCCGATTATACTTATATCATGGATAGAAATGGTACCGATAACAGAAAACTTTTTGATTTTCATACGAATATTTTCTTCTATGACAACAGTTATGATTTTATATATAGAAAAAATCAATCGATTTATAAATCAGATATAGAGCTGACTAAAGATTCTTTATTGCTCGATTTATCCTCAATCGATGGTTCAATTATTATTACAGATTTTAATCCTATTGAGAATGAAATTCTAATAACCATTGCACGAATTTCTGGAATTCCGAATTGTATTGCAAAATATAGCTTTGATAATAACCAAATGGACACAGTTTTATTTAATGAAACTAATCGGGTTTATTATAATCCCAAATTTTCAAATGATTTTTCAACTGTGGCATTTGTCGAAATAATTTATAATTCAAGCATAACACATATTTCTAAAATAAAAAATTGTGTTAAAGAGGATTTAGTTACGTTATCTAGCAGCAATGAATGGATTGACTTCAGTCCATTAGCTTTTTCATATGATGATAAGTATTTAACTTATTCAAAAAATATTGACATACAAGGTACCCATGTTACATGGGATTCTTATATATATGCTTTCAATTTAGAAACAAAAAGGGAACATCTTATTGATAGCGGTATAAATGCAAAGTGGAAACCTTAGTAACTCTTAATAGTTATTTTATAAAATATGGAGGAATAAAATGCAGTCATCATCTAAATTGACTATTAAAATGATCATCTTGAATTGTTTTCTCGTTAATTTCACTTATGCTCAGGTGTTGATTCATTGAATTATAAGAAAAACGAAATATAAGCTACTATTGATACAATAAATAGCTTGATTGAAGTTAAAGGATATAAGTGGAGAGCTGAATTTAATTCCTTATCATATTTAGAAGATAAACAATTAGCACAACTATGCTCTGAATATTCTGATTTAGATTTGGTTAATCTGAATCAATTAATACAAGATAGCATGTACGCTATATATAAAGGTGCGAGCAAAAGTATATTAAGCATACTCAATATTCCAGACTGGAAAGCATTAATGATTCAACCCGAATATCAGAATTGTGGAAATTGCTGGGCTCATGCCTGTACAGGTGTGGTTGAAGGACTATTGCATAAGTATTTAGGTTATAACAATGATCTAAATTTAAACGAGGATTTTTTAACTGCGAATGGCTGTAATGGATGTGATGGTGGTGGAGCAAGTTGTGGATTTGCACTTATTAAAAATAAGGGTATACCCTCAAAAATTGGGATTAACTCAGGATGGTATTATGACAATGCTCGTTACAAAGTTGCCTCATATATAGTACAAGCCCCTACAGATATTAGTAGTATAAAAAATGCTTTGATGAATAGTCCCGTTTATGCCACCATGAATGTTTATAGAGATTTTTACTACTTTGGAAATGATCCAAATTATATATATCGGCATGTTTACGGTGAATATATAGGTAACCATGCAGTTGTGATAATTGGTTACAATGACGAAGAAGAATATTGGTTATGTAAGAATAGCTGGGGTTTGAGTTGGGGTAATCAAGGGTATTTCAAAATAGCATACGGCGAATGTGTAATTGATTATTTAAATTGTGGCACAGCAACGGTGAACCAAAGTAGTCTAGCAAAAATCGTTCCTATAGTCATTCCCGATCTAAGTACTGCATTAAATTTTCCATTTGGTTCTGGCGAATATGCTTATGTATTAGGTTATAACTCACTGAATAGCCAGACCAATCCAATACCATACAATGGAGCATTACTCGTAAAAAATGGAGCAACTATTAATCTTAATAATTTTCAATTATCAGTAAGTGGAAATATCTATAACGAATGGGGTCAAATCATTATAGAGGAAGGTGGCAATATCCAGCATAGTGCCAAATTAAAGAAAAACAATTTGAGTTTAGTCATCGGGTATTTTCCATTTAGTTTTATTAATGATTACACAATTTCAACTGATTATGAACTTCAATTTGTGCCGGGAGTTACAGCAAAATTCAATAGTGGTAAAAAATTAATTGTCCTAGGAAAGCTAACTGCCATCGGGACTTCAATTTATAAAATAACATTTGACAAGCAAGCTTCATCTGGAAACTGGAGTGGTCTTCAATTTGAAGCAAATTCCACTGGCACAATCGAGTACTGTAACATAAAAAATTCCACAACCGGCATCACTTGTTACTCTACTTTACCAAATATTAGATACAATACAATCTCAAACAACTTGACGGGTATTTCGGTAAGTAATATTGGGACTCCTTCAACTGAAATTTCCTTCAATACGATTCAGAATGATTCTTCAAAAGGAATAAACTTATATTATGCATCGCCAAAGATTTACAGCAACACAATTGCTAATAATGCTTCATGCGGTATTTACTGTTATTACTCCAATCCTTATCTATACGGAAATACAATATATGGACACGCATCGGGTCTGACATGTATTTCATATAGCTCTGCTTTTTTAGTGCCATGGAACGCCTATGG
>JACAFC010000003.1 GCA_013388515.1 Ignavibacteriaceae bacterium | reverse complement strand
ATTCAGATGAAAGAAGAAGGCGAAATGATTTTAATCCGAGTTATTGGTTCACATTTCCTTTGGAAAATGGTTAGAAGGGTAGTTGGTGTGCTCGTTGAAGTGGGAAGGGGAAAACTAACTGAAAAAGATATTGTGAAATTTCTTAACTCTAAATCTCATGAACCAGCAAAGTTTACTGCCCCGCCATCTGGACTTTTTCTTGAAAAAGTTACATATCCGGGTGAACAAATGAGTGGTGAATTATTGTCAACAATTCAAATTAAAAATTTGTATTTATCAAAACTCAAATAATCCCAATCTATCATAATTCTTTAATGTAACAGCGTCGGCGTTTGTGTTGTCTCCCTTCATAAAACCGCCACTGAGAACGAACTTTTAGATTAGTTTCTAATTCGGGATTCGATTCGACCCAAACAATGTTATGTTCTTTGAAGACTTTAGTTACCTCATACATCATTATTGCATTTACACCTTTATCCTGATAATCGGGTCGTACGCCAGTTAAATATAAATCAGCACGATCATTCTTCTTAATTGCACGAAGAATATGTATAAAGCCAAACGGAAATAATCGTCCTTTAGCTTTCTGAAAAGCTTTGGAGAGAGAGGGCATTGTTATTCCAAATCCTACCACCTCATTTTTTTCATTCAAAATAACAGGAACAAAACCCGGTTTTATGAATCCGAAGTACTGCTTAACATAAAGATCAATTTGTTCTTCAGTAAGTTGAACAAAACCATAAATGTTAGCATAAGCACTATTTAACACATGGAAAATTTCATGTGCATAAGGCAGCAGTTGTTTCTGATTTTTCACATCAAGAACCCTCAATTTATATCTTTCAGCAACTGCTGCAGCAAGCTTTTCTACTTTATCGGGGACAGTTTTTGGAGTAAGCAATTCATATTCTACCCAATCAATATCTTTTCTATAACCTAAATTCTCTATATGAACTTGATAATATGGATAGTTGTAAATAGTAGCTATGGTTCCAAGCTCATCAAATCCCTCTACTAACATTCCCTCAGGATCCATGTCCGTAAAACCGAGGGGACCATGAATTGATTCGCATTTTTTTTGTTTAGCCCAATCTTCGGCAGTTTTAAATAGTACGGATGAGATATTTTTATCATCGATAAAATCAACATATCCGAATCGTGCAACATTTTTTGACACCTTTTCATTGTATTTTTTATTGATAATACAAGCAATTCTACCAACAACTTGGTTATTATCATATGCGATCCAATATTTAGCTTCACAAAGCTGAAACGCTGGATTTTTCTCCTTATTGAAATTTTTTAACTCCTCTTGAAGTAAAGGCGGCACCCAATATTTATTGCCATTGTAAAGTTTATATGGAAATTTGATAAATGATATCAAATCCTTTTTTGTTAGAACTTCTTTGGTTGTTACACTCATGTGCAGTTTCTATAACTAGTTTTGGTAAGGGGTCTAAATAATTTACAAAACTAAAATAGCCTTATTTGTTAACACAAAACAGTGGAAAATATTTTTGGTATGAAGGAGGGAAATTGGATTTATTTTAATGCTTTTTTAAGCCGTGAAATTTCGTCTCTAATGGCAGCTGCTCTTTCAAACTCTAAGTCTTTAGCTGCTTGGTACATTTGTTCGGTAAGTTGTTCAATTAAATCCTTCTTTTGATCATTATTCATATATTTTATTACAGGCTCGGCAACCTTTGAAAAATTAAAAGATGGTTTTTCATCTTTTTTTCTTACATCGGCAATTGAAGTGGAGGAAAGAATTTCATCAACACTTTTGTAAATGGTTTGCGGCGATATGTTGTTCTCTTCGTTATATTGTTTTTGTAACTTCCTGCGGCGATTCGTTTCATTAATCGTTTTACGCATCGATTCTGTTATGATATCGGCATACATAATTACTTTTCCATTCACATTGCGGGCTGTTCTGCCGGCTGTTTGCATAAGTGATCTTTCGCTGCGCAAAAATCCCTCCTTATCTGCATCAATAATTGCAACTAAGGAAACTTCGGGAAGATCAAGTCCTTCCCTTAGTAAATTAACGCCTACAAGTACATCAAAATCACCAAGGCGCAAGTCTCTAAGAATTTCAACTCTTTCAAGTGCATCAATATCACTGTGAATATAACGAACTTGAATACCAATCTTATCAAGATAATCCGCAAGATCCTCTGCCATTTTTTTTGTAAGAGTTGTAACCAATACTCTTTCTTTGTTTTCGGCACGCTTTCTTATCTCGCCTATCAAGTCATCAATCTGTCCTTTTATGGGTCGTACTTCAATTTCGGGATCTAACAATCCAGTTGGACGAATAATTTGCTCGACTACAACACCACCGCTTTTTTGCAGTTCAAAGTCTGCAGGAGTTGCACTCACAAAAATCACTTGATCAAGCATGCTCTCAAATTCTTCAAACTTCATTGGGCGGTTATCAAGAGCTGAAGGTAATCTGAATCCATATTCAACCAAGGTTTCTTTCCGTGAACGATCGCCGTTATACATTCCTCGAATTTGCGGGATGGTAACATGAGATTCATCAATTACTAAAAGAAAATCTTTCGGGAAATAATCTAACAAATTAAATGGACGCGAACCTGGCTGCCTGCCATCCATGTGTCTGGAATAATTTTCAATACCGGAGCAGTAACCAATTTCTTTCATCATCTCAATATCAAACCGTGTGCGCTGTTCTAATCTCTGGGCTTCAAGATATTTTTCTTGAGAACGGAAATATTCCAGTCTTTCTTTAAGTTCAATTTCGATATTATGAATAGCTTTTTGAATTTGGTCGCGATTAGATACAAAATATTTTGCTGGATAAACGGCAACTGAGTCTATTTCCCTTAATATTTGACCGCTTTCAGAGTCAATGATCGAAAGTTTTTCAATATCATCGTCCCAATATTCCACTCTTATTGCCTCTTCATGCTGATAAGCGGGAATAATCTCAACAACATCGCCTCTTGCTCTAAAAGTGCCCCGTGTGAATTCGTAATCGTTTCTTACATAGTGAATGTCAATTAAGTTACGGAGCAATTTCTTGCGCGGCGTTTTTTCTCCCTTTTTCAAAAATAAAATTTGATTTGCATATTCTTGGGGTGCGCCAATTCCGTAAATACAGCTTACGCTTGCTACAACAATAACATCTCTTCGTCCTTCAATCAGCGCTGTGGTTGCTTTCAATCTAAGACGATCTATCTCTTCGTTTATTGAAAAATCTTTCTCGATGTACAAATCGCTTGATACAACATAAACTTCGGGCTGATAGTAGTCATAGTAGCTTATAAAAAATTCAACAGCATTATTGGGAAAAAATCCTTTGAATTCGGAATAGAGCTGTGCTGCTAAAGTTTTGTTGTGTGAAATTATAAGTGTTGGTTTGTTTATTTCTTGAATAACGTTAGATATAGTGAACGTTTTGCCGCTGCCAGTAACGCCCAATAATGTTTGATATTTTTCGCCTCGCCTTATGCCATCAGATAATTGGCTGATTGCCTGAGGTTGATCACCGGCTGGTTTGTAACTTGAGATTAGTTGAAAATTGTTCATGAAATTATTCAATGACAATTTCGTGAGTATGAAAACCGCCCTGACTAAGATGTCCTTTAAGTGTTATAATCTGAGCACTTCTAAATCCTTCGGGTAATGTCAATTCGCCTGAAACCATCACTACCTGACCATTTCGATCTTCAACATAAAATGTAACCGCTCCCGACTGCTGGTTAATTTCTTTTTCATGGAGTACCTTTACAGTAATTGGCTTAACTGCACTATTGTTTGGATCAAAGTCAGAGAACGAACCTAGTGTTTGCCCTGCTGAGAAATAGATTTTGTAAATTAAGAAAATAACTAATCCTAAAAGAAGGGGAAGAATTGTTTTTTGTAAGTGTTTCATGTGCGGTTCTTATTTTTATTATATTAAAATAAAATTTAGCTATTTTCCGCTAAAGATATCAATGAATTAAAAAAGTAATCTATAAGAAAATGTGATGAACAAAAAACAATTAATAATTATTGCAGGAATTTTAGGTTTTCTGGCTGTTTCTTTTGGAGCCTTTGGCACACATACTTTAAAAGATCAAATGACGGATGGGCAGCTAAAGGTTTTTCAAACAGGGGTTTTTTATCATTTCATTCACACAATAATAATTTTGATTATTGCATTCAGCAATGAGCTTAGATTTTTCAAAGCAGCCGCTGTTCTGGCAGTTGGAATTATCTTGTTCTCATTTTCACTTTACATTTACTCAACCACAAATATCAGATTATTTGCAATTATAACGCCAGTAGGAGGTTTTAGTTTTCTTATTGGCTGGCTACTAATAATTATTGAAGGAATTAGGCAGAAATAGTCATCGGCTAGCAAGCAAATGCTCATCAGATATTTCACTTAACTACGCGCAGCTTAAAGTAAACCTCTTCAGGGGAGAAGATTCCGGCGAAGAATCTTTCATAAATCACAGGTTCCAAATTCACAATATGATCCATCCATTTTAGAAGAGAAAAATGAGATGTTATAAACCGTTTCTCTATTATCTCAAATTTAGCGGTACTCTCATAATTCGTTCTATGGTTAAGTTTCCACTTTTCGTAAAATTTTAGCTTTCTATTGCCCAGATACTCATAATTATCAAAAGTTCGTATAGAAAATGGTATTTTGTGATCAGGTTCACCAAAATACTTAGTGTTTAGAAAGAACGGGGCATAAACTTCAATTAAACAATTTGGTTTTGCAATTCTGTAGAGTTCGGTTATTGTTTTATGAAAGCTATCCAGATGTTCAAGCACATGAGAAGCATAAATTTCATCAAAAGTATTATCGTTAAATGGATAAGGAAAGCTGTTTATATCATGAATTTGGTTCCCTCCGTAATCCACAATATCGAGATTTACGTAACCAGGTTTAATATCTTTTCCACAGCCGAGGTTTAATTTCATATAATGATATATTTTTTATTAAAAAATAAGATAATCTGTTAAACTGCGGTATACTCGGATTCTTTAAAAATACAAACCCCCGTTTTAACGGGGGTTAACTGGCAAACTTTCACTTTTTTAGTTGAGCGAAATAATTGGAAAATTAGAGCTTTTTAAAGTTATCTGCTCAATATTAAGTTTTGCAACACCTCTTTCCAAAATACCCAACTCTGTGGCAGCAGCTTTAGAAAGGTCAAGTTCTCTGCCTCTTTTAAAAGGTCCACGGTCGTTAATTCTAACAATTATAGTTTTTTCGTTGTTTGGGTTAGTTACGCGTAATAGTGTTCCAAATCTAAATTTTTTATGAGCAGCCGTAAATGCTCCTTGATCGAAAATCTCACCATTTGCAGTTTTTCGTCCATGAAATCGGGGACCATACCATGACGCGATCATCGTCCCCCGATCAACATATTCAAGAAGTTCGATAGGTGAACTGACTTCAGTTTGATTTAGTAAAGTTACTTCCTCGGTGCCAGTTGATTTTTCAATAATAGTGTTTTCGCTCGACTCGATTGTGAAACCAGCAACTGAAATCAATGCCAGAACGATGAATATTTTTGTGATTCTCAATAATACCTCTTAATTGTTAACACTTTAAAATACAATTAGTTGGGGAAAATAACAAGAATCTATATTAAGTAGATAGTTATGGAAAAGCTCATTTTTAGTCAAAAAACGAAGTCGGAAATTTTCGTTAACTCTTAAGTTAGTGAGTAAGTATGGCAACAGCCTTCGCAGGTATGGTTTAGATGGTTCAACAGCTTCTAACTTATTGGATCAAAATAAGCTAAATCTCTTAATTAAGAAAACTAATTATTTGCTTTTCTTCGATTTGGCAATCCTCTTTAAGTCGAGATTCATCTATCCAAAATTTTCAAACAAAGATGAAAACTTGGCTGCTTGGCATATATATTGTCAATTGCAAGCTAAACATCTAATTCATAAATAAATAGCTGGTATTGAGAATGATAAAAGGGACAGTAAAAATAAGCGAGGAAATTTGCAAGGGGTGTGAGCTCTGTATTGTCGCCTGTCCTCAGGGCAGTCTAGGATTATCATCACATATCAATACTCATGGTTACAGGTATGTTGAACTTATTAAGGACAACTGTACAGGATGCATAAATTGTGCAATTGTGTGTCCTGAACCAGCAATAACAGTTTATCGACAGAAAAAACAACCAAAAAAGTAATTTTCAAAGGCTCCATAATGGGTGATAATGAATCTAAAAACGAACCGAGGTTGATGAAGGGTAATGAAGCTTTGGCCGAAGCCGCAATTAGAGCAGGAATTCATGCCTACTTTGGATATCCAATTACCCCACAATCAGAAATTCTTGAGTACTTCACTTTAGAGATGCCCAAGCGTGGGGGGGTAGTTTTACAGGCGGAAAGTGAATTAGCCGCAATTAACATGGTTTATGGTGCTGCAGGAGCTGGCGCTAGAGTTATGACAAGCTCATCTAGTCCCGGTATCAGTTTAATGCAGGAGGGTATATCATACATAGCTGCAGCAGAGCTGCCATGTTTAATAGTCAATATCAACAGAGGTGGACCTGGACTGGGTACTATTCAACCTTCCCAAAGTGATTATTGGCAAGCTGTTAAGGGTGGCGGGCATGGGGATTATCACCTAATTGTCTTAGCCCCGTCTTCCGTTCAGGAAATGGCGGACTTTGTTTTTGAAGCATTCCGATTAGCCGAAAAGTATCAGAATCCTGCATTCATTCTGGCTGATGGTGCGTTAGGACAAATGATGGAGAAAGTAGTTCTTCCAGAAGAAGGATCTTTACCATATACTGTACATAATTGGGCTACTTCCGGTATGGGTAAAAGAAAGCAAAGAAATATTATCACCTCTCTTCACATGGAACCAGAAAAAATGGAAGAAGTTAATCTCCATCTTCAAAAAAAGTATAAAGAGATTCAAAAGGAAGTGAGATTTGAATCAATTCTAACGGAAGATGCAGACATACTATTGGTTGCCTACGGTTTAGGAGCTAGAATTTGTCAAAAAGTTGTCGAACTTGGTAGAGAGAAGGATATTAAAATTGGATTATTAAGACCAATCACCTTGTACCCATTTCCTAAAACTGAAATCGCTAAACTCGCTAGTAGGGTTCAGCACACTATTGTAGTTGAAATGAATGCAGGACAAATGGTTGAAGATGTTGCGTTAGCTATTAACGGTAAGTGTCCGGTAAGTTCGGTGGGAAGAATGGGTGGAATGATTTCGTCACCTGAAGAAGTATTGCATTATGTTGAAACAATGATCTTAAAACATTTTGTATCAGCGTAGAAAAGGATATGAGAATGGAAAATGAAATTCCTAATGATTATGAATTAGTTTATTGTAAACCATCAACATTAACCGACACTCCTCTTCATTATTGTCCAGGCTGTGGACATGGTATTGTTCATAAGGTATTAATGGAAGTGGTTGAAGAGCTAAATATTCAAGATAAGACAATAGGTATAGCTCCTGTAGGATGTTCAGTATTTGCATATAATTATTTGAATATAGATATGCAGGAAGCAGCTCATGGAAGAGCTTCAGCTGTAGCTACAGGTGTTAAACGGGTTCTTCCCGATAAGTTTGTTTTTTCATACCAAGGCGACGGTGATTTAGCTGCGATTGGCACTTCAGAAACAATCCACACGGTAAACCGTGGTGAAAACATTCTCATGATTTTTATTAATAATGCAATATATGGTATGACAGGCGGGCAGATGGCACCAACTACTTTGTTAGGACAGGTGACATCAACTAGTCCTTATGGCAGAGAAGCTTCTATTATTGGGAATCCATTAAAAATAACCGATTTATTGGCACAACTTCCAGGTGCCTACTATGTTTCAAGACATTCAATTCATAATTAAAATGCTATAAGAAAACTTAAAAAAGCAATTACTAAATCATTTGAATACCAAAAAGAGAATAAAGGAACTTGTTTCATAGAAGTTGTGTCAAATTGCCCCTCGGGCTGGAAAATGACACCTGTAGAAACAATGAAATGGATTGAGGAGTATATGTTTCCGGTTTATCCTCTTGGAGATCTTAAAGTGCCAAAATCAGTTTGATTAAGTGCTTTAAAATTTCACCCTGCTTTTTAGCAGTATCTAAGATAACTAAGGAAAAAAAATGGAAAAAGCTCAAGAAATAATTTTTGCTGGATTCGGAGGACAAGGGATTCTTTCTATGGGTCAAACACTAGCCTACTCAGCAATGATTGAAAATAAAGAAGTAAGCTGGATGCCCTCTTACGGCCCCGAGATGAGAGGCGGTACAGCAAATTGTATAGTGATTGTATCAAAATCCAAAATTAGTTCACCAATCGTATCCAAATTTGATTCTGCTATCGTACTTAACCAGCCGTCGCTTGATAAATTTGAGCATGCTGTTAAACCAGGTGGATTAATTATTTATGAAGAATCGAGCATTATCACGCCACCAAAACGAACCGATATAGAATGTATTGGTATACCTGCCATGAAGGAAGCTCAAAAACTAGATAAAAAGCAAGTTGCCAATATGATTATCCTTGGAGCGTTTCTTAAGAAAAGGCCAATTGTTAAAATTGAAAACATTCTTTCAGCTTTGAAAAAAGTTTTACCGGAAAGACACCATCACCTGATTCCGTTGAACGAACAAGCACTTGAGGTTGGCAGAAAATTTGTTCAATAATTTTTTTAAAAATTGATATTAAGTTATTAAAGTGAAAATTATAAGAGGCATTATATGACACAGATGAAAGTTGATTGTCAGCATGCTTGCAGAAATACCTGTGCTATGCTTAACGAAGCACTTCGCAAAGAAGCCTCTATGGTCCGTTTTTATGAAGGAATTCTATCCGAATGTAATTTTCCGAGCGTTAAAGAATTCTTAAATGAACTTGTTGAAGAAAAAAGAAAAAGCGTCCTAAGCATTATTCAAAAGTTAAATGAATTGCATGTGTCTTCACAAAGTGGAGATGGAATAATTTCCAGCTTTAACTTCAATGGTTAAAAATTTCGACACTTTCTAATTTCTTCACTTTCAAGTTATTCAAGGCAGTTTGACAACCCATCATTTAATGGTTATATTTGCTTCCCAATTTTATATCGCGGGGTGGAGCAATTGGTAGCTCGTCGGGCTCATAACCCGAAGGTTGTAGGTTCAAGTCCTGCCCCCGCTACAAAATAAAGAACTCAATTGATGTTAATCAGTTGAGTTTTATAATTTACAGAAAAAGCTGGGCTCATATCCCGATAAAATCGGGATGTAGGTT
>JACAFC010000253.1 GCA_013388515.1 Ignavibacteriaceae bacterium | reverse complement strand
GGAATTTATGCACGCGCCTTTCTTGAAGGAAGATTATCAAGCGAGCAGCTCGAAAATTTCAGACGAGAATTAAAACCAAACGGTGGTTTGTCGTCATATCCTCATCCATGGCTAATGCCGGACTTTTGGGAGTTTCCAACCGTTTCGATGGGCCTCGGTCCAATCATGGCAATTTATCAGGCGAGATTTAATCGTTATCTGGAAGACCGTGGGTTGAAAAAGCCAGGAGGCAGAGTTTGGGCTTTTCTCGGTGACGGTGAAACCGATGAACCCGAAACTCTTGGTGCAATCACTCTTGCTTCGAGAGAAAAACTCGATAATCTAACTTTTGTAATCAACTGTAATTTACAGCGGCTCGATGGCCCGGTTAGAGGTAATGGAAAAATCATTCAAGAACTTGAAGCCGCATTCAGAGGTGCCGGATGGAATGTTATTAAAGTAATTTGGGGAACAGATTGGGATCCGCTTCTCGACAAAGATGTTGAAGGTAAACTTGTAAAGCGAATGAGTGAAGTTGTCGATGGCGAGTATCAGAAATATTCAGTTGAATCTGGGGAGTATATCAGAAATCATTTTTTTGGTAAAGATCCTGATGTGTTAAAGATGGTTGAGAAAATGACTGATGAACAGCTGCAAAAAATGAAACGCGGCGGTCATGACCCGGAAAAAGTTTTTGCAGCTTTTAAAGCAGCAACCACACATGTCGGACAACCAACTGTTATTCTTGCTAAGACAATTAAAGGTTATGGCTTAGGTGAAAGCGGTGAAGGTAAAAATATTACTCACCAGCAGAAAAAATTGAACGAAGATGAAATGAAAGAATTCCGCAGCCGTTTCGGAATTCCAATATCAGATGATGATATTGCAAATGCTCCTTTCTTTAGACCTTCAGAAGACAGTGCGGAGATGAAATATCTTTTAGCACGAAGAAAAGAACTTGGCGGATTCGTGCCGTCGCGAAAGGGTGATGTTCGTCCAATTAAAACTCCACCTGAAGAAATCTTTGAGGAATTTTACAAAGGAACTGAAGGAAGAGAAGTTTCCACAACAATGGTGTTCGTTAGGATTCTTGCAAAGCTTTTGAAAGATAAAGAAATTGGAAAGTACATTGTTCCAATTGTTCCAGATGAAGCGAGAACTTTTGGAATGGAGTCTTTATTTAGGCAAGTTGGAATCTATTCGCACGTCGGTCAGCTTTATGAACCGGTTGATAGAGACAGTTTGCTTTATTATAAAGAAGCTAAGAATGGACAAATTCTTGAAGAAGGTATTACAGAAGCCGGATCAATTTCATCGTTCATAGCTGCAGGCACCGCATATGCAACACATGGTATTAATATGATTCCATTTTTCATTTACTATTCGATGTTTGGTATGCAAAGAATTGGTGACTCTGTTTGGGCTGCTGGTGATATAAGAGCTAAAGGATTTTTGCTTGGCGGCACTGCCGGCAGAACAACTTTAAATGGAGAAGGTCTTCAGCATCAGGATGGGCATAGCCATTTGCTCGCATATTCAGTTCCAAATCTTATTGCTTATGACCCTGCGTTTGCATATGAACTAGCAGTAATCATTCGCGATGGAATAAAAAGAATGTATGAAGATAAGGAAGATGTGTTCTACTATATCACAGTTATGAATGAAAACTATCCAATGCCCGAAATGCCTGGTAATGTAAAAGAAGGAATTGTGAAAGGCATGTACAAGTTCAAAGCATCCGATAAAAAGAATGCAAAGTTGAAAGCGCATTTGTTTGGCAGCGGAACAATTATAAATGAAGTTTTGAAAGCAGCCGCAATTCTTGAAGAAGATTACAAAGTCGCTGCTGATGTATGGAGCATTACTAGTTACAAAGAATTAAGGAAAGATGCATTGGAGGTTGAACGATGGAATATGCTTCATCCGAATGAAAACCAGAAAGTATCTTACATCTCCAAAATGTTAGAAAAGGAAGATGGTGTGTTTGTTGCTTCATCAGATTATGTTAAAGCATTACCTGATTCAATTGCTAAATGGTTTCCACGCACTCTCTATTCACTGGGAACAGACGGCTTTGGGAGAAGTGAAAGCAGAGCTGCTCTCAGAGATTTCTTTGAAGTGGACGCAAAGCATATTGTGTTAGCTGCATTAAATGGTTTAGCAAAAGATGGTAAACTAAAATCTGCAGATTTGGATAAAGCAATTAAAAAATTGGGAATAAACCCGAAGAAAAAAAATCCGATGCGTTCGTAACAGTGAGGTTGAATCAAAAGGAATTTATTATTTGTGCTTCTTAGAGATTTAGAGTCTTAGTGGCAGATAAATTTCTTAACGAAAGTAAACACCACAAAGACACAAAGCTTTTACAAGATTAAGAATTTTCAAGGTTAAAAATGGCAATAGAAATTAAATTACCTGAACTTGGTGAGAATATTGAATCAGCCGATGTTGTTTCGGTTTTGGTAAAAGAGGGCGACCAAGTTCAAAAAGACCAAGCATTATTTGAAATTGAAACTGATAAAGCGACAATTGAAGTGCCCTCTACTGACGAAGGAGTAATCAGCAAAATTTTAATTAAAGCTGGTGATAAAATAAAAGTCGGACAAACTGTGTTGTTACTTGAAGATTCAACTTCACAACAAGAAAAAGTTGAAGTTAAAAAACAGCAACCTGAAACTGTTGGAACCACAAAACAAAAAGAAGAACCTGTAAGAGAAGCATCACAACCACCAACTGCAGTACAGCATGAATCTGCAATTGTTGAAATTAAAATGCCTGAACTTGGAGAAAATATTGAATCTGCAGATGTAGTTGCCGTACTTGTTAAAACTGGCGATGCAATTGAAAAGGATCAAGCAATAATTGAAATAGAAACTGACAAAGCAACAGTAGAAGTTCCATCAACTTATTCCGGTAAAGTAGCCGAAGTTTTAATTACTCCAGGAACTAAAGCAAAAGTAGGCGAAGCGCTAATAAGGATAAAAATATTCGGCGACAATAAAATCGAACAAAAAGTTGAAGCTAAAATCGAAACTCCTAAAAAAGAAATTGCTGAAACACCCGCAATTAAAACAGAACACACTCAAAATGTGGAATCACCGGCTCAAGTAATCGATAAAAGCTTTCATCAGCCGCCAATTATAAAGGGTTCAGCTCCCGCTGCACCTTCTGTAAGAAGAATTGCACGTGAAATTGGAATTGATATTAACGAAGTTCCAGGAAGCGGACCTTCCGGCAGAATTTCAATGGATGATGTTAAAGCTTATGCTAAAAAACTGAATGAGCAAAGAAAGTCTGGAATGGGACTTGGCATTGGCATTAAAGCAGAGAAACTTCCCGACTTTTCAAAATTCGGCTCAACTGACATTAAACCAATGAGCAACATAAGAATTAAAACTGCTGAACATTTAAGTTATGCTTGGGCAGCAATTCCACATGTTACACAATTCGATCAAGCTGATATTACGATTCTGGAAATGACACGAAAAGCATTCAATCCTAAAGTAGAAAAAGAAGGCGGTAAGCTTACAATTACTTCTTTTCTTTTAAAGATCTGTGCTTCGGCATTAAAGACTTTTCCTCAATTCAACAGCAGTATAGATATGGAGAAGAAGGAAATTATTTATAAAAATTACTTTAACATCGGCGTTGCTGTTGATACTGAGTTTGGTTTGATTGTTCCAGTAATTAAAAATGTTGATCAAAAAAATTTAACTCAGCTTTCAGTTGAGCTTGCTCAGCTATCGGAAAAAGCAAGAAATAAAAAAATTTCGTTAGATGAATTGCAAGGCGGATGTTTCACAATCACGAATCTTGGCGGAATTGGCGGAACATCATTTACTCCAATTGTAAATTCCCCGGAAGTAGCAATACTTGGAGTTTCACGCGGAAGCTACAAACCAGTTTACAAAGATGGAAAGTTTGAACCAAGAATGATTGTACCATTATCTCTCTCTTACGATCACAGAATAATTGATGGTGCAGATGCAGCACGGTTTTTACGATGGGTTTGCGAAGCGCTTGAGCAGCCGATGAAGCTGCTCGTTTAATTGTTAAATTGTCTAATTGCTGCATTGTTAAATTGTTGTTCTGAGATTTTAACAATTTGACAATTTAACAGTTTAGCAATTTATCTTTGATAAATGTTAGGAAATATTAATGTCTGAAAATAAAATAAATTTAGCAGTACTTGGTGCGGGACCCGGCGGTTACGCTGCGGCTTTTCTTGCAGCCGATCTGGGAATGAATGTTACTTTAATAGATAAAGAAAAAAATCCCGGCGGCGTTTGTCTTTACCGCGGATGTATCCCATCTAAAGCGTTACTTCATGTTGCAAAACTGATTAACGAAACTCACGAAGCAAAAGAATGGGGTATCGATTTCTCTGAACCAAAAATTAATCTTGAAAAGTTAAGAAGTTGGAAAAGCAGTGTAGTTTCAAAATTAACCGGAGGATTAGGACAGTTAAGCAAACAAAGAAAAATTAATTATGTGCAAGGCACTGCAAGCTTTGTTAATTCTTCAACAATAAAAGTTCAAAAAGAAAGTGGTGAAGAAATTCTTTCGTTTGATAAAATTATAATTGCAACGGGTTCAAGAATAGCCACCATTCCATCTTTAGAAATCACCAGCAAGAGAATTTTGAATTCCTCAACAGCATTGGACTTACCGGCAATTCCTAAATCTTTACTTGTGGTTGGCGGTGGTTATATCGGTCTCGAACTTGGTTCTGTTTATTCTGCATTAGGAACTAAAGTATCGGTTGTTGAGATGATGCCGGGTTTGCTTCCTGGTGCTGATCGTGATTTAGTAATTCATTTATCAAAGCGATTGGAAAAAAGTTTTAACAAAATTATGCTCGAATCAAAAGTTGTGGAGATGAAAGATGTTAGTGATGGATTACAAGTTAAAATCCAAAACATGAGCGGAGAAATTGCAGAACAAAATTATGATTACGTTCTAATGTCCATTGGCAGAAAACCCGATACAACCGGATTAGGTTTAGAGAACACTAAAGTAAGAGTAAATCAACGCGGATGGATAATTGTTAACGAACAACTGCAAACTGATGATCCAAACATTTATGCAATTGGTGATATTGTTGGCGAACCGATGTTAGCACATAAAGCTTCTCATGAAGGCAGAGTTGCAGTTGAAGCAATTGCAGGACATAAAGCTGCATTTGAGCCAAAAGCAATTCCAGCAGTAGTTTTCACCGATCCGGAAATTGCATGGGCGGGTTTAACTGAAACTCAGGCGCGCGAAAAAGAAATAAAGTATGAAACTGCAAAGTTTCCATGGTCGGCTTCAGGTCGAGCAACCACTTTAGGAAGAATGGATGGAGTAACAAAAATTCTTGTTGAACCTGAAACTCAGAGAATTTTGGGAATTGGCATTTGCGGACCCGGAGCCGGTGAGCTGATTGCTGAAGGTGTTTTAGCTATTGAAATGGGAGCTAACCTAACTGATTTAAAGTTAACGATTCACCCACATCCAACATTATC
Source organism: Ignavibacteriaceae bacterium (assembly GCA_013388515.1). Lineage (GTDB taxonomy): Bacteria > Bacteroidota > Ignavibacteria > Ignavibacteriales > Ignavibacteriaceae > XYD12-FULL-36-8. Next base: position 29,704 of record JACAFC010000253.1, on the reverse strand, counting down.
AGAAACATTAATGGAAGCTGCAGAAGTGTTTTTTGGGCAGAGTACTCATCTTTACAGACCTAAGAGATAAAAACAAACCCAGTTTCTAAAAGATCAAATTTCGATTTCTTAGTAACTGGGTTTCTGCTTTGAGAAAAATTATTAATTATATCTCCGGCTCAATTTCCTCAATTAATTTTTGCATCATTTCAGGATTTAATGATCTTAGTCCTTCATCGGTTACCCCGATTGGAGGATCACCCAACAATCCAAACATAGTGTAAATTACCATGTCGCGTTGTTTACGGGACACTCTTTTCAATAAATTCCACAATGTTAAAACGTTGCTTTTTTCTGCTTTAGTTAAAACTGCAATCAACGCTTCTTCATTATTCGGATTTTGAAAGCAATAATTATTTACTGCGTCTATAAATACAGTAGAAGATGTATTTAAGTACGGTAGTCCCATTCCTGAATCCGGATGAATTTTACAAGTGTGATTAGACAAAACAATCGTTTCTATATCATTAAAGATGATTGATACCCATCCATCGCTCACATTTATTGAAGTAATATTATTATCATCTACTACAGCTCTATAGTGTCCACCCACAAAAAAATCTTTTATTTCAGCACTAGGAACCACTATGGTTAATGGTTTGGTTGCATTTTCTTTATTTGCAGTAAGTGCTCCGGCATATAATTGCACCTTATCAGTTTGTAATTTTTGAATTCTGGAATTAGGAGCAATAGTTAAAACACCTGTACTTGGAGTATGTATTTCAAACCTTGTAATAGCATCAGATTTAATAATACCATCATCAGGAAGTTCACCTAAAATTTCATGTGTGCTTCCACTAACTTGAAATTTTTTAACTTCCCAGGATGGTCCTTTTAGGAAAAAAGTGATGTATAAGAAAAAAATAAGGCACGCAGATAAAACCCCGATGAGTGTATTTCTGACTTGCGGTGTTTTTAGCTTGGTTAAATATTCAACTTTCTTTTTCTCCCAGTTTAATAAATCCTCTGCCTCAATTTTCTTTTGCTCAATCACAAAATCGTCAGTATCATCCTGCTTGATTTGCTGTCCAGCTTCTTTAAGTTGAATTTCCTCTTGCTGCTTTAAAGCATCAGTTTTGATGCTGCTCATTTCATGAAAAATATCCTGCCAATAATCCACGTGAGGTTTTAAGCTGCGCGGCAGTTTCTCAACTTTGTTCATAAGATCTTGAAGTGAATATAAATACTGACTGCAGTCAGCACACTCACTAATATGATTTTGGGTTTCAATATCAACTTCGATATCTAGGTTCTCATCGAAGTAATCGTTAAGTATATTTTTAACCTTATCGTGAGTCATTCTTCAACAATAATCATTAGATTTTCACGAGATCTCATTAGTTTAGATCTCAAATCGTTAATTGAAAGTGATGTAATTTTATTTATAATCTCAAATGAAAGATTCTCGAGATCATGCAGGATTAATACAAATCTATCAACAAATTCTAATGCACGAATTGCTTTCTCAAGCGGCTGCTGATTAAAAAAAACTTCCTCATTTTCTTTTGTTTGAGGATCATTCTCGCTACTGATTTTTTCCAGAGTATTTCTGCCCATTTCTTCTAAAACTGTGGAGGCAGCAATAATTTTTAGCCAGTTTAAAAAAGTGGTTTTCTCATCTTTCTGCGAAATTTTTTGCCAGGCATTTACATAAGTTTTTTTGGTGAGGGTGCCTGCCAGAGTTAAACCCCCAGAAAGTCTAACGGTAAGAATATAAATCTGAGGAACAGTCATTTGGTATAACTGCTCAAAAGCGGAGTTGTTTCCAAGTTGTGCATTCAGTACTAATGCTTTTATGAGTTTATTCTCTTGCATTTAGGTCTTGTTAGGGTAACTGAATAATTTCCTTATCGTAATTTACATTCATACAATCAAAAAAAACAAATATTTTTTAAAATATATTTAATTAAACTAATCACTAGCCGCTATGGTTTTAATCAATTCCTCTAAAGTGTGTATTGGAAGTTTACACATAAAATCCTCACATATGTAAATAGAAGTTTTATCTCCCTCTATTGGATAAGTTGAAGTATATTTAGCAATCTCCTCCAATTGAACTGAGTTAGATTTGTTTTTACAGAGGACTACTTTGTTGGGAAGAAAAATTCCATTAATTATTTTAATAAATTTTTCCCTAGAAGTTTCATCAGCTCCAATAATCAGTATTTCTTTTACGGGACCGAAATAAAAATCTAATCCTGAAAGTAAGTAAGTAAATGAAGACGGTTGTTGGCTCACCAATTTTGAAAATGCTTTTATTAATTCATCTGCTTTTATGCCAAAATCTGGATTCCCAGTAAGATGGTACATACGCAGCAGGTTGATTAGTGAAACAGAATTTCCAGACGGAATCGCACCATCATAAATTTCTTTTTGCCTAAAAATTAATTCTTCGCTGTAAGCAGCAGTAAAGAAAAAACCGCCATTAACTTTATCCCAAAAATACTCCATTTGCAATTCGTGATATTTCATTGCTTTTACTAACCATGAAATTTCGGATGTTGTTTCGTACATATCAATTAAAGCAGAAATAAAAAAAGCATAATCGTCAAGTGTACCCGATATTGCAGAATTTCCGTTTCTATATCTGTGCATTAGTTTTCCTTCAGAATCGGTCATCTTTGTCAAGATGAAATTCAAAGCATTTATTGCTATTGAAGTATACTTTTCATCGCCTAAAACCTGAGCTGCTTTTAGAAAAGCGGAGATCATCAAACTGTTCCAATCGGTAAGTATTTTATCATCTTTGAATGGATGAATTCTATCTCCGCGTTTTACATACAATTTATTTACAGCTGCATTTAGTTTGAAATCTAATTCTTCAATACTCAACGCATAAATTTCAGCTATTTCATTTATATTTTTTTTGATATGAAGAATATTTGTATTGGTATTGTTACCATGCACAGGATCAATCCAATTACCTCCACTTTCAGCATTGAAATAATCAATAACCAACTCAGCATCTTTTCCAAGAGTTTCTTTTATTTCATCAAGCGTCCATAAATAGAATTTGCCTTCCTGATTCTCACTATCAGCATCTTCAGCAGAAAAAAAAGTACCATTTGGCGACATCATAACTCTTCTTACATATTCCAAAATTTCTATGGCTGTCTGTTTATAAAAATCGTTTTTAGTTGCTTGATACACATCCAAATACGCAATGGTAAGAAGAGCTTGATCATACAGCATTTTTTCGAAATGAGGAACTAACCAAATTTTATCAGTTGAGTATCGATGAAAACCAAAACCAATCTGGTCATAAATTCCACCCAAACGCATTTGAGTAAGTGTTTTTTCTACCATATGCAACGCATTTTCATCTTTGTATTTCTTCCAGTACCTTAGCAGAAAAGTTAAAACATGCGGAGTTGGGAATTTTGGTGAAGTGCCAAATCCGCCATTAAGCCTATCAAATCGGCTTGAAAGTTCATTATATGCTTTCTTAAAAATTTCGGGAGTAAGCAATACCGCCATATGTGAATGAGAAAGAGTTTGTAGATTCTCTGAGATTTCCTCCGCTGATTTAATGATATCATTTTGTTTTATCTTCCACAATTCATCTAATTTTGGGATAAGCTCCAACATACCAATTCGTCCATGCCGATTATGCTTAGGAAAGTAAGTTCCTGCAAAGAATGGTTTTTTATCAGGAGTCATCACTATTGTCATAGGCCAACCTCCGCTGCCAGCAAGCATCTGGCAAACCGTCATATAGACTCCATCAATGTCTGGTCTCTCTTCCCTATCCACTTTGATTGAGACAAACGTTTGGTTCAACAATTTTGCAATGTCAGTATCCTCAAAAGATTCTTGTTCCATAACATGGCACCAATGACATGTTGAATATCCAATCGAGAGGAAAATTGGTTTATTTTCGTTTCGTGCTTTTTCAAATGCTTCGTCACACCACGGATACCATTCTACCGGATTATACGCATGCTGAAGCAAGTATGGGCTTTGCTCATTAATAAGTCTATTGGGTTTTGTCATCTAAAATTCATAATACCTATGAATAAATAAGTTCGCTGTTATTACAAGATATATAAGTGGATGTGAAGAAAAAAGTTGCAACGGCACACCAGAGTAAAATCATTTTTGTAATCAAAAAGCATTTTGATAACTTTGAGCTATCAGAAATAAAAGGTAGACTTAACAAATGGAAATCAAAAACAATAACTTTCTCCCATTTTTGGTAATAGGTATTTCCTTAATAATCTGTTCGATAATTTTCGTAACTGCTTGGAAATCCAACTACAGCTCTAATCAAACAATTACAGTAACAGGCTCAGCAAAAAAGGATATTATATCGGATTTTGGAATATTAAGAGGTTTAATAAGTGTTGAAGCTCCAACAGCGGAGATAGCATATCAAGAGTTAAAGAGACAAAAACCAATTTTAATATCCTATCTTTCTTCAAATGGATTTCCAGAAAAGGAAGTTGAATTATTTACTATGAACAGCTATCCCATTTATGAAGTTAGTTCGGCAGGCTACCAAACTAATAAGGTGAGGGCTTACAATTACAGCCAGCGGATTGAAATAAAATCTACGGATGTAAACAAAATAAAAAACATCTCACTTGAAATACCTTCCTTGATCGAAAAGGGAGTAAGTTTTAGTGTTGAGCAACCAGAATATCATTACACAAAAATTGCCGATGTAAAAATTGAAATACAAGCCGAAGCAGCAAAAGACGCAATGAATAGAGCATCAAGAATTGCGTTATCAACAGGAAGAGAATTAGGCCCAATGCGGAGTGCAAGGATGGGAGTAATTCAGATTACTCCAAGATTATCAAATCAAATTTCGGATTATGGAGTAAACGATTTAAGCTCAATTGAAAAAGAAATTACTGCTGTCGTAACTGCTTCATTTGAAATCGAGTAAATTTTTTTAACTAATCGAAAATAACCAATGACAAAACCTCAAATCTGGGTAGCAGCTTTTTTAGTATTGTTTATACTATTGTTTTTGTTGCAGCGTGCAACTAAACAGGAAGAACTTCAGGATTCAAAAATAGGTATGAATACAGTTCCTCAATCGAACATTTCATCCGAAAATATTTCAGGCAAAGATTTAGTTGCACGTGTAGGCTGCTATAATTGCCATGGGAGTAATTTGACAGGTACTGTTAAGGGTCCAAGCTTAATTGGTGTTAAAGAATTTTGGACTAGAGATCAGCTAATAAATTATCTCCGAAATCCAAACTCCTTTATGAGCTCCGATAGATTTAAGGATTACAAAGAGAAGTACCCTAATGTAATGATGCCTTCGTATAATAATATTGATGTGAAAGATTTAGGTAAGATCGCGGAGTATTTGCTAACACTTTAAACTAGAGATGACATCTTTTCATATAAGGATGGCCGTTTAGAAAGATGTCATCTCTTTAGGTAATTATGCTACTGTAATTTCTTTTTCCAAATAAACATCTTGAATGGTATTCAATAGTTGAACACCTTCCTTCATTGGACGTTGGAAAGCTTTTCTACCCGATATTAAACCCATGCCGCCTGCTCTCTTATTTATTACCGCAGTTTTTGCTGCTTCACCAAAATCATTTTCACCTGAAGCCCCGCCGCTGTTAATCAAGCCAATTCTTCCCATGTAATTATTAATTACCTGGTAACGTGTTAAATCGATTGGATGATCTGAGCTTAACTCGGAATAAACTTTTTTATGGGTTTTACCAAATTTAACTGCATCATAGCCGCCATTATTTTCTGGAAGCTTTTGTTTGATAATATCAGCTTCAATAGTAACACCAAGGTGATTTGCTTGTCCGGTTAGATCAGCAGCAACATGATAGTCTTTTTCTTTAGTCTTAAATGCCGGGTTTCTAAGGTAGCACCAAAGAATTGTAGCCATTCCTAATTCATGTGCATACTGAAAAGCTTCACTTACTTCAACTATTTGTCGAGCACTTTCTTCTGAACCAAAATAAATTGTTGCACCAACTGCTGCTGCACCTAAATCGTAAGATTGTCTTACACCTGCAAACATAATTTGATCGAACTTATTGGGATAAGTTAACAGTTCGTTATGATTTAGCTTTACAACAAAAGGAATTTTGTGAGCATATTTTCTTGAAACCGCTCCAAGTACACCAACAGTGGAAGCAACTGCATTGCAGCCGCCTTCAATTGCAAGCTTTACAATATTTTCAGGATCGAAATAAATTGGATTTGGTGCGAAGGAAGCCCCTCCCGAATGTTCAATTCCTTGGTCAACAGGAAGAATTGAAACATAACCGGTTCCAGCTAATCTTCCGGTTTGATTAATCCACTCAAGATTTTTCAAAACATTAATATTACGATTGGAATATAAAAACACTCTATCCACAAAATCCGGTCCTGGCAAAGTAAGCTGTTCTTTAGGAAATTTTGCTTTGTATGAAAGAAGCGAATCAGCTTCGCTTCCTAAGAGCTCTTTGATTTTAGATAACATATTATTTCTCCATTTGTTTTAAGATTCATTGAATTTTCTGAATCAAAAATAACTCTAATGGAAATGGTATTCAATGAAATGAGAAGATAAATTTAAATACGATAGCCTAATAATATTTAGTGAAGTTGAATTGCCAGATTGAGCTTGCCTGCCAAGACAAGATATACCAAAATCTGACAGAAATAAACGGGGGTTATACTTCGACCTGCTTGAAGCAGCTAAGCAAGTTCAGAGTGACATTTCCAGTTATACCAAACATTAGTTTGAATTTATTTCAGCGTTTCTTAATTACCTCAAATATTTTTAAAGCGTGGTCGCGGGAATTTTCGATAAACCATTTTGAAGTTTCCATTCCGCACAAAACAACCCCGGCAAGAAAAAGATTTTTAATATTACTTTCTAAGGTATCCGCGTTATAAATTGGAATCATTTGGTCATCATTTGTTAAACTAACTCCAAAGCTTTTTAATAAATTAAAATCGGAGTGATACCCTGTCATTGCAAAAACAAAATCATTTGGGAGTGATATGATTTCATCGGGCGTTTTAATCTCAACATTTTCTTCTTCAATTTTCAAAATTTCGGATTTGAAAAAAGCTTTTATAGTACCTTCCTTAATTCTGTTCTCAATATCCGGCCGAACCCAATACTTTACTCCCTCTTTTAAACTCTTTTCTTTAACCACCATCGTAACTTCCGAACCTTTTCTAAAAGTCTCAAGTGCAACATCAACAGCCGAATTGCCGCCTCCAACTACCAACACATTTTTATACACATACGGATGTGCTTCATCAAAATAATGTTTTACCTTAGGTAATTCTTCGCCTGGAACATTGAGCAAGTTTGGATTATCGTAATAACCTGTTGCTATTATTACAAATTTAACCAGGTACTTTTGCTTGTTTGTTGTTACCGTAAATAGTCCATCGTGTCTTTCAATTTTATTTACAGTTTCAAAAGTGTTTACATTCAATTTCCACGAATTAGTAACGCGCCTAAAATATTCAAGGGCTTCACGCCGGGTTGGTTTATCGCTGTGGGAAACAAAAGGAACATCTCCAATTTCCAACCGATCGGAGGTTGAGAAAAAAGTCATGTTAGTTGGATAATTAAAAATTGAATTAACCAAGCAACCTTTTTCAATAATGCAATGAGAAATTTTATTTTTAACAGCTTCAATACCGCAGGAGATTCCAATGGGTCCCGCACCAACGATTAGTACATCATATAATTTTGGCATTACTTAGTTTAGTTTTGTGATGTGCAAATTTATTAAAAGAAGGGGAATTCTTTAGAGGTAAAATAAACCCAGTTTTGCAATGATAAGTTAATCACGTAAAACTGGGTTAAAAGTTTTAAGGCTAATAATTAGGAACTTATTTGTCTATAATTTCAACAATTGCACTGGCAACTGTTTCATCTGCATCATCAAGAAGGAACACACGATAAAATCCCGGCTCATCAAAGCTCATATCACTTTCATCATTCTTAGAGAAGTAAACGTACTTCATATCAGGTTCCAATGTGTAATCGAACTTCTTATAGAATTCAAATTTATCCTTCCTGCAATCATACTTATCAAATTGAATGTGAACACTTCTTAAGTTCAGCTTATAATCCGATTTTACCACTACCGTTATATAACCTACGGTAAACCTATCGCTAATGCCAACCTCTCCATTTTTACCGTACTTTTCACAGAAGTACATAACAGGAAATTCCTGTGCAAAAACTTCCATTTTCAAGCCCAGAAAAACAAATATAAAGAAAACGAAAAATGCTTTGTAACCCTTTTTCATGCAGATACTCCTATTGTTTGTTTATTGATGTGATTTATTAAATATAAAAATCATACCACAATAAGGGAACTATAATGCTTATTTTTCGATAAATTTATATGTGTTTTTCCGAAAAAGAAGCAAATAGGTAATAAGATCGGGAAAGTTTAATCTGTTATACAGTACTTACAGGTTCCCAGATGAATTACCTTCCTAAATTCTCAGACAATCATTCGAATGGCGATATATTTCCAATGATTAAATTTAAATAATTTTTAGAAAAGTCAAACTATTCTTCATTATGATCAAAAATATTAATCACATCTGTTTCGATCTAGACGGGACTCTAGTCGATTCTCATAAAACAATTTTCAATTCAACCATTAAATCACTTAATGACTTAAATATTCAGAATGATCTTGATGAAACAATCTTCAAAGATAAAATTGGGATGCATTTCGTAGATATCTTTGAAGATATGAATATCCGGGTAACAGACTTTGAAGAATTTATTCAAGTTTACAAAAAGAACTATTTTTCATTTATAAACGATTCGCAGTTATATCCCAATACAGAAAAGACACTCGAATACCTTAGTAAAAAAGGTTTTATTATTTCTCTCCTAACAACAAAAGCTCAGGATCAAGCTGAAAAAATATTGGCTCACTTTAACATCTCAAAATATTTTAATGTTATAATGGGAAGAAGAAATGGAATTGCGCATAAACCATCGCCAGAACCTTTATTAATGATTTGTGATGAAGTTAATGTTAGCCCCGAATATTCATTGATAGTAGGTGACACCGAACTTGACATTATATGTGGTAAGAACGCAAAAGTCCGATCGTGCGCAGTCACTTTTGGATATCGGAGTGAAGATGTGATTCGCAGTTATGAACCGGATTATATTGTTAGAAATTTAAGTGAGCTATGTGAACTTTTCCCAACAAAATAATATAAACTATAGCATTAATTACGGAAAATACTTTTTAATAATTTAATCATGTCCAAGTGAATTATCGCTCCTTGATGACTACAATCTAAGGAAAATACCTTATTAAAATAGTCAATTGCCAGATCATAACTTTCAAGTCCTAAATAACCCAATCCAATTAGATACAAACAGTGTACTTGGTTTTTGAGATCTAAGTTTTGATCGAATACTAACAGGTCCGGTAAAGAAACAGCAAAATAATCAATTCTTATTTTGTCATTCATATGTTCGGTACCAAAACTTATAAATCGATTGAACACAGAATCAGCTTTATCTAAATCGCCAAGTTTTTTCCAGGCTAATCCGGTGTAAAATATTGTATCAGGCTGCGGATCATTATAAAAGATAGCTTGCGCAAGTTCTTCGCCTCCTGCTGCAGCTTTATTATAAAATAAAATGGCTTCTGAGAGATTTCCTAACTCCTGGTGAATTATACCTTTCAAAAAATCTACATCATTCTCCTTAATCCCAAATAACTTACCTTCACCTAAATTGTGCGGATAGTTTTCTGTTTTCGCCAAAAGCTCCAGGGCAGTTGAATAGTTTCCATCTATGATTTGCTTTTTAGCCGATTCAATACAGCAAACTAAGAATTGTTTAGATACCTTACCTTCCCCCCCTTCCCATGGATTAAATCTTCTTTGAGAAATTAATTGACACACCTTATTATATTTTTTTAAGCAATTTAAAATGGTTAAATATTCCACATAAAGATCATCGCGCTCTTCAACCAGCTTTATGTTTTTTTCGAGTAACGTCTCCCGATTGTACAACGATTCATTCACTATTTTAAATAACTGATCAAGTTCCATTAAAACCCTAGCATCATAAGGATTAAGTTCAAATGCTTTCTCTAACGCAAAGCGAGCTTTTTCTAAGTTCTTCAATTTATTAAAATATAGTTGAGCTAGATTCCTCCATACAGTTGGAAATGTGCTATTAAGTTTAGTGGATTTCTCCCAGCACACCAATGCATCATCATATTGTCGATTTGCATACCAGAAATTACCGAGGTAATAGAGAGCCTTACTATCTTTAGGATTTAGATTAAGGGCATCAGTTAAGGCTAAAATCTCCTCTATCCGATTTGGGAAACAATAATCAGAACTTTGCATTTCAGCTTTCAGGTAATACTCAAGTGCATTTTTTTTATTCCCAGAGCGAGATTCAAAATATCCAAGGAAATAATAAACCATCGGATAGGCTTTTTCTGAATTAGAAATCATTTCTGATAGCAATTGAATTGCCTCACCATAAAGCCCCGCATTAGAGTAATCTAATGCATACTCAATATAGTTATGAACCCAGTTTCTCATTAACTTTTTTACTTCAGTTAGAACATCGTTAGCGTTCTCAGTTTTTAATACAGCTTTTAGCAATAAATATTTCTCATACAAACAGCCAATATTAAAGTTATCAATTGCTAGTGAATCCTCGATCCATTCTAATGCTTCTGAGGTTTTTCCTAATTTTCGGAGAATTACAGCTTTAAGATGACGAGATTTTTGATTGTGCCAGTTACGGATTAAGGAGCAGTCAATATGGTCTAATGCATTAGCAAAATCTCCCTTTCTAATATCTAGTTGTGTTAAAGAAAAATAACCGGCATCCTGCCATGCAGCATTCCAAATTGCTTTGTAAAATGAATCGTATGAATCATCAAGTTTATCTTGAAACATCAACGAAACCCCTAAATTGTAAAAAGGTTCCCCATCGTATGGATTTGGATTCCTTTCAGTTAGGGTTTCAATAGCTTTTCTAAAATACTGTTCAGATTTATAAAATTGTCCTCTTCTAAGCAGCCACAAACCCATAGCATTATTATTACGAACATCACCTGCATCCCGTGCAAGAGCTTCCAAGTAATAATAAATTGGATCGTAAGTTGCATGGCGGTATTGTTCGAGATGAAGTCCAGTAAGAAATAACTGTTCGTTTTGTAAAATCTCATTAGGCAATTTTGCAGCTTTAGCAGGTTCTGGCAGCTTTTGATTTTCGCATTTCTGTTGTACTCCACTAACTAAAATATTTCCGTTTTCATCGAATATTTTTATTTCAATATTATCATAGTGAAATTCATCTTCCAGTTGTATAGATTTTACAACGGACAGATTAGGTGATAGATCATATTTCTCATTAAATATAATTTTCCCAGCGTTAAGTATTTCAATTCTTGCATTTCTATAAACACTCGTGGTGTAAGCTTTAACAGTTAACTTATTCTTTTCAATTTCAAAGTTAATCAAAGCTTCTTTAGTTGCGTTCTTCACAATACCAATATCTCTATAAGGCAAAAAATATTGGGTAAAACTTTTTTCTTCGTAAGGCATTAACCAGGAAAAATCCGGTTGATTATCAGTAAAAACTCCACACATAATTTCAATGTAGGGTCCATTAGCATCGGTAAGATTTCTGTCCCATGCTTTTCCAAAATCACCATATCCCCAGGTCCACTGTTTTTTGCCTGGTGAAATATGGTGATCGGCAACATGCAAAACACCACCATTTGTATCATGTTCATAACCACCAATAAAATCATACTTAGAATTTACAGCCATAAAGGAAGTAGGCACCGGAATATTTTTATAACGAGATATATCAACCCCTGCTGAATAATCCACCTTATAATATTTACCTTTCGCAATAGGGAATGAGCAAACATCCCTTTTTCCGTGATCGAACACAGCATTTACATCAGGCGGAAAGACAGACTGGTAGTGCTCATTAACATGCACGGCAGGGTTAGCCCACCATAAAAACGTTTGCGGAAATGGTGTTCGATTGTAGAGTTTAACTTTTAATTCAAGATATGCTTTGCCTGGATAAAGTGTAAAACCAATAGAACCCTTTGTGCGAAACATTCTTTCAATTTCATTACACCAAATTGTTTTGCTTCCATCAAGATTGTTTTCAAGCTTAAAATCAATTGGTTCGAATGTACTTGGGCGATGATGCTGAGGCCAATTAAATTCAATGCCTCCAGAAATCCAAGGACCGGCCAGCCCAACTAATGCAGGCTTGATAACCTCATTATAATAAATAAAATGACGCTGCTTCAATTTGTCGTATGCCATTTGAACACGTCCGCCAAGTTCTGGTAAGACCATGATTTTCAAATATTCATTTTCCAAAAAGCAAGCGTGATAGATTTTATCTACTTTTTCATTAAATATTTTTTCAATAACTGGATTCGGATATACAACACCGCTGCTTCCTTGGTAAACCCGTCTTTCGCAAAAGATTGGATTCTTTTCAGGTTGTCCAACTTTGTAGGTTGGAATTACAATATCTTCTTCCCAAGCTTTTACTTCATTAATTGATTCATTTGGTTTCATTATTACCCATTTTATTTAGTTACTAACTCGGTTTCAATTTGCTCAAGTGATTTCCCTTTTGTTTCCGGCAGCTTTTTCATTACAAATAAAAATCCAAGTACGCAGATAGTTCCATAAAGCAAAAATGTACCATGCGCATTTAATAATTTATTAAGAAGAGGAAATGTGTAAGTTAGAATGAAGCAAGCTGCCCAAAGTGCAAATGTTGCAATGGACATAGCAGCGCCACGAACCCTATTCGGAAATATCTCTGATAATATTACCCATGTAACCGGAGCAAGAGACATAGCGTAGCACGCTATTGCACAAATTACCAATATCAGTAGAGGAAATCCTTGAAAGTGAAAGTAATACAAAATTCCCATGATCGCATATATTAGAGCTAGTCCGCCTGCACCAAGAAGCATTAAGGCTTTTCTGCCGTATTTATCAACAGTAAACATTCCAACAAAAGTGAAAATAAGATTTACGCTTCCGGTTATAACTATATTAAAGAGCATATCAGACACACTGTAACCAGCTGCACTAAACACTTCTTGTGCATAATTAAAAATTACATTAATACCGCACCATTGTTGAAAAACAGCTAAGACTATTCCAATAACTGTTATTCCTAAAAGTTGTGGCTGAAATAAAATTGAAAAATTATTTTTTTCAGAACGATCACTTAGGGTTTTCTCAATTTCCCTTAATTCTCTATCAGCAAATTCTTCACCTCCTAATCGCATAAGTACTTCTCTGGCTTTAGAGTGACTGCCTCTTCGCTTAGCAAGCCAGCGCGGGCTTTCGGGTACAAACCACATAAACAAAAAAAACAATGCTGACGGAATTGAACATGCCCAAAACATTATTCTCCAGCCGGTTTGTCCATTCCACGAGTTTAATAGTTCGTAGTTGGAAATTCCTAATTCAACCGGCTCAGCAATAATCCAGTTAGTAATTTGTGCTGCTAAAATTCCTACAACAATTGTTAGCTGATTAATCGATACAAATTTCCCTCTCACTTCTGCAGGCGATACCTCTGCAATGTACATCGGAGAAAGATTGGATGCGAGACCGATAGCCATTCCACCCATAATTCTTGCAATAACAAAAACGAATAATGTATTGGCAAAACCCGTTGCAATTGATGTGAAAAGAAAAAGTGCTGCAGAAATTATTAATAAATATTTCCTGCCAAATTTATCACTTAGTACACCCGATAGTGCAGCGCCCGCCAAACAACCAATTAAAGCTGCACTCATTGCCCACCCTTGTAAAACTGGCAGCTCCGTAATACCAAAATATGCTTCGTAAAATGGTTTCGCTCCACCAATAACTACCCAATCATATCCAAAGAGCAAACCTCCCATTGCTGAAACAATAACAATCCAGGTTAAATACAAAAGATTATTTTTGGTTGAGTTCATTTTACCCTCTAATACGGAATATAAATTTGATTAAAATTATTTGTGTAAAACTGTAAAATGAATAGACATCTTTAGGATTATGATGGACAATATTACTATTTTAAAACCCACACACATAAGTTTATTAAAGCTGTATAATGATAAAAAAGAAAGATGGATTTGAAGGTCAAAAGGCTATTGTTTTACCGCATTCAATAGTGCAAATTCTTGAAAGTAATCCGCTTACTGCACCACTTCACATTACCGATATTGGATTTTACCCAAGAGCAAAGCATCATTTTAGAGAGAGGAAAAATGGCTGCAAGCAGTTTATTTTAATATTTTGTGTCGGAGGGAAAGGTTGGTTCAAATTAGCTTCTAAAAAATATGAGGTATCGGCTGATAACTTTTTCATACTTCCTGCTGATGTACCTCATTCTTATGGAGCGGATGAATCTGCACCATGGAGTATTTACTGGCTGCATTTTAAAGGAACAAATGCTGAATATTTATCAAAAAAACTTTCGGGCATTTATAAAACGCATCCAGTAAAGTTTGATACGAGGGATGACAGGCTTCAGCTGTTTGAAGAAATTTACCAAACTCTTGATAACGGATATAGTTTGGACAATCTTCAGTACTCATCAATGTGCTTGTGGCATTTCTTAAGTTCCTTTTTATTTATTGATCATTTCAAACACTTTCTATATGAAAAAAAATATGACGTAATTGATGAGGCTATTGATTACTTAAAAAATAATTTATCTAATAATTTTTCACTTCAAGAGATATCTAAGCAATTTGGAGTTTCTCCATCTCATTTTTCTTTTATCTTTAAAAATAAAACTGGCTACCCGCCATTAGATTATTTTTCCAGATTAAAAATTCAAAAAGCTTGCCAGTATTTGGATTTAACAGATATGCGCATCAAGGAAATTGCTTCTGCACTTGGTTACAGTGACCCATTCTATTTCTCGAGAGTTTTTCAGAAAATAATGAATGTAGCACCATCACATTATAAGAAAAAACAAAAAGGTTAGAATGATATTTTATTTGAGGAAATGCGGTTACTTCACCAATATCATTTTCCTCTGATAAATATAATCCCCAGCTTCAATTTGATATATATAAACACCACTTGACAGCTTAGCAGCATTAAACAAAACTTCATACCTGTCTGCTTTTCTAAATTCATTCAGCAAAGTTGCTACTTCTTCTCCAAGAATGTTAAAAACTTTAAGCGTTACAATTCCATCTCTTGGTATTTCAAACCTTATCGTGGTACTTGGATTAAATGGGTTCGGAAAGTTTTGCGATAGCGAATACTTTATCGGCATCCTATCATGCTTAACTGAAAGGACTGAGTTATGAAAGAAGTATTCATCAATTCCAGCAATAGGGGGTTTAGTTGTTTCAATTCTAAAAATTGTCCCTGTTTCAGGAAGATCGGCAATATATGGAGGAGTCGTTCCACCATTTAAGCAAACCAATACCATTCGTGCCATTACTTCCTGGTCATTTCCACCATCGTATGTTTGTGCTTGCATTTTTGCTTCAGACTCAAGATAGCCGGCTTGACCGGGAGTTGAATTTTCAGGCTTAACCCAATATATCCAGTCAGTGTAAGGATCATTATCACCCGGAGAAACAGAATGATCGTAAGTTCCAATTGTTTTCGTTCCTGGTGCACCCATATTAAATGTACCGCTTGTATCATCATCGTATAACCATGGTATCATCCTGTAATCATCACTTGGATCATTTGGAGTTTTTATGCCGATGTTCCATAATTCAAACGGCACTGGAAACGATAATGTTCCTGTATTAAAAGCATCATAAGCCCAGCCGCCGGTTTGAGTAAATCTCAGTTCATAATCATAAGGACTAATGCTTGACCAATTACTCCTATCTCTGGTTGTTCTAGATATAAATGCATCGTAACTTCCTCTTGCTCCATTATCGGCAGTGTGTATCAGCCATACAGAAATGTTTGTTGATTGCTGAACTCCAGCAACTGGATTGGCATTTCCAGGAGTTGGAAATCCTACTGAACTTGAAGCCCCAGGCTGTGGTGGGACGATCAGTCCGTTAGCATTTGAAACTACTGAAAATTGTTTAAAGCTATCATCAACGTTAACTTTTATTTGAAGTCCATCAACTATGGGGGAAGTATAATCACCTGAAAAATCTCTTTGGTTTAACAAGATATCACTGTCCAAAGTCATATCTCTAAGATTCCACTCAAGTGTATCATTATTCTCTGAAAAGAAAATTTTATAGGAATGATTAGTCAGCATGTAGGGGTCAACCACTGTTGGTTTAATTACCGCATCACCTGAACCGGCTATTTGAGTTACTTGAAGTACATTACCATAGTTTGCCCACATCGCAGTATCTGTGAAAGTTATTTCTGCAATTTTAATTAACGACTCAACCGTATTTGGTAAACATTTTATTTTTGAATTGTACGCATAAGCCGTAACAGCAAAATAATACTTCTTTCCAGGTATGAAATACGTATTATTGATTTGATCAGAGGTAACCAAGTACTGATGCTGAATGCCGGAATTTGTTCCTGCATAAACTATACCCTGTTCAGGGAAACCTGTTTGAGGATTCATAACATAACCATTAATTAGAGTTATGCTGTCTATTTTATCAAGCGTTGCTACTCTCTCTGCAGTTCCGGAAATTAAATCAGAAGATAATTGATAAACATTATAACCTTGGAATTCATAATCCTGCTCATTAAAATTTTCAATAAGATTAATTATAGATGTATCAACTCCCCAATTGAGCAAAAAATTATCATTCTGCTGTGCAGCTTCAATTTCAAGAATTGGAAGTTTTGGCGGAATTGAACAGTTTCCATTAAATAATTGTGAAGCTAACTCAGAATGGTACTTCATCAACTTAAAAGAATTGATCCGATCCGTGCCTAAACCTAATACAACCATCGTTATAACATCCTGAGTATCACCAGGTGCCATATTGAATGGTCCAGAACAAATACCAATCCGGCGATCACCAGGGGGTGATATCATCCCATCAATCCAACCGGTTTGTGTGATAGGATCACCACTAAGTGCGTAAGTTGTTGGCTGATTTGTTATAGGATGAATAAAAAATGAACCTGCCATTCCAAGTTTCCCCTGCATTAGATAATACAAGGTTATTGCTCCCTGGGGATCGCCAGGTGTTATTGGTTCACCAGTATCCCCTCTTCCTAAATAATAAAACGCTGTCATTTTAAGATCAGTTGCAGAATTTACGGAGGGACTTTTAATAAGTTTTACCTCATAAGCCGGTGGGGTGAAACCATATTCATCGTCATAATCATCGCCATTGTAAGCAAAACCTAAATTTAATGTGGAATCACACCCCGCGAAGTCATCAGCTGAGCCGCCAAGATCAGGATCTGACCAGATAGAAATATAAGTGGTATCGAAGTTGGTGTTGGATTTGTTTATAAGCTTGTACTGTTTAAAATAAACATGATTTAATGCCTCATAACCAAGATAGTTCCAAATGGTAACTTGAACTTCCATACCAATTGGCGAAGTGCCGTAGAGATTTCCTGTATTATATTCATTTAAGTCATTCGCAACATACCATATAGTTTGTTCTGCACCAGGATAACCCGGAATATCAGTTTGAGGGTTGTACATTCCATTGCCATCTTTATCAGTATAGGGTGCTCCAAATTCAGTTGGCCATTCATTCCAATCGGTTTCATATTGAGTTCTGATTTCTTGTTGGGATTTTCCTTCAATCAACGATTCTTCTGTTAAATCGATATTTGGACCGCCAGGAAAAACATCACTTCGAACCCTGAACATTCTTAATTCGGCAGTTAATAAATCTCTCCAAGGTAAACCGGAATTTGTAATACGGCCTGGCTGCAAACCGGAGCGATATGTTGATCCCCCAACATGCGGAATAGGATCTCCGGCTATCTTTGTTCCCCAAACAAAACCTGACATAAAAACAGCCTTTTTTTCACTAAACTTCGGATATACTAAACCGGAGTTTGATCCCGACGAATCAACATCCGAAATTCCGTCGTTAAAAAATCCGGTTGAGATGTAATTTCTATTTAGATAGGTATGACTTCGCTGCGGAAAGATTACTAAAGCCCAAAAAATAACTAATGCTAAGAGAAGAACTATTTTTTTCATAATTGTCCCCATAAAAATAAATACTAATTAGGCCCACTCTATTTCCCTCTCCTTGTTTTGTTAAAGTTATCAAAACAAAAGAGAGGGAATAAAGAGTATTTAAATTATTTCATTAAAATCATCTTCTTCGTTTCAGTATAATTGCCTGCTTGCAATCTATAGAAATAAACACCGTTTGCTAAGCCAGCTTTGGCAGAAAATTCAACTTCATAAGTGCCAGCCGGTCTGTATTCATTAACTAATGTAGCAACCTCAACACCCATTGCATCATATACTTTAATGCTTTGCCATCCTGCATTAGGTGACTGCCACTTAATTTTAGTACTCGGGTTAAATGGATTGGGATAGTTTTGCTTTAACACATAACTATTTGGTGAATTGTTAAATTCATCATCAACATCAGTTTCAGGTTTTACTTCAAGCACCCACACATAGGCGTCATTCGGCCATACGCTGAAACTAGTTGAATAATTCACAAAAACATATTCTGCCAAACCATCTTGATCCATATCGCATACAGGAAGGTTAAATTCATCAATTGGTCCTTGCGGACAAGTTGGTGAACCATAAAAGAATCTAGGAGTTAAAGAATTTGGAGCAGTGGGTGAAAAGCCGCTGTATTGCCAAACATCAAACGCTACATGGTTTGTCCAGCTTGTTGAATCAGCCGGGTCGCCTTGTCCGTTATATTCAAAATCAAATATTTGTCCATTCCTCTCGCCTCCAATCATTAAATCTAATTTACCATCGCCGTCAGGATCTGCAACCCACATACTTCTAAATTTCCCTTCACCGGCATCAGGATTTCCGGTAACAGGAATGTGATAGAATTCCTTAATGTCGGATTTAGATAAAGTGCTTACGTCACTAATATTTGTGGCAATGAAAAGAGTATTCTGAGATTCAGTGCTTGCAATATATAATTCATTTACACCATCAAAATTCACATCAGATACACGAACAGCATCAAGAGCACCATGATCAATACCCTCAGCAGAGTAAATTTGTTTTAGAGAATCTACTAGCTCATATGTATTAGGTCCAGTACATTCAATTATGTAAAGAGTAAAGAGATTCCATATGAATGCATAAATTTCTCTTTTGCCGTCATTATCCAAGTCACCAACAGTTGTATTATACAACGAGCCTCCGGCAGTCCTGATAAAGCTGTATTCAATTACCCATGAACCAAATCCTGAAAGTTCTCCAGCAACAGAAGCTACTACAACTTCACGTCCTCGTGTACTTTGTCTAACACCAGCAATAAGTTCATTTTGTCCGTCATGATCAATATCTTCAATTGTTAATCCATAGGGTCTAAAATCTATATTATTTGGTAAATCAAAGTTCCATGAATTTGTTGGCTGCATTGTTCCGGTAGAGTAGTCTCCGTATTTGTTTTCGCCAACTACACCATTCCATTCAAATACCCAAAGCCGAGGAGGACTAGGCTCACCGGCACTAAAAACAGAAGGCATTGTGGTAACAATATCAATTTTGTGGTTGTTATCAATATCGACAACTGCAATTCCTGCAAATGAATTTGCAGAGACTGGATATTTGAAATACCAAACAGTATCGTAGGAGTTATCAGCATTTGCTTCGTACATTAATAAATAATTACCGGTTTCTGCTGGCATATCAGTATAAGCGCATAAAAATTCACCCCAGCCATCCTGATCGGTATCAAACCCAGCTTTAACAATTGCCATTTCCGATGCTTCTTGTGGTGCCTGAAATGGCATTTTTTCCATTCTCCAAACTAAATCCCACTGATTTTGTGATAAGAGATTTGAGGAAATGAATATTAAAAAAACAGAAAGTAAAACTCGCCGCATAGCACCTCCTATGGTTTATTAAATTAAAACACAACTATTAAAAAGATAGTTAATATGGGGTTTATTTTGGTATTTTTTTTTGATAAAGTCAATTGGTTTTTGAATAATTATTCAAAGGTTGTGATACTCTTATATCCGATTAGTTATCTGCCCCGACAATCAATTTTGTAAGCAAGCAAAATTTAATTATCTCATTAAAATCATTTTCCTTGTTTGAATGAATGCACCGGTTTTGAGCTGATAAAAATACACCCCACTTGGAAGAGATGGGATATTTCCAATCTCTTCATCAGGAAATTCTACTTCGTAACTTCCTGAAGGTTGTTCTTGGTTCACTAAGGTTGCTACTTCATTACCGAGGATGTCGTAAACTTTTAACGTAACTAACCTCCCCCTATTTCCCTCTCCTTGGTAAGGAGAGGAATTTAAAGGTGCGGTTGGTATTGAATATTTTATTTTTGTAGATGGATTAAATGGATTAGGGAAATTCTGTTGAAGAGAAAAAATAATTGGGAAAATCTCCAATTCAATTTCATTCAAATATTTAAATGAACCATCAAAGTCAATCTGTTTCAGTCTGTAAGCATACTTCCCGAATTTATCATTCGTATTATCTACAAAAGAATAATTTTGGATAGAGCTGCTATTCCCAACTCCAGGAACAAATCCAATCTTATTCCAATTAAATAAGCCCTCTCCTTCGGAGAGGGTTTGGGTGAGGCTTCTTTGTATTTCAAACCCATAATTATTTAGCTCAGTTGCTGTAGTCCATTTAAGTAAAACATTTGTTTCTTGAACATCTCCTGTAAATGAAATTAGTTCAACAGGAATGGCAGAGTATGCAACTATTGCAATATCATCAATGTACCAACCATCTCGCTGATCTGAGCCATCGGTTCTAAGTTTAAATCTTATTTTAACTTGATTTGAGTTGTAATTCTTTAAACTCATTTCTTCCTTAACCCAATTCGATTGAGTGCCGTCATACAATGGTTGTCCATTAGTTTGAAATGTACCTATTCCTAAATTGGTATACTTGCCGGCTAATGCAATCCAGTTATTTCCATTATCAGTACTCACCTCCACTTGACCATAATCATAATTACTTTCAATTTCATACTTTGTCTGAAAGGTCAAAAGTGGATTTAAATAGCTGGTTAAGTCTATGGTGTTATTTAAAGTCATTGTTACAGTAGCATTATTTGAATAACTGCTGGATTTACTATCCGTGTAACATGATGGGGCACTATAAAATGTGTTAGATGTTAGCTCCCACGAAGGTGTTGAAGGAGATGATGTGACAATCCAATTATCTAAAATGTTACTAGAAGTATCCATGAAAATAAATTCTGGTTGTCCAATAAAAATGCCTATGGTATCCCGAGACATTATGACTCCATTTTTTGAAACCTTAAACTCCAACTCGATTTTTGATTCTAATAAGGCAGAGGGTGAAATTGCAAATGAAACCGGAGTTGACGTAATACCAATTCCATTTGCCTCCAAGAAATCTATGTTAGCTGAAGATGAAACAACAACTGCTTCCTGATCAAGCGAAGCCAGTTCAATATTAATGTTGCTTGCCGGTGAGAGTCCTTTATTCTTAAACTTTGGAAATATCTGAACCGTTTCACCGGGGCTAAAATAATTCTGTGTGAAATTTGGATGATGAAGAGTTACATACTCCCCGGCAACCCAAGCATAATAAAGATTAGGATGAAGATTTTCTTGGGCAAGAGGAAATATTCTATTTTGTGCCGGCCAAAATCCATCTGATGAACTTCCTACCTCTGGAGTCATGGCAAATATTTTTCCTGAATTAGTAGTTATATCACCGTCATAAAAATAATCATCACTATTTCCTCTAGTGGCGTATCCAACAGTCTGCATATCGGTTCCATATGCATATTGGTTGTACTTAGTCATTTCAATTGCATATTCTCTAAATAAAAGTGAATCGGGTGTTTCATATGAAAGCGCCCCATAGGGATAGATTAAAAGATTGCTGTAAGTATGATAATTTAGAGCAGTTTTAATTTTTCTTGATGCAAGAAAATCTCTTACGATCTGAGTTTCGGGTTCAGAAAATGGGGCAATACCTCTGTAAGTATCGCTGGCAGGATTAGTGCTTGAGCCGCCATTTGCTGCATTCCAATAATTTATCGGACCATAATTTCTATTTAAATCAACTCCATAACTTGAGCCGTTGTTCTTTCTATTTTTTCTCCACATTCCACCGCCGCTAGGATATGTAATCCTATTGTATTCATAGCCGTCGGGGTTAACAACTGGGATGAAATACAGTTCCCTATTATTTACCAAGTATTTAACAACAGGATCAGATTCATAATTTTCTAACAGGTAATACATGAAGTATATCATCTGCATCATACTTTCAGGTTCTCGCGCATGATGCAAAGCCGTGTAAAGAACTTCTGGCTCTTCCTCATCAAGATCAGGATTATCTGAAATCTTTACCATATAAACAGGTCTGGATTCGATTGAATTGCCAAGTGAAACTTTAGAAGTTATAAGATTTGGGAACAAATTTTTAAGTGTATCAAGTTCAGCATTTACTTCTTCAAGTGTAAGGTATCCTCCCATTGAACCGAAATGGAAACCCGAAACTCCATACACTGATTTACTGTTTGCGATTTGCTCATTGATTTGAGCAGAGGACATAGTTTGAAGGTTAGCATAATATTCAAACCAATTGTCAATTATTACTTCATTTCTGATTCCAAAAGATTTTAGAATTGAGAATTCATCATCAGTTACAAATGCAATAATCGAATTATCCTTTTCATAAGTAAAATGATCAATTGCAATTCCGGCTTCTATTAATGAATTAACGCTGTGCTGAGCATCCAAATACATTTTTACTTTTTTGTAATTCTGACTTGATAATACGCTGACAATCAAAATCATCAGCATTATAGTTTTTATGACTTGCATTCACTCTCCCTTAAAATTTCTAGAATTAAATTGGCCCAAATCCTATCTTTCTCTAAAGTTAAAATAAGAAATTTAGTTCTGGAAAAATTGTCACATTAAGTTTTTTATTATTTCATCACAAACAGCATAACCTGCTTTTGTAAGCTTTATAAAACCGTTTTGCTTAACAAGATAGCCCTCTCGCTCCAATTCTTCTAAATAACCATTTTTTTTTATTAACCAGTTTTTGCCAAAAAGCGTTTTCATTTGATTAGATTTAATTCCATTGCTTCCTAAGGCAAGCATAACATATTCATTTAGTTTTTCTTCCTTAGTAAGAATTTCACTACCAGCAACAGCTTGGCGATTTACATCAATTTCATTTATGTACTTTTTAAGACTTGAAAAATTCCAATATCTTTTTCCATCAATAAATGAATGAGCTGACGGTCCGAATCCGAAATAATCATTATAATGCCAGTAGGAATTATTGTGCCTGCATTCGAAACCCGGTTTAGTAAAATTAGATACCTCGTACTGATAAAAACCATTCTCAATAAGTAAATCAATTGTGGTTTCATACAAATCTGCGTCATGGTCTTCATCTTGAATTTTTACTTTCCCATCGAGCACCATTTTGTTAAGTATTGTTCCACGCTCCAATATTAAGCTGTAGGCTGATATGTGATTTATAGGAAGGGAGATTGCTGTTCTTAAATTTTCTTCCCAACCACTTTTGGTTTGATTAGGAAGATTGAAAATTAAATCTATACTTATATTTTCAAACCCCAATTCTTTTGCATACACAACTGTATTAATTGCGTTTTGTTTGGTATGAATTCGTGTAAGAAATTTCAACTCATCATCATTAAATGATTGGATTCCAATGCTCAAACGATTTATGCCAATTTGTTTGAATTCCCCAAGCTTAGTTTCTTCAACAGTACCGGGATTAGTTTCCAGTGTAACTTCAACATCAACAGAAACAGTAAAGCTGTTTTTTATCAACTCGATTATTTCTTTTATGTAAACCGGCGAAATAAGTGAAGGAGTTCCTCCTCCAAAAAATATCGAGGTTATTTTCCTACTGCTGGTATTCGATTCTGAATAAAAACCTATTTCGTCTTTTAAAGCTTTAATAAATGATAAAACATTCTCCTTTGTTATGATTGAGTAAAAATCGCAATAGATACACTTGTGTTCACAGAAAGGGATGTGAATATAAATTGCTGTTTCTCTCGATTTGTTTTCTGATAAATTATTCATCGTTTTAAAATAAAAAATCCTTGGAGTAATTATACTCCAAGGATTTTTTAACTTTAATTAGCTTACTCAGATTTTCGTTTCAGCTTCAACAACCATGTCTATTATGCCTTTTAAATAGTATGGTGGTGTTCCTGTATTTACAGTTGCTTCTACTGTAGCTTGCAAACATTGATTTGGATTTTCGAGATATTGATTAAAATAAGTATTCAATGCTTGAATTTCTGTATCAGTTAGAGCAAGTACAAATGGTCCGTTCGGGCTCTTATAGTCTGCAGGATTTATATTGGATAACGTTTTCTGGAAAATTGTTGACCCGCCAATTACACTAAGTGTAATCTTTATAGTACCGTTAGTAATATTCTTTACCGAATCAGTTCTGAATGCAGCTTGAACAAACGTCAACCCTTCAATATCATCAACGTAATCTTCATATGTTTCTGATTCAGTTAAACAATATTGAGCATTTGAGATTGCGGGATTATTACTTCCCTGAGTTACAACAGTTATAGAAAATGGTATGTTGATTGGGAACGAACTGAATTCATCACAACTGGTGGAAGTAAAGGATAACGCAACTGCAAAAATCACAACAAATAATTTAATTATTCTATTCATTTTTCTCTCCAAATTAAAATTCAAAAGATAAACCGCCGGTAAATGTAGTTTGTGCACCTAAATTCACATCGGCATTTAGTACAAAAATCGCCAGTTTTAGTGCTGCTCCAAGTGTAGTTCTAAAAGTATTATCTCCATCAAGTGAAACACCAACTTTTTTATCTGTTCTTAATTCTGGGTCACCGCTAGCCGGATCTCCCTTAATGGTGTAGCTTAAATCTAAAGATGAAGATTCATATTGTAATCCAAAGTACGGAGTAAAAACACCAAAAGTTTTACTTGCATGCGCATTGAAAGCTAAATTCTTCGATTCTAACAAATCAGTAATTTCTAATTTACTATATAGAACTTGTACGGCAACATCAATAGGAATTAAAGGTATATATCTGCTGATGCTGTGTTTCGCTCCAATTCCGAATAAACTTAACTTTTCTCCACTATCACCAATTTTAATTTCTGGAAGGTAACGGAATAATACCTCAGTTCCCATTAAACTAATTCCAATTTGCGGCAGAGCCATTGGCATTGCAGACAGATTTACTCCCGGAGGTGTAGTGATATATCCTGCAGGACCTGCATAAGCGGCTCCCTTATCGCCAAAAATTGTTGCGGTTGGTCCGCTGGTGTAACCATCCGGTAAGGTAGGTGTAAAAGTTAAATCATCATCTGGAATTAACATGTACATTCCCTGAAAACTAATTGAAAACCCGAATAAACTTGCAACATCTGCAGAATGGTAGCCGCCCGAATTCATTGCTGTACCGAACGCTGTAGCAAATGGTTGTGCATAGAGCTGAACATTTTTTTCAGTAAGAGCAGCAAATCTATCTTCCACTTGGGATAGTACACTGCCAGAACAGAGTACAAAGAGCACAAAAAAAGTAAGTAGTTTCTTCATATTTGCTCCTTTTGTTTTATTGTTTCTTTAAATTTCTAAATTATTTCTGCTGAAATCAAACAATTTTATTTAGATAAGTAGACTATTAGATTAAATGTGACATAAAGCGCATAAAATAAAGCAATTTTTGAACCAAGAATTAAGCTTTGGTTTCAATCAATTCTCTTGCACTCTTGATGCTTGTGTCGGTCACTTTTTCACCACTAAGCAGTTTTGCCACTTCAATTACTTTGCCGCGCTCATCTAACTTACGGATTGAGCTCACTACCCTGTCTTCAATTGTTTTTTTCTCAACTGCATAATGTTGGTCTGAATATGCAGCAATTTGAGGAAGGTGAGTAATTGCTATTATCTGATGATATGACGCAAGTGATTTTAAAGCTTGACCAACTTTTTGTGCAATGTTTCCACTTATTCCAGAATCTATTTCATCGAAAATCAATAATGGAAGCTTGTCATTCTTTGCAAGCACAGATTTAAGTGCTAGCATTATTCGAGAGACTTCACCGCCGGATGCAACTTTTACTAAGGGTTTTACATCTTCTCCAAGGTTTGTTGAAATGAAAAATTCTACTTCATCACAACCGTTTGAATCATAAGCATAATTTTTATTGTTGAATCTTAAACTGTTTCCTTCATTTTGATTTATTTCTCTCTGAGTGATTCTTACTTCGAATTTTGCATTTGGTATTCCTAGTTCGGCTAAAACTGATTCAATTTCCTTTTTCACATTCTTGGAAATTTTCAATCGCTCCTTCGAAAGTTTTTCTGCGGCTGCGCTTGCATTGTCCCGAACGGCATTAATTTTCTTTTCCAAATCCGAAATATTCAGCGAATAGTTGTCAGCAGCGGCAAACTCCTCGCCTATTTTTTTCCTCAATTCAAGAATTGATTCAATTGATCCGCCGTACTTTTTCTTTAACAGATTTATTGAACCTAAACGTTCCCGTGCAGCTTCAATCTGTTCCGGTTCGATGTCAATTTTTTCTTTGTACGTTCTGATAAAATCGGAAATATCATTTACTAGAGTCAGCGCTGATTCACATTCATTATTGGATTCATTAAATGATGAATCAATTTTTGCAAGCTCGCTTAGATCATTTTTAATTTTGCTCAGAATATCTTGAACAGAGTTTTCCGAGTCATACAATTGTTCATAAATTGTAGTAGTTAGCCCTAAAAGTTTCTCAGAATTTTCAAAAATTTTTAATTCCTCTAACAGTTTTTTTTCTTCATCCGGTTGAGGAGATACAGCATCTATTTCTTTCATTTGAAACTCAAGTATATCCCTTTTTTCCTTATATGCCGCATCTTTATCTTTTATTTCCTTCAATTCTGCCAATAGCTTATTAAGCGATGTGAAAAGCCATTTGTAGGTGCGCAATAATTCTTCATTGTTTCCAAATCCATCTAAGAAATTTATGTGAGTTTCTTTCTTAAGAAGTGATTGGTGCTCATGCTGTCCGTGCAAGTCAACTAGTAAATCACCTAAGTCTTTGATAATGTTTAATGCAACAGGAGAATCATTTACAAAACAGCGGTTGGAACCTTTGGAAGATATTTCACGGCGGATAATTAATTCAGGCAGGTCATCAAGTTCATTTTCAGCAAGAAAAGTTTTTACTTTTTTATTTTTATTAATTTCAAAAATTCCTTCAACTATGGATTTATCAGCTCCCTTTCGGATTACATCACTGGAAGCTCTTTCTCCAAGAAGCAAGCTCATAGCATCTATTATAATTGATTTGCCCGCACCGGTTTCCCCAGTTATAATGTTTAAGCCAGACTTGAAATCAACTTCTATTTTTTCAATCAATGCGTAATCTTGTATGAGGAGCGATTTAATCATAAACCCTAAAATTTTAGGTAAAACATAATTTTATTTGAGGATATTTCAAACAGAAAACTATGATCAATAGAACGCAGATGACTCTGATTTAGCAGATTTTCGCAGACAGCCTTAATTGGCTAATATCATTTAACTGGAGAGTTAATTTTACTTCTTCTTCTAAATTTTACCTTCTCTTTTTCTCGCTGGTGAGTTTGAAAAAATTTAAACTGAGATAACCTCAAACAAAATTATCGAAATCATTTTACAATAGTTTAATCTTTTTCACTCTTATGCTTACACTCACATTATTACAACTTAACTCATTAACTTTAGAATAAATTTCACGTCATTTTCAATAAGTGTCTCAACATATAAACAATATTCCAAAATTCTTAAACCATGATGCTCATTCACATCAAATATTGTTGAGTGGGCACACAACTTGCTACATTATTGTGACATTAAATCACATTAACAATATTATAAGTTACCAGCATGAAACATTTATTCATTAAATATTTTTTTGTACTTGCAGTAATTGCATTCAATTATAAAATTATGGGAACTTCGATCTCTGGGAATATCACTTACACAGGCCCAGACACAAATAAAATATTTGTTGCCGCTTTTACAGATCCAAATTTGGATAGCGAAGCAATACCAGTTCAAATAGATGCCCCAGGTGCATACACAATATCGGGATTGGCTGATGGCGTGTATTATCTAGTGTCAGTAATGACTGCATCCACGGACAATCACTTTGAAATGACTGACCCGTGGGGAGTTTATGGAACATGGGGTAAGCTTACTCCGGTTACTTTATCAGGAGGAATAGGAGTAACAGGTATTGATATAACTTTAGTAGATGGAACATTGGAAAACCCAAATCCATTTTATAGATCTTATATTGAACCTGAGCAAACGTTTCAATTACCAGCTTCCACACAAGATGGAATTGACCCATGCATTTCAACCGATGGAACATTTATCTACCTTTACAAACATGATTATCCAAGTGCACCAAGTGGTAAAATTTATAAGATAAATCCATCAAACGCCGAAGTAATATTCACTTATTATTTAACACAGGAGTCCATTCCAAATGGAGTTTCATGGATACACAACATGACTTTTTATAAAGGTGAATTCTGGGCTACCGGTGGTTATGGCGATCCTTCAGGTACGGGTTATATAGAAGGTGTATTCAAGGTAGATTTAGCAGCCAGCCGTTCATCAAATCAATTACCACTAGGTTCATCAGTAGTGTTAAATGGCGGATTCGCAAGCGATGGAAACTTTCTTTACGCTGGAATTTCCACAATGGATAAACATGGTATAGTCAAGTTTGATCCTGCACTTGTTTCGGAAGTACCATCAGCGCCATTAATTGAACTTAGCGATTCGCCGGAGTATCTGTGTTATGGAAATAACTATCTATGGGCAGCTACTGACAGTGTAAGCCAAATTGAGCCATTAACCGGAACTATTATAAAAAAATATAATTTACCTTCTTCTGCAGCAGAAGTTTATTTGAATGATTTGTTTTGGAGTTATGATGAAGAAGAAAATACTCTTAGCTGTTACTCAATTGGTGTAGTTGGAGATGCAAATAATGAAAATACTTTTGCCGCTGATGGATTTTACCTATCACAAAATTACCCTAATCCATTTAATCCAGTAACCAACATTACTTTTACAATTCCTTCTGCTTCTTTTGTTACATTAAAAATATTTGATGCTTTGGGAAAGGTAATTTCAACACTAATAGCAGAAGAAAAGCCAGCAGGTATTTATTCGCAGAAATGGTACGCAAATGGTTTAACAAGCGGGGTATATTTTTACCAGCTGCAAGCTGGTTCTTTCACAGAAACAAGAAAGCTTATTCTACTTCAATAATAAACAAACGGCGGAATGACCAGGAGGTCATTCCGTACAATTTTTTTGGGGGAGATTTTCTATCAACTAAACCTAATTATTAAAAACATTTATGTAGGGAACAACCTCCCGGTTGTTCCTTTTTTTCAGTTTTATATCATCGCAAATGGCGGAATGACCAGGAGGTCATTCCGTACAATTTTTTTGGGGGAATTTTCTATCAACTAAACCTAATTATTAAAAACATTTATGTAGGGAACAACCTCCTGGTTGTTCCTTTTTTT
>JACAFC010000240.1 GCA_013388515.1 Ignavibacteriaceae bacterium | reverse complement strand
TGTCCAAATTCTAGAGTGTAATCACCTAAAACTAAACTATGTATCAACCCGAAATTTTTAAGCGCAAAATGAAATGATGTGAATTCATTAATAGATTTCTCTCCTGGATCTTTTTCTGTAACAAAACCTGCTGATATGTTTGACCCATACTTTACTAAAAATCTGTTGTAAATTTTTTGGATGCTTCCCTCGTATTCGTGTTCTTTAAATCCTCTTCTTTCTTGAAGATCACTGATTACTCGACTCCTCATCGTAAGCTGCAAGTTACTTCTTAGACTATTAAAAATATTTATCGGATCATTTTTTACATTAGTTGAGTTTGTTGTAAGATTCGGATTAATAGTAATAAATGGTTTTACTTTATCTACAAAATCATCTGTAAGTGCATCAATTAACCTCAGTTCATCAACAGAAAAAAAACTGCCATATTTCTTCCTATGTTCAACAATTAAAGATGCGTTCCATATACTCATTCCGGGGATTCTTTGCAGGTCAGACAAAGATGCTTCATTTAAATCAATTGGATTACTTACAAGATCATCAATCAATTCAAAAAGTTCATCATTATCTTTTTCATCTGAAGGTTCGTCAAGTAAATTGTTAATTATGGTTTCAGTAAGTGTTTTTAATGAATCGCTTTGGGCTGAGATATTTACATTGAGCAGAATAATTGCTAATGCAACTAGAATGATTCTTATCAGATGCTGACTTTGGTGATTTACCAGATTGTTCAAAAATAATCTCCCCAACAGTTATTCTATTTCCAAATATTCTCTAATTTTCTTTTTTCGGTTACCATCTACACCAAAGCTTATGATCAGACCTGCTTGATGAGTAATTCCCAGGTCGGAATGGGTGAAAAATGCATAATCGAGGTTAAAAAATGAATAATTGATTCCTAATCCTGCTGAATACTGTGATGGTTCATTAGAGAAACCAGATCTTAGTGACAGATTTTCTATTATATTGAATTCAAACCCACCTCGAAGTGAATAATTATACCGAGTATCTTTTTCAACTGCCAAATTAA
This sequence comes from Ignavibacteriaceae bacterium, assembly GCA_013388515.1. Taxonomy (GTDB): domain Bacteria; phylum Bacteroidota; class Ignavibacteria; order Ignavibacteriales; family Ignavibacteriaceae; genus XYD12-FULL-36-8. The sequence goes on along the minus strand of JACAFC010000240.1, from coordinate 2,544 downwards.
AGGTAAAATCATTGTTAAAATCGTAACTAAAGCCAGTATTCATAATTTGCGGGATGTTACCGTTATCCTTACCAAAAGAAGCCCTATTCAAATTTTGCACTGAAAAACCAAGACGTAAATTATTTGTCAGATAAAATAAACCACCAAGATTAATGTAATAAGCATTATCACTTCCATAGTTCTGAATTGATATTGTGTGGAAGTTTAAACTAACACCAAAGAAAATGTGTTTTGAGTAATAATATGAAGAGGCAAATGTAATTTTATTTTCACGATAAAGTTCAAAACCATAGCTCATGCCGCCAACTGCTAAAGATCCAAAACCAAAAGGTTCATTGTAAGCAATAAATCCATTTGCCAATTCTGTTAATCCAAATGGAGATGGCGAATAGTAAACACCTATTTCGCGCCAGCAAATTTGACCTAAACCAGATGGATTGTTAAAAACAGCAAAAACATCATCGCTCATTCCAACATCAGAAGCTGCCATAGAGATTTGTCGGGCACCTGGGTTAAATTGAGCAAAGGATAGGGTTGTAAACGATTCGAGCAGAAACACCAGAAGAATTGAATACCGCATATTATATAAATAAGTTTGTTGTGTGATAATATTGAATTTCATATTTTTAATCAACTATTCATTTAACAATTAGGGAAAAAAATGAAATCTATCGTGCTTTTAGTCTTTCTGTTATTTGCTACTAATTTTCCCCAGGAACTGAACTGTAAGGTTACAGTCAATTATGAAAGCATCCCTGTTGTTAACCGAGAATTGTTAGCAGATTTTGCACAGACTATTGAGGACTATCTCAACAAAACTCGCTTCACTGATAAATGGGAAGGGGACAAAATTGATTGTGCTTTTAATATCTTTTTCATCGGTGCTTCAAGCGATATTAACTACACTGCACAAGCTGTTATTACAAGTCAAAGACCAATTTACAATAGTGAGAAAAATTCATTGATGCTTAGTATTAACGATGGTCAATGGTCTTTTGTTTACGAGAAAAATCAAACTCTTTATGCAACTCAATCAGTCTTCGATCCATTAACCAGCTTTCTGGATTATTATGCCTATGTTATCATTGGTTTAGACATGGATTCCTATGATGAATTAGCGGGCAATCCTTTTTTTACAAAAGCTTTTGATATAGTAAATTTAGGTGCAAATAGCGGATATAGAACCGGTTGGGAAAAATCAAGCGGCTCATATAGCAGGCGTGGTCTTGTTGAAGATCTTTTAAACGAAAAGTATCGACCTTTTAGAGAAGCATATTTTAATTATCACTATAATGGGCTTGATTTGATGATGGATAAAAAAGCGGTTGCCATAAAAAACATTATTGCTCTGGTTGATGTTCTTGAAGCTATGCGGAATAAAATTGATATTAATAGTGTATTAGTGAAAACATTTTTTGATGCTAAGAGTGGTGAGATAATAGATAATCTAAAAACCTACACAGATAAGTCCATATTCAAAAAATTAAGAAAAATCGATCCATCGCATGCATTGAAGTATGATGAGGCGGGGCAGGAATAGTTGCTCTAAATAGGAATCTCGTAAATCCTATATTTTTTATAAGGTTCGGCATTCATCACCTCAAGCCCGCGGTTCATCATATCATTATCTTCTAGGACCCAGCTTGCTTCACCCAAAAAAAGATTTAAATCGGCTGCACGTTTTACTATTTCATAATAAAAAACTGCATCCAAACCCCTTTTCTGATATTCAGGGATTATGCCTAGGGTTAAAATTCTAGCCCATGGAATAGTTTTTTTCTGTGTTAGTAATTTGAAAATACCAAACGGCAGCAGCCTTCCATTCATTTTTTTGAATATGAAATTATAATCTAAAAGTACTAAAGCAAAGCCGACTAACTTTTCATTTATCTCGCCAAATAAAACCAATGAGGGTTCAACTAATACTTTTAAGTCTTTAGCCATAGCGTCTATTTCAGCTTCTGTCATGGGAACAAATCCCCAGTTAGGTGCCCATGCTTTATTGTAAACGTACTTTACCTTATCTAGTTCAGCATCAAACTTTTTCATGTCAAGCTGATAAATTTTTAATCCCGATCTTTGTCTGGCAAGTTCAGCAACTCTTTTAAGTTTTTCAGATGAAAGTACTTTGTCTGTTTCGAGTTTAAAGGCATTAAGATCTTTAGCTTTTTTAAATCCATAATTCTCACATAACTTCAAGTAATATTCCGGATTATAGGGCATCAATATTCTCGGTTGATCGTTAAATCCTTCAATCAGCATTCCATACTCATCATTGCTCGAGGGGTTAGCCGGGCCGCGCATCTTATCCAATCCCTTCTCACTCAACCATTTTTTAACTGCATCAAATAATAAATTGGCTACAGTTTGATTATCAACACACTCGAAGAAACCGAAGAATCCTACATTATCATTATGATGTAGGTTATGGAGTTCATTTTTAATTCCAGCTATTCTTCCCACAATTTTATCATCTTGTTTAGCTAGAAATAATTGCATCTCGGCATGCTGAAAAAAAGGATTCTTTTTTGGATTGAATAACTT
>JACAFC010000255.1 GCA_013388515.1 Ignavibacteriaceae bacterium | reverse complement strand
TCATATACTGATTCTAATAAACCTGGACCCATTTCCTTATGAACTGTGATGGCTGAATCTAAAATCTGAGCAGATAATTTATTTAAGTCTTCTGTGTTCATAACTCTGCGTCTCAGCGTCTTTGCGGTGAAAGAATTAGAAACTCATTACGAACATCGCATAAAACGCACTTGCTTTTACCAAATGCTCAATCGGCACTTTCTCATCTGGTGCGTGTGCTAATACTTCATTGCCGGGACCAAAACCAATCACAGGTATTGCATACAATCCGTTTATTGCAATTCCGTTAGTTGAGAAGGTCCATTTATCAACGAGTGCTTCTGCGCCGAAAAGTTCTTTAAATACTTTTTTCCCTTTTACAATCACCGGATGATTTTCTTCAAGCTTCCATGTTGGATAATATTTCTCCATTCCGTATTCTTTCCCGGTAAATGTTTTCTCCTTGTAGTTAAGAACCTCAACTTTAGCATTAATATCCTTAACAATATCTTGGACTTGCCTGACGGCTAATTCTTTATCCTCTCCCCAAGTTAATCTTCTATCAAGATGAATTTTAGCGAAGTCAGCGACTGCACAAAGGGAAGGACTTCCTGAAACAAATTCTGAAATGGTTACCGATCCTTTTCCAAGAAATTCGTCATAAGCTAAACGTTCATTCAGCTTCTCAATTTCCAAAGCTGTTTTAGATGCCATGTAGATAGCGTTGATTCCTCGTTCCGGTGCAGAACCATGAGCCGACCTTCCAAAAAATGAAACTTCAATTTCCATTCTGCCGCGATGACCGCGATAGATGTTTAAGTTGGTTGGTTCTGTAACAATTACACAATCTGGTTTTATTTTATCTTCTTCGATGATGTACTTCCAGCAAAGTCCGTCACAATCTTCTTCGATTACAGTTCCTGTAACATAAACGGTGACGTCATTTGTTAATCCAATCTCTTTTAAGATTTTTCCAGCTGTAATTGCAGCAGCAACTCCACCTTTTTGGTCTGTACTGCCACGACCATGCACAAATCCATCTTTTATTTCTCCGCTAAGAGGATCAAATGTCCAATTTTGGATATTTCCAATATCAACTGTGTCAATGTGTCCATCAATTGCAATGATTTTTTTCCCGCTGCCTAATCGTCCGATTATGTTTCCAAGTCCATCGATCTTTATTTCGTCAAAACCGGCATCAGCCATCATTTCTTTTAATTTTTTTACAACCGATCCCTCTTTGGTGCTGAGTGATTTTATTTTTACTAACTCAGAAAGATTTTGGGCGGTGTAATCTTGATATTGTTTCGCTTTTTCGTTTATCGTTTGTGCTAAATTCATATTGAATAATCCCTTAAAAAATTACTCTTCAAAATTAAACATATTTAGCTGTTAATGTTATTCGTTGAGAAACATTTTTATTACTTTAAAGCAAAAAGAAAAATTATTTGCCAATAATTGCACTAATCTTCACAAATTATATGTCATTAGTGTAATTCGTGAAATTCGCGGCAGAGAACTAATCATTTATTGGTAAACATAACTTATGTAATTTTATAAGGGCGAATTCTACAACCATCAAAAAGCAAAAACATGGCTGAACGAATGACAACAATCGAGTTTGAGTACTTACTAAATTGGATTTTCAGCGAGTACGAAAAAGAAGATTCAATTTTCGGTATTCCTACAATTGATTTATTCTCGCCAAAAACTAACTCTTTCTTCCAGTTGTTTGGCGAACAACTTGATTCACCAATTGGACCCGCTGCAGGACCGCACACCCAGCTTGCTCAAAATATTATTGCTGCTTATCTGTCAAGAGGAAGATTCTTCGAGTTAAAAACTGTTCAGGTAAAAGATGATCTCCAAATTGATAAGCCATGTATTGATGCTCAAGATGAATGCTACAATGTTGAATGGTCACAAGAGTTAAAGCTTGACGAATCTTTCGATGAATATTTGAAAGCGTGGATGATTCTACATTTGTTAAAAATACTTTTTTATCCTCATTCTAACTCTCATCGTGGTTTTATTTTCAACATGAGTGTTGGTTACAATCTTGAGGGAATAAAAAGCGAGAGGATGCAAGCATTTATTGATTCAATGACTGATGCTTCGAAGAATCCGTTGTTCAAAAACTATCAAGATAAATTGTTAAAGTTTGTTGAAAGTAATCGCTTTGCAGAAATATTATCCCGGAAGTTTCCACAAAGTCTGGATGTTAGGTCAAAACTCATTGATACGATTCAGAATATATCAACGAGGATTTCTAACACGGTAACACTTTCAACAATGCATGGCTGTCCGGTTGATGAGATTGAATCAATTGCTAAGTATTTGCTTGAAGAAAAGAAGCTGCATACTTATGTTAAGTTGAATCCAACTTTGCTTGGATACGAAAAGGTCTCGGAGATTCTTCTTACTATTGGTTACAAAGATGTTGAGTTGAATAAACATTCATTCGAAAATGATTTGAAGTTTAATGATGCTGTTGAAATGATTTCTCGTTTGCAAAAATTTGCAAGCAAGTTGGATCTCGATTTTGGAGTGAAATTATCAAACACGCTTCCAGTCAAAAATAAAAAGAAAATTTTAGCGGGTGATGAAATGTACATGTCGGGTCGTTCGCTGTTCCCGCTTACAATTAATGCTGCTTACAAATTGGCAGAAAGTTTTGATGGTGAGTTACATATTTCATATTCCGGCGGTGCAACCACACAAAACACTTTATATATACTTCAATGCGGTATTTATCCAATTACTTTTGCAACAGATCTTCTAAAACCCGGTGGTTACCGAAGGATGAATCAAACGGCTAAAATCATATCGAAGGACTCTATAGGAAGTTTTCAACAAAAGAAAATAAATCTTGACTTACTTAAAACGCTGGCAGAAGATTCATTAAAAAATTCTCTTTATAGAAAAGAAACAAGGCAAATCGATTCAATAAAAGTTTCAACCAAGTTAGAAAAGTTTGACTGTTTTGTAGCACCGTGTGTTGTTGCTTGTCCTATTCATCAAAATATTCCAGCGTATGTTAAGTTAGTTGAAGAGGGAAGATACGACGAAGCATTCGAAGTTATTGTTTCGAAGAATGCTTTACCAAATATTACGGCATATATTTGTGATCATCAATGTCAGTTTCATTGCACCCGCTGGGATTACGATAAACCCGTTTCAATTCGTGACTGGAAAAAAACCGCTGTTGAAAATATATCTGAGGAAATCATTGCTGCCATAATTAAAAAAGGAATTGCACAACCCAACAACATTAAGTGCGCAGTTATTGGTGCTGGACCTTCGGGCTTATCGGTCAGTTATTTTCTTGCAAAGGCTGGTTTTGATGTTACCGTTTTTGAGAAGCATGAAAAAGCCGGCGGCGTTGTTCAAAATATTATTCCGGATTTTCGGCTACCGCAATCAGCTATCGATAACGATGTTGAGTTTATAAAAAAGCATGGAGTTAAGTTTAAGTTTAATGCTGATCCAATTTTCTCGATTGAAGAACTTAAACAAAAAGGATTCAAGTATATCTACTTGGCAATTGGTGCCGGAAAATCAAACGAACTTCATCTTAATGGAAATCTAGAAAATCAGATGGATGCTTTGGATTTCTTGTGGAAACTCCATCACCATGATGAATTAACCTTGGGTAAAAATGTTGCAGTTACTGGCGGCGGTAACTCAGCAATGGATGCGGCACGAGCTGCCAAACGAATTAATGGAGTTGAAAACGTTTATATAATTTACCGCCGAACTAAAGAATTTATGCCTGCTGATTTGGAGGAGTTTGATAGTGCAATAGGTGAAGGAGTAGTATTCAAAGAGCTTCTAAGGCCGGTAGAGTTTAAACAAAATAAATTACGATGTCAGCAAATGAAATTAGTTGAAATGGGAAATGATGGCAGAAGGGATGTAGTAGCGCTGGAAGGTGAGTTTGAAGAATTTGAAATTGATTTCGTAATCTCTGCAATTGGAGAAAAAGTTGATCTTGATATTCTAGGTAGGAATAATATCTCCATAAACAAGTATAGCAAAGTAGAAGTTGATAATTCATCGAATGAAACTTTACTAGAGAATGTTTTTATTGGCGGCGATGCATTGCGAGGTCCTTCCACGGTTGTCGAATCTATTGCAGACGGCAAAAAAGCGGCTGAGGCAATCATAAAGAAAGAAAAGTTAGATATCACCTTCGACAAGAATTATGGTTACCTCTTCAATCCTGTGATTCGGCAGAATCGAATTAACGAAATAAAGGGAAAAGTATTTTCGGAGGGCGCATCAAGCAACGTCACTCGCTGTCTTGAGTGTAATTTTATTTGCAACAAATGTGTGGATGTTTGTCCGAATCGAGCTAATGTTCCAATTAAAGTTGAAGGCATTGGATTTAGCAATGTTAATCAAATCCTTCACATCGATTGGATGTGCAACGAGTGCGGCAACTGCGAGACTTTCTGTCCACATAATGGTGCGCCGTACAAAGATAAAGTTACTTTGTTTAGAAATGTAGATGATTTTAATAATTCGCAAAACGATGGATTCTGCATAACCCAACTGAACGGTGAAATCGAAATGATAACTAGATTTAGCTTGAAAGTAGAGAAGTTGCAATTCTCGGCAAATGGATTTCATTTAGATTATGATAAAGATAAAGAGCGGTTCAGATTTAATAGGGTGATTGAAGAAATTATAACAAATTACTTTTATCTTTTTAGACAATAGCACACGGATTTAACAGATTGAACTGATAGAAACGGATCAGTTAAAATCTGTTTGATCCGTTGAATCCGTGTTCCATTATTTTCATTCCTCAGATGCTGTGGAAATCATTGCTTGAATAATTGGTTTATAACCTGTGCATCTGCAAAGATTTCCTTCGATGGCTGTTTCAATTTCTTCGCGTGATGGTGTCGGATTCTCTAAGAACAATGCGTATGCTGACATTAACATTCCCGGCGTACAAAACCCGCACTGAATTGCGCCGTACTTCATAAAGTTTTCTTGAAGTTTAGTAAGCTTATCTCCATCAGCAAGACCTTCGACAGTTATAACTTCACATCCATCAACTTGCTGAGCGAGAACAAGACATGAAGTGACAGCTTTGCCATTAATGATAACAGTGCAAGCTCCGCACTCTCCAATGCTGCATCCTTCTTTTGTTCCTGTGAGTTTTAGGTCATCACGCAGTAAATCAATCAAACGTTTGTTGTTGGATATTGTAACCGATTTTTCTTTTCCGTTTAGTTTGAAGTTTATGATCATCTCGAACTTCCTCCAGCATTCCTCTCAAGCAGTTGATACAGCATTTGCTGAACCACCGGTAATTTGTACGCAGTTGACCAGCGTAGTCCAGTAGTTTTCAAAACCTCCTCACCAACAGCAGATGCAATTTCCATAAATGTTTCAGATGAAATTTCTTTCCCTTCAAATGCTTTTTCTATTTCGTAAAATCTTTTCCCGATGGGAGTAATTGCTCCGCTAGCAATTCTAAATTCCTTAATAATATTTTCTTCTTTATGCAGCAGGAAAGCTAATGATATTCTGCTGATTGAGACTGCACTTCTTCTGCCAAGTTTGTAAAAGTCTCCAATGTAATTATTTGTTGGAATTGGAAGCAGAATTTCTGTTACACATTCATTTTTATTAAGCTGAGTTTCATACGGATTCAGCAGAAACTTGCTAAGCGGAGTGATATGTTCTCCGGCAGGCGAAATAATTTTTATTGAAGCATCATAAACCAAAAGCGGAGGAACGCTGTCGGCACATGGAGCATTGTTTACAAAGTTTCCAACAATAGTTGCCCTATTTCTAATCTGTACACTGCCAACAGTTTGAGCTGCTTTTACTAACAGCGGAAAGTATTTCCTAATGATTTCATTCTTAATAACTTCAGAAAAAGTAACAGCGGCACCGATAGAAACTTTTCCGTCAAACTCTTTAATGGTTTTTAATTCCGGAATGCTGTTAATATCAATTAGGTCTTGGATTGATGTGAATCGCTTTGACTCCTGAATAAATCCCGGTACAATATCAGTTCCACCGGCAAGGATATGGATGTTATCCTTAAGTTGACCCAGAATATTTTTCAGTTCATTTAAAGTTTTTGGACGATAGTATTTGTATTGAGGAATCATTATGAGCTTCCTCTCTTCAAATCTTTTGGAAAAAGTTTTCGGCGGAGCAAAACTTCCTCAAGATTTATTGGCAGATTGTAAAATCTTTTTCCTATCGCATTCTTAATTGCATTTGCAATTGCAGCGGAAGTTAATTCAAGAGTAGGTTCACCAAGGGATTTTGCTCCCCAGGGTCCGTGAATATCTTTTCCTTCAACAAAAATTGGTTTTATTTCTTTTATATCTTTTGCAGTTGGAATAAGATACTGATCGAAGTTCAACTCGCGAATTTTTCCTTCAGCAGAAGTAAGTTGTTCCCATAAAGCATAACCAGCACCCTGTGTTACACCGCCGTACACTTGTCCTTCCGCTCCTAAAAGATTTATCACTTTGCCGGGATTATGCACAGCAGTGATTTTATCAACGTACACTTTTCCTGTTCCCATTTCAACGGTTACTTCAGCCACCTGACATCCATAAACATACGTGAAGTAAGCAGAACCTTGTCCCGTGTGTTCATCCCAATTTACCTCAGGACTTTTGTACCAGCCTACTGCAGCCAGACAAATTCCATTTTTGTATGCAGATAAACACAAATCTTTGAAAGATATTTTAAGCTGGTCGGTACCCTTCAGAGAAACCATTCCATCTTTAAAAAGAAATTGTGCTTGAGGTTTAAGCTTCCATTCTGTCCTTAAAAATTCTTCCAACCGATTTCTGATTATATCAGATGCGGCTTTCACAGCACCGCCGCCCATTAATGTAGAACGTGAAGCAACAGTTGGACCGCTGTCGGGAATTAAGCCGGTATCCGTTTCCAAATAGTAAACATCGTTAGGAGAAATTCCCAGCACTTCAGCAGTAATGATAGTGTAAGTAGTTTTCATTCCCTGACCATTTTCAGCTAAGCCGCTAAGCAAGTAAGCCGAGCCATCATTCTGAACAGATAAATATGCGGCAGCAGCATCAATACCCTCAGCACCCAATGAGCATCCGCGATAGCTGATGGCAAGTCCAATTCCTTTTCGAAGCTGTTCGTTTGGATTGATGTAATCTTTTTTCTTTAGGATTAATTGTTCAGCATTTGTTTCGGAAATTTTATCGAGCTGGTAACCGTTGAAGTTCGTTTTGCTTTTATTCTCTTTCCACTTTGAAGTGAAATTAGTTTCTTTAACGGCAGTATCTAAAACTTCAAGAAGATTTACGTCATGATTTTCTAACTTTTGTCCGCTCGCTGTATAAGAACCTGGTTTGAATCCATTTATTTTTCTTATCTCATCGGGAGTTAAGTTTAGCTTAGCAGCAATTTCATCCATGATTGATTCTTGTGCGAAGATTGGCTGTGGTGAACCAAAGCCGCGCATTGCACCGGTATAAGGATTGTTTGTATAAACTGCTCTTACATCTGTCCAAACATTTTCAATTTCATAAGGACCAGCTGCCTGCACAACACTCCGCCAAGTTACAAACGGACTCATTGATGAGTATGCTCCGCCATCAGCAAGAATGTCAATCTTCATTGCAACTATTTTCCCATTCTTCTTGCATCCAACTTTGTACTTTAAAATGTAAGGATGCCGTTTGTAAGATTCGAGAATTGATTCCTCTCGTGTGTATCGGATTTTTACAGGTTTACCAATCTTTAAAGCAGCAACTGCAGCGCGTGCTGAAAGGATGTTCATCGTATCATCTTTGCCGCCAAATGATCCGCCCAATTCAGCTTGAACGATTCTTACTTTAGTTAACGGCCAATTCAAAACTGATGCAACAACTTTTCTGCAAGTAAAAGGATTTTGAATGCTGCCTAGAATTTTGATTCCCTTATTTCCTTCGAGTGGAATTGCAATTACTGCTTCCGGTTCGATGTAGGCGTGTTCAACGAATTGTGTAGTGTAAGATTCTTCGTGAATGAAGTCGCTCTCTCTAAATCCCTTTTCAACATCGCCTTTACGGAGAGGGTAGTGAACAATCAAATTATTTTCGTATTGAGGATGAATCTTTGGTGCATTCGATTCAAGAGATTTTGTGGGATCGGTGAGAGCGGGCAGTTCGGTAAACTTTATTTTTATTTTTTTTGCGAGTGACTTTAATTCATCTTCAGATTCGCCAACAAGCATAGCTACAACATCACCGGGAGTTACAATTTTATCAAAAGAAAATATCGGCTGATCTTGCCTAATCGGTCCAACTTTTTTTGTTCCTATAATATCGTTAGAATCAACAATTATTACATCGGGTTTAGCTTGCAGTAAATCAGAGTAATCAATTTCATCAATTATTGCATGAACAGTTGGAACTCGGACCATAACGCCGTAAAGCTGTCCTGGTTCGTTAATGTCATCAGCGAACTTTGCTTTACCAGTTACTTTTTCTAAAGCATCCTGCCTGATTACTGGTTTGCCGATTATGTTGAAAGAATTTTCCAATCTAAAATTCAAAGTTAGTTTTTATAAAGTCGTATTCCGAAACAAGTTCGGAATGACGCTGCATCAAGCCCTTCCCTTCGGGAAGGGTTGGGTTAGGCCTTTTGCTAACCTTTTTCCTTGCTCGTAAATGTAATTATTAAATTTTGTTTCGTCCACATCTGTTAAATTAAAATTATTCATCAGCACCTTTCCGTTTTGAATAACCGAATGAACTTGCCGCTCCAAAATTCCGTAAACATAATGACCAAAAAAATTGTTTTGGTTCATGGGAGTTGGAGGAACATAATCCCAAATAATTAAGTCTGCTCTATTACCTACTTGCAGCGATAAAAAATCCGGAAAATATTTTTTAATAAAGTTAAGCTGATCGAAATACATTTTTCGAAAAAGATAGAATGCCTTATCAAAACTTAGCTTTTGGTTTCGCATTATCAAAAACATTTGCTTTTGTGAACGGGGAATGTTTGCATGCATTCCATCTGTTCCGCAGAGGATTGGAATTTCTTCAGGAATATTTTCAAACTTTGGAGTGCCAACTGCATTATTCAGATTTGAATCCAAATTTACTGCCAATGCGGGCTTTATACTTTTTATCGAATCAAACTCTTCTTTCGTCAAATGAACACCATGAACTAAAATGCTTTTATCATTCAGCAAGTTAAAATCTAGCAATCTTTGAACAGGAAGCTTTCCATATTTTTGCAAACTCATACTTCTATCCGATTCATCTTCGCAAAGGTGAATGTGAATTCCAATTTTATTTTTTTCGAGGAAATTCCTAACTGCTGAGAGTGTTGAATCTTCCACAGTAAACGAAGCATGCAAACCAAAGACACTTTCAGAGTTTTCATCAGTATTGTGCAAAAAGAATTCTTGATTCTCCTTTATGCCTTCTAATTTTAGCTGTTCACCATTTCTGTCAGTTGTTTCAAAGCATAAAACATTTCGTATGCTAAATTCGCTTAGAGCATCTTTTAAGATTTTCAAACTGCCAATTGTATGCAAAGGAGAAGAATGATGATCAAAAATATATGTCACACCATATCTTATAGATTCAACTGCTGCCATATAAGCGGATGCTTTGATCATAGCGAAATCGAGGATTTGATCTAACTTCCACCAAAGATTTTCAAGTATCTCAGTAAAATTCTGCATAGAGCCGAGGGAAGGCAACCCCTTTGCCAGTCTTGAATAAATATGATCGTGGAAGTTTACGTTTGGAATTGTAACAACTCTTCCTTGAGCATCGATGATGTCAAAATCCTTTTGTTGGATGGAAACATCTGCAGAATTGATTTGAGTTATAATCCCATTTTCGATAAGCATATTTCCGAAAAAAGGATTTACAGTTCCAGAATCAATCTGACAAAGCCAAGCATTTTTTATGAGAAGCGGTTTATTGTTCATTTCTTACTCGAATAAATTTACCAACTCCGGGTTTTGCAATAAAATTATTTTTTCTTTCCATTACAACCTTGCCGCGCAGAAACGTTTTTTCGACTCTTGCATTGAATACAATATTTTCAAATGGAGTATAGTTGCCTTTTGAGTGCATATTACTACTCTTGACCACATCACTTGTCCATAAATTTATTAATGAAAAGTCAGCGTCTTTTCCAACTTGGATTTTTCCTTTTTGACTAAGGTTGAAAAACTCAGCAGCACTTGTTGAAAGCAGTTCAATCGTTTTTTGAAGAGCGAGTTTTCCTTTGAGAAATCCTTCGCTGAACAAGAAGGGAACTCGATGTTCGGCTCCGGGAATACCGCCGTACACCTCCCAAAAATTTTTCGATGCCTTTTCTCTTTTTGGATTGCATCCGGCATGGTCAGTTGTTACAAAACTTAGTGAACCGTCGCTTAAACCTTTCCATAATTCTTTGCGGTCAGTTGCTTTCTTTACAGGCGGAGCTGTTTTTAAGAAGTTAGAAATATTTTTATTATCAAAATCCTGTTGAGTAAAGTAAAGATAGTGTGGACAAGTCTCTGCTGTAAACTTCAACCCCAAATGTTGTGCTTTTCTAACTTGTTCTAATCCTTTAGCAGAGCTGAGATGCACAATGTGAATTCTGCAATCAGTTGCTTTTGCGATTTCAATTAAAGTTTTTATTGCTAACACTTCAGCCATATCATCTCGTGAGTCACAGTATGCTTTCCAGTTATTTCTATTTTTCTGCTGGAACATATTCATTCGATTTACAATTCGATGCTTATCTTCAGCGTGTACTGCGAGAATCATATTATTTTCTTTTATGATTTTTGCTGTTTCGAGTATCTGTTCAAAAGTTAAATCCGTGAAAGTGTCCATTCCAGAAATCAAGTAAGCTTTGAATCCAGCTACACCAATTTTACTAAGCTGACCGACTTGTTTGTAAACATCATTTTTATTTTCAAAATCGTTTCCCCGCACTCCACCCCAGAATGCAAAATCAATTACGCTTCTGTTCTTCACAGCTTTTAACTTTGATTTGAAGTTTTGCAGCGAAGTAACAGGAGGAAGAGAAGTGCATGGCATATCAATAATTGTTGTTGTGCCGCCCCACGCTGCTGCAGATGAAGCATGTTCAAAATCATCTCGAAATTCAAATCCCGGAGTATCAAAGTGAACATGTGGGTCAATCCCACCAGGAATTAAAAGTAAGAAATTTCCATCAAGAATATTTGAATCATCAGAAGGTGAAGTTAAATCAAGATTTGCAATGAATCTTTTTCTTTTAGAAACTGAGTTAATTTCTCTCCACTGAAATGTTCTCGATAGTATCGGAGTTATTTTTTGAAATGTATTTGTAAATTCAATCTTTACGAGTTGTAAAGAGTTATTCTGTTTACATATAAAAACATTATTGAGCGAATTTAATTTCATTTATCCGCCCTTTAATTATTCGCTTTGCTGATCAACTTTTCCAGAGTGGTTCCTCTTGCCAATTATCTTTGATACCAAGTGCATTCGGATCTATATTAAAATAAGTGTTCAGAAGGCCATTTAATTTATTTGTCATGTCATTGTGTGGTTTGACTATGTTGAGAAGATATTTCAAACAACATAGATGGATATATAGCATATAATGTTCTGATGAGGGTGGAACATTTACGAGCCAGGGGTATGGCGGCTTACTTAACAGTCTGGGTCTACCGGGTAAATTTTTATTCCATAACCTGCTATGATGAGCAACCATATTTCTGATCTGTGATATAGATTGTAACCAGCTTGGAAAATAAGTGTGGTTTACAGTTCCGAATTCTTGAGCTATTATGTTTTTTGCTTTAATATGATTTTTTAAATTACCATAAAGTTTTGAAAGGGTACCAAAAGAGGCAATTTCGATGGTTTTCCAAGCTGGTGGTCTTCGATTATCAGTATGATATTTAAGGTAATGTCGCTTAATAAAATTTTCTTTTGTTTGCTGGAGTTCTCTATCGATTGAAATAAGAGTATTGCTATGATCGACAGGATTTTTAAAATTGTAAGCGTCTTCAAACCACCAAGGCGTTAATTCAAGTGAAAGATGATAGATAAGTTTGGTTCTAAAAACAATTTCAATTGTTTCAATCACATCAAAAAGAAGGAACCGAAGTTCTTTATCAAAATTGTAAATAGCGATTACGTTTTCAAATGTACTATTTGGTTTAAAGATTCGGTTCGTTTTATCTGAGAGCATGGGCCACCAGAAACCAGAAAGCCTATAGTAACCAACTGTTTGCAAATAAGATCGTGCTACTGATTCATCATTGATTATCAGCCCTCGTTGCTTTAACTGGGTTATTTGCTCATCAAAGGTAAGTGCTTTTTTGCTATAAATCATAGATATAATTAAAAATGCTTATTTAGCACGCATAAGCATTTGTTTAAAAGCAAAAGACGCGCCCTTTGACACTGATCTAACGAGAAGTGTGACGCGTACTGTTGGTACAAACATAACAAATTGATCTATACTATGCAACATAATTTTAGTTCTTCGTATGAAATTTTATTAATTCAAAATGCCTCATAAAATAGCTTGCATCCTAACTTTCAATTCCAACTTCTCTGTTGAACTCTTCAATCATTTTATCCCACTCCGGAACAATGGCAAACCTTTCCTTCCAGTAATTTTCATCATACCATTGAGCATTCAGTTCTTCTACTGTTTTGCCTTGCTGTTCAACCCAAGTGAAATATTTTAGGTTGTGAATAGCTTTTTTATCGTAATAAGTAAGTTCTTTAAAATAATCTATTGATTGATGTTTTAAAACCACATTCCAGTCAATCTCAGCTTGTTTTAGAGAATACTTTCCCCACGATTCGTTCATTTCAATTAGTCTTGATTTATACATATCTGAAGAATCCGTAAAGATGGTGAAGATAACATCGTTCTCATTGTACTCATTGTACTTTGCAAGTTTTATTGCAGCTATTAAATTTCCGATGCTTGAAATACCCAAATCCGGAAGCTGCTCAATAGTTTTATCTTTCACTCCTAAGCTTAATAAATATTTTTTCCCTTCAGTTTCATTGAAGAGTCTCAAAATCCTTAACGGCTGTTCATCATCAATTGCTGCAATGCTGTTCGTGTTTTTTACATTGTGAATCCAAGGAACATGTTTATCGCCGATTCCTTCAATTCGATGTGCACCAAATCCATTCATGAGCAAAGTTGGGCATTGCAGTGCCTCTGCTGCAGTAATGTTGATTAATGGATATTTCTCTCGAAGATAATCTCCCGCGCCAATTGTTCCGGCTGAACCAGTTGAACTTACATAGCCGCTTAATCTTTGTCCTTTTGTTTTAATTTGATTGAATAATGCTTCGATTGTTGAACCAGTTATTTCGTAGTGCCAGATTGAATTTCCAAATTGATCAAATTGATTGAAGATTAAATACTCATCACTTTTAGCTTCAAGCTCATGACACTTATCGTAAATTTCTTTCACATTACTTTCACATCCGTAAGTTGCAAAAACTTCAGCGCCAATTTCTCTTAACCAGTCAAATCTTTCTTTACTCATTTCTTCAGGAAGGATTGCAACAGCATGAACCGAGAGAAGGGCAGAGTTGAAAGCACCGCCACGGCAATAGTTTCCAGTTGAAGGCCAAACTGCTTTGTGATATTCAGGATTGAATCTTCCCGTTACCATATAGGGAACTAAGCAACCATACGTTGCTCCAACCTTGTGAGCGCCGGTTGGAAAATATTTTCCTATCAATCCTATTATTCGAGCTTTAACTCCAGTTATTTCATTTGGAATTTCGAGAAAGTTAATGTCACCAATCTTTCCTGTTGATTTATCATTTCTCCAGTTAATTCTGAAAAGATTAAGAGGATGTAGGTCGTTAATTCCTATTGACTCAAGCTGTTTCTGAATTTTCTGTGGAATTGTATGCGGTTCTTTTAATTGCTTAAAAGTTGGTAGAATTATTTTCTTCTCTTTGCATCGTTTGATTAAGTTTTTAAGATAAGTCTTGTTTTCTATTTGCCAGTTCCAGTTGTGCATATTTCCCTTTATGTAAATGTTTCTGAATACTTTGAGTTTCTTTGCGACTTCGCGTCTCTGCGGTAAAGATATTTTTTACCGCAAAGTCGCTGAAGCGCAAAGTTCTAAGAATTTTTTATGAATATACATACAACATCATCAACAATTTTTCATTTGTCATTGGTGCTGAAATTTTTATTTCATTGCTTGGTTTGAATGCTTTAATTGCATTCCACAGTGCAAAGTAAATTCCGATTCCATACATCAGCGGCGGCTCTCCAATTGCCTTTGAATTAAAAATTGCTGCTGAAGGATTTAGATTCTCAAGAAAATCAACTTGAATTTCCTTTGGAGTGAAATAAACATCCGGCACTTTGTAAGTTGACATAGAATCAGTTAGGAGTTTTCCTTCCTTCGTATAAATTACTTCCTCAATTGTCATCCAACCGATTCCTTGCATTATTGCTCCTTCTGCTTGACTTCGATCAATCGTCGGGTTCATGCTCTTTCCAAAATCATGAACAACTTTTACAGAATCAATTTCATAAGTTCCTCTCAGGCAATCAACTGTAACGTGAATGATTGCAGTTCCATAAACATGATAAGCGAATGGTTCACCCTTAGCTTTGGCTTTATCAAAATAAATATTTGGAGTTGCATAATGTGCTTGTGAGGACAAGCTGATTCGCTTTGCATAAGTCTTCTGAACTAAGACATTCCAAGTAAATTCAGTTGGTTTTCCGTTCAAGTAAATGATTTCGTTCTTCAATTCAATTTTATCTGTTTCGTTGGTTTTCAATTCTTGCTGAGCAGACATAGTTAATCTATCTAAAATATTTTTGCAAGCAATTTCAACTGCTTTGCCATTCAAATCCGCACCACTGCTTGCGGCAGTTGCAGAAGTGTTTGCAGCTCGAGTTGTATTTGTTGTTTCAATTTTTACTTTGCTGCTATCAATTGAGAAAATCTCTGATGCCACTTGCCGGAGTTTCATATTCACACCTTGTCCCATCTCAATTGCTGCAGTACTAATTCCGATGCTCCCATCAGTATAAACATGAACCAATGCACTCGCTTGATTTAACATTGTGTTGGTGAATGAAATGCCAAAACATATTGGCATCAATGCAGCACCTTTTTTAATCAGCTTGTTTTTTTGATTGAACAGTTCAACCTCATTTTTCATTTCAGCAAGGTTGAATTTTTCAACTGCTTTCTGCCAAGCTGGGCGAGCCATACAGTATTTGGATTTTTGTCCGTACGGAAATTCATCACCTTCATTCAACAAATTATTTTCTTGAATTACTGAGGCATCGACTCTTAATTTTTCGGCTGCCTTGTAAATGGCAGATTCAATTACGAACATTCCTTGAGGTCCGCCGAATCCTCTAAATGCAGTGTTTGGCGGAAGATTAGTTTTGCAGCAATAAGCAGTTGCTTTAACATTTGGTATGAAATAAGAATTAGTACAGTGAAACAAAGTTCTATCAAGAATTGCAGTTGAAAGATCGGCTGCCGCTCCAGCATTCTGATAGAAATAAACTTCGTAAGCAAGAATTTTTCCTTCCTTAGTCAAACCAATCTTAAAATCAGAAGAGTAAGGATGACGCTTGCCGGTCATTCGCATATCTTCTTGCCGGTTTAGAATAAGTTTAACCGGTAGTTTAAGTTTGAATGCGGCAAGTGCAGTCATACTTGCCCATGCCGTAGCTTGATCTTCTTTACCACCGAATCCGCCGCCAAGACGCAGAACATCAACTTCAACTTTGTTCATTGGAAGATTAAGAATTCTTGCAGCAGCACGCTGAACTGCAGTTGGAGACTGAGTTGATGAAATGATTTTTATTCCGCCGCCTTCGACTGGAAATGCAAGCGAACCTTGAGTTTCAAGATAAACATGTTCTTGTCCGCCAGATTCTGCTGTGCCTTCAACAATCACATCACAGTTTTTCCAGACTGAATCAACATCGCCTAAAGAAAATATTTGAGGAGGAATAATCAATTGTCCTTTTTGAAAAGCTTCACGCGGATCAGTTATGGCAGAAAATTCTTCAAGCTCAATTTTGATTTTCTTTACAGCTTGATGAGCTGAGAAATTATCTTTTGCAATTACTATTGCAACTGGCTGGCCTCTGAAATCAACTATATCATCCGCTAATAATTTTTCATCGGGAATGATTGCTCCAATTTGGTTTTCGCCAGGAATATCTTTTGCTGTTAATACTTCAATTACACCTTCAGAATTTTTAGCTTCTTCAAGATTAAATGAAATGATTTTACCATGTGCAATTGGAGATGAAAACACTGCTGCATGCAAAGTTCCTTCTGGTGGGGTTAAATCATCCAAAAAGAGTGATTCACCGCGAACGTGCTGCAGCCAATCGTAATTTTTCATAAAGTAAGTTCCTCCTCAATCAATTGGGGAGAGAATTTATGAAAGTGTGCAAGAAGAAGTTGTCTAAGTAAAAGCTTTTTGTAGTCAGCAGAACCACGAACATCAGTAATTGGATTAACTTCTGAAAGTGCTGATTGAAGTGCTTCGCTTATTGTGCTGGAATTAATTTTCTTGCCAAGCAAGGACTTCCTCATCTCCGTTAAATACAGTGGAATCGGCGCAACTCCTCCAGCAGAAATATTTACGTGCGTGATTATTCCGTTATCAATTTTAAGCTGCATTGCCGTATTCACACTTGCAATATCAAGATGAATTCTTCTTGAAACTTTTTCAAAGTTAAAAAGAGTGTTTTGTTTCGGTAGCTCAAAAGAAATTTTTGTTAAAATCTCATCGATTGATTTATCTAAAGATTTATAACCTTTGTAAAAATCTTTTAGTTGGACTTGCCTCGTAGATTTATCCTTTTCTAAATGAAGAGCAGCGTTCAGTGCAAGAAGGATACACGTCATATCGCCAATCGGAGAGGCATTGATTATATTACCGCCAATGGTTGCCCTATTCCGAATAGGAAGTGAACCGAATAATCGAATATATTTTTTTATTTCCGGCAAGTATTTTTGAATTACATCCGAATTGCCAAAATCACTTATAGCTGCTTTTGCATCAATGAAGCATTGGTTTCCTTCAATCCAAACCTTATCTCTGCTATTATCATTGAAGTAAAACTTAATTTTGCTTTTTCGAAGCTCATCTTCTTTTTGAACGAACAAATCTGTTCCGCCGGCAACTATAAAATCTGATTTCTGTTCATACTCTTGCGAAGGTTTTGCCTTTCTGATTGTTTTCAGCCGAGTTGGAATTTCTGCAAAGTATGTAGGTAGAATTTCTAAACTAATTAGTGAAGATATTTTATCACCGGTTAACTCTGTTTTCGAAGCTATTGAATCAATTATTTTTTTTACTGCCCGCTTGATAGTTGTGTGACCCGTGCATCTGCAAACATTCCCGGCGATGGAATCAATTGCATCATCAATGTTGTAGTTATCATTTGCAAGCAAGTAGCTCGTTAGAGAAACAATAAATCCCGGTGTACAAAATCCGCATTGTGTTCCGCCTTCATCAACAAAAGCCTGCTGAATTGGTGAGAGCTGCGAGCAATTCAAACCTTCAATTGTCACAATGTGTTTGTGCTCCGCTTGTCCTAAAGGCATAAGGCACGAGTTTACATTCTTATACTGAACACCATCTTCAATTAAAGAACCGACGAGAATTGTGCATGCACCGCAGTCACCTTCGCGGCATCCTTCTTTTGTGCCCGTTAAATGCTGGTGTTTGCGAATGTAATCTAAAACTGTAGCTGCGGGATGAAGGTTAGCTTCAACTGTTTTTTGATTCAAGATGAAGTTGATGGGGAGTTCCATTAATTAAAAAAAACTTTTTGCTTCTCCAACTTAATTAAATTCTGAATAATTATCTTCACTAATCCTGGAACTTTAACGCTAGAATGTTGATTAAGGCTGCTGTGATGAAATAGTTTAATCTTCTCAATCCTTTTTCTTTGGAAGAAATTCTCCATACTGCCGTAACCATGTTTCTATAGTAGGGTAAGTGATTAATTATATTGTTAACGATTTCAGAATATGAATTTTGTTTTCTGCTGAGCAGATTTTTCAGTGCTCTCAAAATGATAGGAGCTAAAAGATTAAACCAAATAATGGTTATAAGTATTCCTCTTATACTCATAACCAATACGGATTTAGAACTAAGATTCATTGCTTGCGGATTGATGTAAGTTATCAGTAAAAGAATAAAAGCAAAAAGTATGATTGTGTTAAAGAAAAGCTTCTTCCAGCGAGATCTTTTTCGTTTCTTAGTTTCTGCTGCTTCAATTTTTATGTTAAGCAGTTCCATTTCATTTATAATCATTTGCTTTGCAGTTTCAGAATTTAGTTTTTGCGGAAGCTTGGAGGAAATTATACCGGCAGTCAATCCAACTATCACATGAATCAAAATGTAGATACCAATAAGTACAAAACTAAAATTTAGAGCAACTGCCTCGTTTGTGGAGAGGAAAAATTCTTTGATGACATATTTGATAAACTCATTGATTGCTTCCCAAAATGTAGTTCCAAAGACAATGGTATAGGTGATTATTCTTTGTGAACCTGTTAATACACCAATAGATAAACCAAACAATAGGGGTGAGAGGCGTGAAAATCTTTTGCTGAAAAAAAATATTTCTCCGAGAATTCCTTGCAAAAAGACTGCGAGGTACGCAGCAATTGGGGTATGCGGACTTATCGCGGCTTTAATGATTAATACAATCATAGTTGCTTTAAGAATTTCGCTGCG
>JACAFC010000254.1 GCA_013388515.1 Ignavibacteriaceae bacterium | reverse complement strand
ACAAACAAGTAATAAAAAAAAATATCATTTATCAGCTATGATTATGTTGGGTTCAATATGTACGAGTACATCAGAAATCTTAGGATTAAATTTCATTAATTCATCTTTAACATTATGACCTATCAAATGGCCTGTGTGAACGGGCAGGTTTCTGTCAACGATTACATGGATATCAACAAAATATTCGAGCCCCATTTTCCTAACAAAGCATTTATCTATTCCCATCACGCCATCAACTATACTTGCCCGCATCTTAATTTCTTCTAGAATATTTGAAGGCGGAGCTGTGTCCATAATTTCAAAAAATGCTGGTTTAAATAACCTATAAGCATTCAGTATTATTATCAAAGAGGCAAATAAGGCTGCAATATCATCAGCTTCTTCATAACCTTTGCCGCCAATTAAAGCTATTGATATTCCGATAAAAGCTGCGGCGGATGTAACTGCATCGCTTCGGTGATGCCATGCATCATTTTTTACAGATGAACTTTCAATATTTTCGCCAACTTTTATTACAAAACGAAATAGTAACTCTTTAGAAATAATTACTGCAACCAAAACAATTAAAGTAAAAGGAGCTGGTGCATGGTGGGGAGTGATTATTTCATGGATGCTTTGGAAAATAATAATTATTGCTGCTACAACTAAACCGGATGCTACTATCATTCCAGCCAAAGGTTCAGCCTTTCCATGGCCGTATGGATGGTTTGAATCGGCTGGTTTAGCTGCAATTTTTAATCCAGTTAATACAATAACGGAAGTGAAAACGTCAGCGGTAGATTCAATTGCATCTGCAACAAGTGCATATGAATTTCCCCAAATACCGGCAGCTGCTTTGATAATCGCTAAAAAGATACTCACTAAAATACCTACTACTGTAGAACGAATACCCTTTTCTGCAGATTTTTTTGAATTGAAATTTTTCACCACAAGTTTCTTCTTTTGTAAATCGAAATTATGAAAGAAAAAGTTTAAATGTAGTTTGTTTAACAATAAATTATTGGAGGGATATAAGGTTTAGAAGAGGCAGTGATTTTAATTTTACCCAGTTTCTTACTTATTTTGAAGCTATTCGTAAGAAACTAGGTAATAAAAGTGTCAATTCTTTTTACTGCCAGTGTCTGTTTTACAAGTTGATATACCGAATGGCAGGTAAGCCGGACATACACCCATAAAAGCTGTTGCAAGTGGAATTATTCCAATTAAACCCCACCAGCTTTTTCCAATGAATCCAAGCACAATAATTGCAACCCCTAGAACTATTCGAACCCATTTATCTGCACCACCCACATTTTTTTTCATATTTCACTCCTTTTTTAAGTAAGATGTATTGAAATAAAATAAGATTCAGATTCTCTATCTATTGAAATTAATTATTTAACAATTTTAGAAATTTTTTTAAACACATCGGTTCCACAGATATTTAACATTTCAAATAAAATTGCTTCTGTGGTTGTTATAATAACACCTGCAGTTCTCATTCTATCTAATGCTATATTGTAATCAATTTCGTGTCGGGATGAGCAAGCATCTGCGGCAAGATTAACCTGAAATCCATTAGCTAACAGATCCAGAGCTGTTTGCTGAACACAAACATGAGATTCAATTCCTGCTAACACTACTTGTTTAATTTTTTTATACTCTAAAATGGCGAATAAATCCTCGGCACCTAAACAACTAAAAGTCATTTTCTGGGTTGGTTTAGTGTTTGCGAGTGCATTTTTTATTCTAGATTCTGTTTCACCCAACCCTTTTGGATATTGTTCGGTAGAGAATATTGGAGCTTCTAGAATTTTGAAACCCTCAATCAACTTAACAGTGTTTTGAATAAGTGTTTCGGGATTGTGCATAACACAGAGAATTTTTTCTTGTATGTCTATGACAATTAAAGCAGTTTTCTCCTTAATTAAAATACTTGGGTGGCGAAGCGAATTAGGTCTCATAGTTGATAAATTAATTTTTAATAAATAGGGTCCATTCCGTATTTTCCACAGGAATACATCATTAAGATTGATGCCAAATCAATTAAAGCTTTTTTCTGATCTTCTTCATAAATCACCAAATCATAAACTTCAGCAACAAACTTCATGTTATCCAAGATTTTCTTAAGCTCCCTATAAGTTGGTGTTCCATGCCAGTGAACAATTTGTTTAACCAGGATGCTTTCATGTCGTCTTAAGAATTCATTGAAAGAAAGTGTTTTGTAAGAATTAGGAGAATGTGGTCTGCAAATATTTATAAGATCATTGAAATACGTGTCCCATTTCTCAGCTAGATTTTTATTTCTTTCGTGCATTACATATTTAACTTTTTCAAGAGAAAAATTAGCTTTTGTTGCTACTTTAAATTTTGGGATTAAAGCATATCCGTCATAACTTATTTCACCGGTATCTTCTTCAATGTATTTCCATCGTCGTACAAGCTGAGTAGAAGTATAGGTTACAATAACCTTATCTAATCCGCTATCAACAATTATGAATTTATTCTGCTGAATATTAATTATGGTGAACCAATGTTCCCAATTATCAACACTTAGTATACACGGATAACCTTGTTTGAGGTGATCCTTTAACACTTTTACAGCCTCAATAGGGGTTTCGCGTCTAAAATATTTCATTTTGCAATTATAATTTTTTGCTGCTTTTGCCAAGCCAATTTCATCGGTTCCATACCACCAATTGCTTCCAGCTTTCTTGGCAATTTCTTTTTCATTTATAAACTGACCTAACATAACAAGTGCATACTTAAGTGCAAATGGTCCGCACTGATATTTATAAGGCTGGGGGTAGAAACTCATGCTTTTATCTTTTATTAAACCTAAATTTGTAACATTGAAAAATGAATTGTATTTACATTCTTAAAAATCTGGGATGTTAAGTTAATGAAAGCAAAATTAAAAGTTGCAGTTATTTTTAATGAACCAAATCCGGAATTATACCGGAAACCCTCAAAAAAAAGCAAAAAAAAGCAAAATTTTACCCCTTACTTTGAGGTAGATCAAACCACTCCTTTGGAAGATTATGAATTTATAAAACGAAGTTTAATAAACGAGGGTTATGATTGTTACACATTAAATCTATTTGATGACATAAATAACCTAATTAATGATGTTAAAAAGAATCAACCGGATGTTATCTTTAATTTTGTTGAATTATATCAAGAAGATGCTAAACTTGAAATGAATATTGTTGGTTTGTATGAATTACTGGGGATTCCATATACCGGTTCACCGCCATTAGCCCTAGCAAATTGTCAAAACAAAATGATGGCAAAGAGGCTGCTAAACGTTAATGGAATAAAAACTCCACCAAGTTTCCTTGCCTCTGAACTCCCAGAAAGACTAAAACATGATTTGAACTATCCGTTAATTGTTAAGCCTGCATTTGAAGATGCGAGTGTTGGAATTGAAAATGAATCCATTGTAAAAAATAAAGCCGAACTTCTTTCAAGAATGGATCATGTATTCCAAAAATTCACGCAGCCGGTTTTAATTGAAGAATTTGTAGAAGGCCGCGAACTTAATATTGCTGTTTTTGAGGATGAAGGAACTCGTGCATTACCAATTAGTGAAATTGATTTTACTGAAATGCCAGATCATTTACATAATATTGTGAGTTATCAGGCAAAGTGGGATCCGCATCACGAATCATATCATAAAACAATTCCTGTTTGTCCGGCAAATCTTCCTAAAGCAATTGAGAAAAAAGCAAAGGAAACAGCAATAAAAGCTTTTAAAGTTATGGAATGCAGAGATTATGCACGTGTTGATGTTCGTTTATCTTTGGACGATGAAATTTATGTCTTAGAAGTAAATCCAAATCCGGATTTGACTGCTGGTGCTGGTTTTATGAGGTCTGCTGAAGCTGATGGAATTTCATACTCTCAAGTGTTAAAGAAACTTGTTGAGATGGCTTATGCAAGGAAAGCATAGGTTTGATTTTACTTTTTCAGATTGAATAAATCTTACTTAAAATATCCACAACATCAGATAAATCATTTGCAATAAAATCGGGAGTGATTGAAGCAGTAATTGGAAATTTAGTCTTACCGGTTAGAATTAAAATTGTTTTTCCACCCATCTTTTGAGCTGGAGAAATATCCATTTCTAAATCATCTCCCAGCATTAAAAATGGAGTGTCCGCTGAATAACCTAACTTATCTAAAGCAGATTGGAAATAAATTGATGAAGGTTTACCGAGCAGAACAGCTTTCTTTTCAGTTGCATATTCTATTGCAGATATGAAAGAACCGGCATCGAGTACAAACTTATCTTTTTGCGGCGACCAGTAGCGATTCATGTGCATTGCAATTAAGTCTGCACCATTTTTAACCTTTAGAAAAATTTCATTTAATATTTCAACCGACCAACCTTCAACTAAATCACCCACAACAACAGCTTGAGGATTATTATCATCCAAAAATTTTTCAAATTCTTTTTTTACGTTCTCAACACAGTAAACAGAAATTCTTTTGTAATTATTTTCAACGTATTTCAAAGCTGCATCGGCTGCAGTCATTATTGGAATTTTAGTGAACAAATCATGTTTTTCTAAAAAGCCCTTTACATCTTTTGCAGCCCTTAAAGTAGAATTGCTTAGTATGAAAGCAGGCAGATTGTGCTTAAAAATAAAATCTAAAAACTTTTTTGAATGAGGAGCGGGTTCGCCATATAAATTTATAACGCCATCGAAATCTATTAGGAAGGGAAGAGGTCGATACATAAAAAAATAAAAGGGGCGAATTGCACCGCCCCAAATAGTTTAAGCTCTAACTTTAACTGCTGCTGGCAGTTTCTTTTGAATTAAAGCGTACAATCCGAAGAGAATGCCTACAAAAAATAAATCGCCTAAAACTGAATTACCAAAAAATGGAATTGCTGCAACGTAGCATGCAATTAATCCGGAGATATTTTTAGGATATAGCGTACCTTGAAGCCACATTTGAAAATTGGTCAGAACAAAAAATATGATTGATGAGATCAGCGAAGCAGCAAATATATTTTTGACCTTAATGTTTTGGCTAAGCATTATTCCAATACCAACAATGATTACAAAACTTAAATAGACGGAAATCATTCCACTGTGAAAACCAATTGCCAAATCGGATAAAAACATTGCGAGCAAAGGAATTATAAATGCAAATTTTTTATCGCTGAAATAAGCACCACCGAATAATGCAATTGCTCCTACAGCCGTGAAATTTGGCGGATGAGGAATTAACCTAGTAAATGCAGCAGTAAGTATCATTATTGTTACTACCCAAAATTTTGAAGTGAAATTCTCTGAGTTCATTTATATTCCTTTCGTTTAATTTCTAAATTACAAATGAGATGATTTCTTTTCTAACTGTTTCAAAGATAAAAATTCTAACTGCTCTAATCAAAACAAAATTTTATTTCTCACAAAATGTTTAAAACAACGAGTGATGGATTTTGTGTTAACCCCAGACATAAGTCTGGGGTTATGAAAGCACAACAAATTTTTTGGACTTTAGTCCATTTAGTATTTAAAAAACATTAAATCCAAATTATATTACAAATCATTCAAACTTAACTTTATTCCGCCGTAAACTGCAAATCCCGAAGCTGCATAACCGTAAACTTCCTCATATTCAGTATCAAGGATGTTTTCCAATCTTAGATTTAATCTTAAGAATGCAAATAAATCCAAATGTGCATTAAAATTTAATAAGATATATGGATCTAGACTGATTCTGGTGGAGGCGAAAGTAACATTGTCAAAAACTAAATCTTCTCTTTCCCCGACATATACAACTTCAATATTTGAGTTGAAACGATCAGAAAAATTATAACTAACATATCCGCCTACTTTATGTTCGGGGCGTCGAACAAGTTTTCTATTCTCATCAGAAATTCCCTCACTTTCATCTTTAGCATTAGTGAAGGCGTAGTTCATTTTGATTATCAAATGCTTGATAAATTTTGAAGTTATATTTGTTTCTACACCATTAGTTTTTGCTTTATTAATATTAAATGGCTTTCCTAATTGATCATAACCAAATAAATCTCTAAAGTTATTTTGAAAATAAGTCACTCCAATTGACACTAAATCATTGGTTAAGAACTGTTCGATTCCAAAATCAAAACCGAGACTTTTTTCAGGCTTTAGACTAGGATTACCATACATCTGATCATATAAATTGAATAAGGAAGGAGCTTTAAATCCAGAACCTATTGTAGCTTTAATTTTGGTTCCAGTTTCCCAAATTATATAAGCTGGCGCAACTCTAAATGTAAATGCAGATCCGAATTTGTCATGCGTGTCCAATCTAATTCCCGCAGCTGCGAAAAAATTTTGACCAACTTTAAACTGATCCTGTAAGTATGCACCTAAAATGTTTGACTTCTTTTTGGGGAAGAGACTAACATAACTAAAAAAAGGTGAGTTGTAATAATATTCAGAAACAGTATTATCTGTAATGTTATCTATTCCAAATGTAAGCAGATGGTTTTCAATCAGAGACAAATTATTTTGCCAATCAATTTTCAGCTTGTAACCGTCGTATGAACTATGTGAAGATGCAGAATTAAATTCAGAATAGTCGAAAGAGTATTTTCTGATATTTCTTATATGCGAAATTCCAATTTTTTGTTTCCACTTTTGATCGAATAAATTAAAATTACCTTCTCCTCGGAAAGAATATTCTTCTTGATTAAAAACATAAGTTGGATCATCTCCAAACTTCCCGCCGGATTGATCATAATCCGAATTTGAACTATTGTAGTTCACAAAAAAATTAAGTTGTGCATTATCTCCAAAATCATAGCCAAACCGTGCTGAGATTAAATCTTTTTTGTAACCATCTTTTTCTACATTCCCATACTTTTCAGATGCTGCAGAAAAACCTTCACTTTCGGCTCTGCTGAATGTTAGAGAATAATTAAAATCAGATACACTGCCATTCAATCCTAAAATATTTTTAAATGTTTTGTATGAACCGGCTTCAGATTGAATTGAAAAATTAGGTTTACCAATTCCTTTTTTTGTAATGACGTTTATTACTCCTGCTAAAGAATTTGATCCATAAAGAGTTGATTGAGGTCCGCGGAGAATTTCTACTGATTGAATATTATCTGTTGAAAGAAAGGCAAAATCGTACACATTTTTTGGATCACTGTTTAAATTTACTTCGATTCCGTCAACTAGTACTAAAGTGTAATCTGCACTTCCGCCTCTAATACTTACATTGGACAGACTTCCAGGACCGCCTTGTGTAAAAAAGCTAATGCCGCATTCATTTTTTAGCAAATCAAACACTGTAGCTGCATTGCGGGAAGCTATTTCTTCAGAATCAATTACTGTTATTGAATTAGCAAGTTCCAAAGTACTGGTTTGAGTTTTTGTTGCCGATACAACTACATCAGAAAGCTTGTAAAGCCCATGAACATCAGTTTTCTCAATTATTTTTTCTTGAGAAAAAATGAACTGATAAAAAAGAAATGCTGAGAAAAAAAGAAGCAAAAAGAAATTTTTCATGAAGTTACTCCGGTAAAAAATGTAAAGTAACTTCGCGTGAATTAAAGCTGAGATGAACGAGTGGAATTTTTATGAAACCATCGTTAACTTACCTTTTACGCGAAGGTTGATTAATTAAGATTTATGGCAGGTCTCCTGGCTTATCCTGCTGCATTGCAGAAATTACAGTTGCGCGACAGCGCCGGAGTTGATTCTAATGTCATTCCGAGACTGCCTGTCGGCAGACAGGCTTGTTGAAGAATGACGTGTCACATTTCGACTGGCTCAATGTGACAATTTAAAAACCGCACCGGACTTCCCTATAATTCCCATTATCCCGATTTAATCGGGATTGGGACACCACAAATCAGTTCAAAGAACTAAACAAAAATAAAATGATGTATGAGAAAATCAAACCTCACTAACTTTTTTTTGAAGAAATATTTTGAGTAATAATTCCAAATTTGATAAGTTACTCATAGAATTAAATGTTTTTTGCTATACTTAATTATTCTAACCTATGTTCGAAATCTTCTTCAAATCGATCTTCACTTTCCTAAATAAAAATATTACTTCGATAGTTAAAGGAGTTCATTAATGGGATGGTTTTTTAAATTAATTAATTCGTCCATCGGTAAAAAAATTACGATGGCAGTCACGGGAAGTTTCCTGCTGATATTTTTAGTAGTTCACCTTGTTGGAAACATAACTTTGTTCTTTGGTCCAAAAGCATTTAATGGTTATGTAAAAACTCTTGATGTGGTTAAGCCTCTTATCAGGGTTGTAGAACTAGTTCTGCTTGCAGCTTTTCTCCTCCATATTTTTAATGGTGTACGTTTATGGTTTGAGAACAAGCAAGCGAGGGGAGTAACTTATAAAATTAATGGCTCCTCAGAGAATAGCAATGTTTTTTCACGAACAATGTTTCTAACAGGATCAATTGTTTTCATATTTCTGGTTCTTCATCTTGGAACGTTTTTCTGGCGGTTTAACGTTCATGATCCTACCGGATTGGCTGATATGCATGAGTTCTTCCAAATTGTTGTTGAGCTGTTTAGCTACTGGTGGTATTCTTTGCTTTATGTTGTTGCTGTTGTACTTCTTGGATTTCATCTCAATCATGGTTTTCAAAGCGCATTTCAAACATTCGGATGGAATCATTCAAAATATACTCCGCTAATCAAAAAGCTTGGAGCCATATACGCAATAATTATGGCTGTTGGATTTGCATCAATGCCCATTTACTTCTTCTTTTTTTACGGAGGTAACCAATGATTAAGTTAGATTCAAAAATACCCGCTGGACATATTTCTGAAAAATGGACAAACCACAAGTTCAACATGAAGCTGGTAAATCCGGCAAACAAAAGAAAATTCGATATAATTGTTGTGGGAACTGGTTTAGCCGGTGCTTCTGCTGCGGCTTCGTTAGGAGAGTTAGGATATAAAGTTAAAGCATTTACTTTTCATGATAGTGCAAGAAGAGCGCACTCAATTTCTGCACAAGGTGGAATAAATGCAGCAAAAAATTATCAAAACGATGGAGACAGTGTTTACAGATTATTTTATGATACAGTTAAAGGCGGCGACTTTCGTGCTCGCGAAGCTAATGTTCATCGGCTTGCTGAAGTAAGTGGAAATATAATAGATCAATGCGTGGCTCAAGGTGTTCCTTTCGCAAGAGAGTATGGCGGACTTTTAGATAACCGTTCGTTTGG
The DNA here is from genome assembly GCA_013388515.1 of Ignavibacteriaceae bacterium. Classification (GTDB taxonomy): domain Bacteria; phylum Bacteroidota; class Ignavibacteria; order Ignavibacteriales; family Ignavibacteriaceae; genus XYD12-FULL-36-8. The sequence goes on along the minus strand of JACAFC010000254.1, from coordinate 22,070 downwards.
AGGTGCGCAAGTTTCAAGAACATTTTATGCAAGAGGTCAAACGGGGCAGCAGCTTTTGCTTGGTGCTGTAAGTGCTTTGAATAGACAAATTGATTTAGGAAATGTGAAACTTTATACACGGCGTGAAATGCTTGATGTGGTAATTGTTGATGGTTTTGCTAAGGGTATAGTTTGCAGAAATCTCTTAACAGGTGAGTTTGAAACTTATTCCGCTCATGCAGTTGTACTTGCAACTGGCGGCTACTCAAACGTTTTCTTCCTTTCAACAAATGCAATGAACTGTAACGTAACTGCAATATGGCGGGCACATAAACGCGGAGCTTTGTTTGCAAATCCTTGCTTCACACAAATTCATCCTACATGTTTACCGCTTCATGGTGAATCGCAATCAAAACTTACGTTGATGAGTGAATCACTTAGAAATGATGGACGAGTTTGGGTTTCGAAGAAAAAAGGCGATATCAGAAACCCAAATGATATTCCTGAAGAAGAAAGAGATTATTACCTTGAGCGAAAATATCCTTCATTCGGCAACCTTGCGCCGAGAGATATTTCTTCCCGTGCAGCAAAAGAAGCCTGTGATGAAGGCAGAGGAGTTAAAGGCGGTGATGCTGTTTATCTAGATTTTAGTGATGCAATTAAGCGGCTCGGCCAAAAAGTAATTGAAGAACGTTATGGCAACCTGTTTGAAATGTATGAAAACATAACTGGTGAAAATCCTTACAAAGTTCCTATGATGATTTACCCAGCACCGCATTATACAATGGGCGGATTGTGGGTTGATTACAATCTGATGAGCACAATACCTGGTTTGTTTGTTCTTGGTGAAGCAAACTTTTCTGATCATGGTGCAAACAGATTAGGTGCTTCTGCTCTTATGCAAGGGTTGGCTGATGGTTACTTTGTTATACCTTACACTATGGGTGATTATCTTGCAAGCTATAAACCAACTGCAGTAAAAACTGATCATCCTGAATTCGCAAAAGTTACAAATGAAGTGAAAGATTTAACTAACAAACTTCTATCTATCAAAGGTAAACGAACTGTAGACGATATTCACAAACAGCTTGGCAGAATTATGTGGAACAAAGTGGGCATGGGAAGAAATGAAAAAGGATTGAAAGAAGCAATAAATGAAATAAGAGAGTTGAAATCTGAATTCTGGAAGCATGTTACAATTCCGGGCAGTGGTAATGATGTTAACCAAACTCTTGAACGAGCAGGAAGATTGGTTGATTATTTTGAACTCGGTGAACTTATGGCGCTCGATGCTTTGAATAGAAATGAATCATGCGGCGGACATTTCAGAGAAGAATATCAATATGAAGATGGTGAAGCAAAGCGAAATGATGAGGAGTATTCTTACGTTGCTGCTTGGGAGTTTGCAGGTGAGAGCAAATGGAATCTTCACAAGGAACCATTGGTATTTGAGTATGTTAAACCAGCAATAAGGAGTTACAAATAATGGAAACCAAAAAGCTAAATCTAAAATTGAATATTTGGAGACAAAAGAACACAAATTCTGTTGGAAGCTTTGTTGAATATTCTGTTCAAGTTTCACCAGATGCTTCATTTCTCGAAATGCTTGATGAGTTGAATAACTCTCTCGAACTGAAAAATGAAGAAGCTGTTCATTTTGAAAGTGACTGCCGCGAGGGAATTTGCGGAACGTGCGGACTTGTAATTAATGGCAGACCGCACGGACCACTTGCAAAGATTGCTACATGTCAGCTTCACATGAGAAATTTTAAAGATGGCGAAACAATTTGGGTTGAACCATTCCGCGCAAAAGCATTTCCTGTAATCAAAGATTTGATGGTTGATCGCTCTGGCTTTGATAAGATTCTTCAAGCCGGCGGATATGTTTCATTTAATACCGGCGGTGCTCCTGATGGAAATGCAATTCCTATTTCAAAAGAGATTTCAAGTTTGGCAATGGATGCTGCCGCGTGTATCGGCTGCGGTGCTTGTGTTGCAGCTTGCAAAAATGCATCAGCCATGTTGTTTGTATCGGCAAAAGTTTCACAGTACGCTCTGCTTCCGCAAGGGCAGCCAGAACGTTACCGAAGAGTTGAAAGAATGGTAACCGTAATGGATGAATTAGGATTTGGAAGCTGCACAAATACTTATGCCTGCGAAGCTGAGTGCCCTAAAGGAATTTCTGTGACTAACATTGCAAGAATGAACAGAGATTTCGTGATGGCAAAAGTAATGTCCAAAGAAATCGAAGTTTGAATTTAAGCAAAATTTATGCACTTTTAATCCCGAGTTAAATCGGGATTTTTATTGTAGGAAAAGCACATGTTATTTCAATTGCTGCTTGAATCTTATTACAAAATGTCTATATGATGCACCAAGAATCAATTTTATGAAAATTGATTTAGTTAAAAAAACTGAAATTGTTATGGAGGATAGGATATGCGATTTTTACTTAGAATAAAGTTAATAATGTTAATTAGTTTATATTTTTTTATGGGTTGTTCATCCGATCAGAAAGAACAGCAGACTCAATTAAAACCTGTTTTAATGTCAAGAACAAATTGGGATGAATTTGGATATAAATTTTATGGTATTCAAAAGTCAATGAGAAAGATTGATAGTTTAACTGCAATAATGAATTTGAGCTTTACGAAAAAGAATGCACGTTCTTTATAAAAAAATACAAATAAATTAAATAGAAAATTGTAAGCAATATGTTTGAAAAGGAAATAAAGTTTATCTGCGATTTTTGTTTTAATAAGATTAATAAAGCTGGATCATTTTTAACTTTTGAGAAACTTAAAGGAATTGAGATACATCCTGCAATATTGTCTTATATTTCAGCTGAGTTAGATTCTCAAATTTATAAAGATCGAAAAATTTTGTTGCAAAAATCTTCATTTGATTATTCTGGTGCTGAGATATCAAAATATTTCAAAATGATTGCTTCAGAAATAAAGCGATCAAAACGAATTGGTGAAAGCGAAATCAATGATATGATAACCAGTGCCGTTAAATTCAATATCAATTTTATAACCAAGCCCAATGAAACTCTCGTCAATTTTATTTTTCCGGATATTGACACCAAAAGTCCAGATGATATAATTATGTATCTTGATTACACCTATTATTACGGTTACTTAAGGCAAATATTAATTTCTTATTTCGAGCAGAAACAGCTTCTTACCGTCGATAAAAAGGATTTTGAATTTTTATTAAGTAAAATTGATACTGAACTGTTGGCAACAAAAACAAATGAAATTATAAATAGTGCTATAAGTGCATTCTCAGATTTTTTTAACATCGGCGCAGTTCTAAGATCTCAAATTCCACCTCAGGCGCTGGAAGCTTACCTTAAAGAAAAACATTTAGATGACCATTTGTCCCGTTTACAAAATGCTAAAAATCTTTCATTGAAGACTAAACATGATGTAGAAGAAATAAAGAAAATAATTTATTCATCTGTAGATTTAACAGAGAGGAAATCTGAAATAAAGAATTACGATGTACCTGCCTTTCCAACTGAATCTGAATTACAGAAATCTGAGGTTGAAGTTTCGGATAACTTAAACTCTAATATCGAATCAGATAAAAGCGAGAAAATTACAACAGCAGAAAACTTAACAGTAGAATCTAAGAGTGTAGAAATAGAGGATTTGGAATTAAGTAATCCCGAAGTAAAAGAACCTGTAGATTTATCAAATGAAATTACCATTGAAGAAAAGGTGGAGACTTTTCCTATTAACACTGATGAGCTCGAAGAAATAAATAATGATGAAGAAAATAATTCCATTACTTCGAACGTTAAGAATGATAAAGAAATATTATCATTTTTAACAGAAAAAGAGATTCAAAGAATAATTAGTTCAGTTTTTAATGATGATCAAGATGATTTTGCTACAACCATTGAAGAAGTTTCTGAATGTATTTCTTATGAGAAGGCGACTGAGGTTTTGAAGAATTTATATACAACCAATAATGTAAATCCATATTCCAGAGATGCAATTCTCTTAACTAACGCTGTAGCCAAATATTTTACCACTGCCTAAATATGTTTATTGATCAAGCTGAAATCGAAGTTAAAGCCGGTAACGGTGGAGATGGAGCTGTAACCTTTCGAAGGGAAAAATATGTTCCTAAAGGCGGGCCCTCTGGGGGGAACGGCGGGAAAGGCGGCGACGTAATTATTCAGGCATTTTCAAACCTCAATACATTATTGGATTTTAAATATAAAAGGAGATACTTTGCTGGTAACGGTGCACTAGGTGGAAATTCACTAAAGGATGGAAGGAACGGTGCAAATGTTCTAATTAAAGTGCCTGTAGGTACAATTGTTAAAGATTTTGAAAACGGAAAAAATATTGCTGATTTAGATAAGGAAGGAAAAAAGATAGTTATTGCTAAAGGTGGTAGAGGCGGTAAAGGGAACAGTAATTTTGCTACTTCAACAAACCAAGCCCCAAGATTCGCAGAAAAGGGTAAACCTGGAGAATTCAAAAAAATTATACTCGAACTAAAGCTGATTGCCGATGTTGGAATTGTTGGTTTTCCAAACGCTGGTAAATCCACTTTAATTTCTGTTATTTCATCTGCAAAACCTAAAATAGCTGATTATCCTTTTACAACACTCGAACCAAATCTTGGTATTGTTCATTACAAAGACTTTAAAAGTTTCACCGTTGCTGATATTCCTGGTATCATCGAAGGCGCTCATAAAGGGAAGGGGCTTGGGCTAAAATTTTTACGTCATATTGAAAGAACAAAAATCCTCCTTTTCCTAATTGAGATTACTTCACAGGATATTGAGAGAGATTTTAATATACTTTTAAACGAAACAAAACAGTATAGTAAAAAATTAACTGAGCATAAAAAAATTATTGCCCTTTCAAAATCCGATTTAGTTGATGAACAAACAATAAAAAAAATATCCCGCCAAAAATTTTTTAAGGGGAAAAATACCATTTTAATAATATCCTCTGCTACAAGGCAAGGCATTGACACGCTGCTCGAAAAACTTTGCGAATTGTTAAACGAACACAATTAATCCTGCAGGATAATATCAGTTTACTTCTTTAGAAAAATTATTATTTTATTTCTTACAATTTTACATTGTTAACTATTGAGGGAGAAAATGTATAAATTAAATCATCTTGATTATTATAGACTTCCTTGGAATTTAACAGACAATTCAATTTCATGGCTTGAACCGACTGCCAAATGCAACCTTTCTTGCGATGGATGCTATAGACAAAATGAAAACAACAGCCACAAATCACTTGAAACAATCAAACAAGAGTTGGAAACATTCACCCGGTTAAGGAAATGCGATGGAGTTTCAATTGCCGGCGGTGATCCCCTAACTCATCCGCAAGTGGTTGAGATTGTGAAAATGGTAAAAGATTTGGGTTTAAAACCTATTCTAAACACTAACGGTTTAGCTTTAACAAAAGAACTTTTGCATGAGTTGAAAAAAGCAGGAGTATACGGTTTTACATTTCATATTGATAGTAAGCAGGGAAGACCTGGCTGGAAAAATAAAAATGAAATTGAACTTAACGAACTTCGGCTTAAATATGCTCATATGCTTGCCGAAGAAGGAAATATTTCCTGCGCTTTTAATTCAACAGTTTACGAAGATACTATGCATTTTGTTCCGGATTTGGTTAAATGGGCAGAAGATAATATTGATAAAGTTCAAGTTATGGTTTTTATTCTTTATCGTGCTGTAAATAATGAAAAGGTTGATTTTTTTCTTGGCCCCAAAAAAATTGATATGAGTCAACTGGTTTATAATGAAGAAGTACAAGAACGAACGGATATTCAGGCAAATGAAATTTATGAATTAATAAAAAACAGATTTCCTGAATTTGACAGTTGTGCTTACCTTAATGGATCAGAAAAACCAGATTCATTTAAGTGGCTATTGAGCGGGCGGTTAGGAACACAAGGAAAAACATACGGCTACATGGGAAAAAAATCAATGGAGATTGTTCAAGTTTTTCATCATTTGCTTTTTGACCGCTACCTAGCATATTCTTCACCTTCATTAACATCAAAAGGAAAAAGTTTGCTTCTTCTTTCTGCATTCGATAAAAAACTTAGGAAGGTGATTTTCAGATACTTTAAAAATCCAATGAACGTGTTCAGGAAGCTGCATTATCAATCAATAATGATAATCCAGCCCGTCGATTTTCTGGAAGATGGAAGACAAAATATGTGCGATGGGTGTCCCGATATAACTGTTTGGAATGGGCAGCTTGTTTGGTCTTGCCGGATGGAAGAACAATTAAAGTTTGGCTATAACCTAAAAACATATCCTAAAAACTTGATGAATTAACTAACACTTAGATGAATTGTGTCTAAAATGTTTTCAGATTAGCTTAAAAACGAAATATTTCCGAATCCTTTAAGCTCAAAAGTCTTTGAAATAGAAGGTATTGTTTCTATATTTGCACTCCGTTTTAGCAAGGCGGGGTAGCTCAGTTGGTTAGAGCAGTGGAATCATAATCCACGTGTCGGGGGTTCGAATCCCTCCCCCGCTACATCAAATATTTAGGAGTTATTTAAATGTATACTTTGTTAATTACTTTATCTTCAATTATTGCTGTTCTTCTGATAATTGTTGTTTTACTTCAATCTAGCAAGGGTGGTGGTTTAGCTGGTACTTTAGGAGGTGCTAATGTGGGAACAATGTTTGGTACACGGAGAACCGCTGATTTCTTAAGTAAAGCTAGTTGGTGGTTAGGCGGTTCATTAGCCGTTTTGGCATTGGCAATAAATTTATTCTTTTTACCCGGTCAAACAACAGCAGAACAGAGAGAAAGTATCATCCAGCAATCTGGAAGACAGAATATTCCGCAAACACCGACTTTACCGCAGCAAAATCCGGCACCTCAAAAGTAAATTAAAGAGTAATTTATTTGACCCCGAGAACTCGGGGTTCTTATTCTGTCAAATTGCAAAGAGCTTCAATAATATCATCCTCGATGCTCTTGTAGTAGTCACTTCCGCCTTTTAGATATTCAAAAATTATACTTACAATAAGATCATCGCCCGTTTTGGTTCGAAGATAACCTGCAAGAGATGTTACACCATTAAGCGATCCGGTCTTACCGCGGAAATTACTCTCTGCTAATGTTCCTATCATGCGATGTCTTAGAGTCCCATCTACTCCAGCAATAGAAAGCGAGTTATAAAAATCGCTGTAATTGTTAATATCGAAGTACATAACTTCAAGCAAACCCACAATTGCTCCTGGGGTGATTTGATCAAATCTTGAGATTCCAGAACCATCAACAATAGAGGTACCTGTTGAGTAAATTCCATTGTCATCAATAAAATCAAGAATGGCTTGAGTAGAATAAAAAGCATTTCCTTCAACCTGGCTAGCCTCTGCTCCAATGGTTTTGAATAATCCTTCAGCCAGGAAATTATCACTATGCTTATTTATCAGTTTAATCAGATCTCTTAAACTAATGCTGGATTTTGATAACTCTAATACTTTTCCCGGTGTTATATCTGTACGGGCATTCTTTTCCACAGTAATGCCATTTGCAATTAATTTTGTACGTAAAATTGTAGCGGCATTCAACGGTGGATTTTCAATAGCAACAATCGAGGTTCTAAATCGTCTGCCGCGTCTTTTCCGAATTATTTTACGATTTCGATCAACAGTCAATGCCGAAATCGGTGGAAGTTTTACGTTTGCAACTTCATCAGCAATCCAATCATCCCTTTTATACACATTGTCAAAGTAAGTATCATCGCCAATAATATTTCCATTTATATGCTTTATTCCTAACCTCTTTAAATCTAAAACAAATTGATCCATATCGTCGCTTGAGAATGTTGAATTTCCAAATCCTTTTATGTATAAGTTTCCGTTAATTATACCATCTTTGATATCAAAATCATCAGAAAAAATTTTGGTTGATATTTCAAAACTGCCATTAAGGTTGGCAAGTGCAACTGCAGTAGTAAAAAGTTTTGTATTAGACGCGGGAATCATTGACATGGTATGATTCAATTGAAAAATGGTATCGCGTAAAATTGGGTTATAAATAAGCATTCCAATTTTCGTTGATACAGGAATATTATTTAAGAGATTTTCAATTTCGGCTTTAACCTCCTCTTTTGATGATGAAAATATTTGACTGCTGCACAGAAAAATTATCAGATAAATTATTTTTTTTCTTAAACTAATCAATCTATTCCTTAAACCACTTTTTTTGATATAACAGCTAGAATTATGATTTTTACAATGTACTTATTATTAAATGCAAAAGTGTAATAAAAAATACCACCCTAAAATAAAGGTTAAAATCATTTTCAACTACAAAAGAGAAAATAATGGGCAAATACAATAAACCTCTCAAAGCATATGAAAATCCTGAGTTTCTTAATTCTTCTGATGCAAGAATTATTCGAATGTTATCTGAATTTATACAACCGCAAACCAAATTTCGTAAACATAAGATAGTCGATACGATTGTATTTTTTGGTTCTGCCAGGCTCAAATCTAAAAAAGAAAGCCTTGCAGAATATAATAAGTTCAAAGTGATGAATCCAAAAGTTCCAACTTTTGCAGAAAAACTGCGGTTTGCACAGCGTCAAGTAGAAATGTCTAAGTATTACGAAGATGCTGTTGAACTTAGCAAGCGGCTGACTGAGTGGTCAATGAATTTAGGAACTCATTCAAACCGATTTATTATTTGCACTGGGGGTGGACCAGGAATTATGGAAGCCGCCAATAAAGGAGCAAAGTTAGCAGGTGGTTTTTCTATAGGGCTTAATATAAGCATTCCGTTCGAACAGTACGTTAATAAGTACGTTACTAAGGATTTAGGTTTTGAATTTCATTATTTCTTTATGCGGAAATTTTGGTTCGCTTACCTTGCAAAGTGTTTAATAGTATTTCCAGGTGGTTTTGGAACTATGGATGAAATGTTCGAGATTCTTACACTAATTCAAACCGGTAAAATCAAGAAAAAAATGTTATTGGTTGTTTATGATGAACGATATTGGAAAGAAGTAATAAATATTGAAGCGTTAATCCAACATGGTGTAATTAACAAGGAAGATTTAAATCATTTTACATATTGCAATGATATTGATCAAGCATTCAAACTGATTACAAGACACTTTGAGAAGTATTACTTGAAACCAGGGGATGTTGAGAATGGTGAACCCAAAATTAATTTAAAATAAAAAAGCCCCGTTAAGGGGCTATTGATCATTCCATTGGACCAAACCTATGTGCACGACGCTGAGCTTTTTGTTTTTCCATACGCTTTTTCACAGACGGTTTTTGGAAAAATGTTCTTTTCTTGAATTCTTTTAAAACACCGGAACGTTCATATTTTTTCTTGAACCTTCTAAGAGCTTTATCAATTGATTCATTATCGCCTAAAGTAATTCCAACCAAACTAACTCACCTCATTTCCCGGTTGTTGATTTATAAATGATTCTAATAAATTTTTATTACCTGATTTTTGAAATTCTACAGATATAGAACTTCTTCCATCCGATAATATTTTTTTAGCTACTATTTTGCCGAAATCATCCCAACTTTGATGGTAAATTGATTGTCCGATGTCGTAAGTCTTATCGGGAGAATAAGTTACGCAATTCTCATTTTCAATTCCATCAAGTGAGACTTTTTTTTCCTTAACTTCTGTTTTGATATCTATAATCATTTTATGTTTACATTTACGGCACTTAGCCCAACGTTTATTCTCATCTTCATTCGAAGAAACCTCGCCAGAAATTTCCATTTTGGTTACTGCATTACAAAAATTGCAGAACGCTTCTATGTTTTTAACTCGTGCCATAATTCACCATAATTAAATTAATATTGTAAATTTAAGCAACTATAGGGGTATTATCAACTTTTGTGAGTGTAGTTTATCAAATTGGAACTTGCAAAACTGTAAATTTGGTCAAAATTTCAAATCCTAAACCTAAAATACGGACTTCAACAAAGGTATTTGTTTTAAGATAACACCTTAAAGCCAGCAGAGGTATAGAATGAGAATTACAATTATCCAGTCTTGAATAACCTATAGAGTCTCAGATGTAAAGGCATTCCGAATTAGAACTTCATTTAGAGCAAAAAAGATTTTCAATTTCATTTCTGGAACTATTTGACACAACAGTGCAAATATTGCTTTCCATTTTTTTCATCAATGTAACATATCCTTTTGCTTCCGAAACGTAACAGTTACCTGCCTCCAGATAATTAAGTAAATGATTTGAAAGTTTAGCAGCTTGACATTTATTTATATAGAATTTAGCAACCTGAAAAACGTACACTAACTTACCATCTTTATTCGAGTACACATGATGAGCAAATTTTTCACCAGCACCTTCCGATACTACGGCACCAATGATTTTCCAGTTTTCCATTTGGGGAACTAATGTTGAATACTTAACACCGTTCTGTTCAAAAAAGGATTTAATGTTTCCCGGATTATCTGTTAAAATTTGAGGAGCTAATTTACCGTGTATGATATTATCGAAGTTTGTTGAGGCCTGGATGAAAATATTATTTGGACCATTCTGTTCAGCAGCGAAATTAAAATCATTTTTCTCTGAATACTTATTAATTATTAAAAACAATAAGATGGCAATGATGGCGAAGACTCCGGATACTGCTAAAGCCGGTTTACTTAAAAACTTTTTAGAATTCGGGAATAACCTGAGGAATGAATTCTCTTCGGGTGAGATTTGCTTAATAATTCTTCTTTTAACCGAATCTGGTGTTGGTTTAAATGTGCATTTATTTTTAGTTATTAACTTGGTAAAACGCTGAAGTTCAAATTCGGCTTGTAATTCTGGATTAGATTCTATCAATTGTAATAATTCTAATTTTGATATCTCATTCGTTAATTCGCCATCAACGAAGGCCGTAACACGATATTTTAAATCATTCAATTCCAATCTTCTATATCCTATTAATCTTTAACATACCCTTTATCACTAGCGTATTTATAAAGTTTTGCAAACAGCATTTTACGAGCTCTATGAAGACGTGATCTAACTGTTCCAACAGGGCAATCGACAAAGTCGGCTATTTCATCATACGTAAACCCTTCAATGTCCGAAAGGATAATCACAGTTTTGAAATCGTCAGGTAGAGATGAGATTGCTCTGGATATTTCGTCGTCAAGTAAATTATCATAAATTTCCTTTTCTAGGTGTGCACTATCACTTGAGAAAGGTTTAACATTTTCATAAAAATTCTCGACTTCATCATAATCAACTTTATCTGGTTCTTTGTTTGTCTTTCGATAATTGTTTATGAAAGTATTTTTCAAAATTCTAAACAACCATGCTTTACAATTAGTTCCTCTTTCAAACTTATCAAAAAATCTAAATGCCTTTAAATAAGTATCCTGAACTAAATCATTAGCATCATCGCTGTCTCCTGTCATTCTTAGTGCAAAATTATACAAAGCATCCATATGCGGGAGGGCTTCTCGCTCAAATTCTTTGTATAATTCATTTTGAGATTTAATTACTGCTAATATTAGCGGAAACATGGTGTGTTAATATTTAAAATGATTTGTACTTGTTTCTACAATGTGAATATTACCAAAAATGTTAATTTTATCAAAACATTTATTCAACTAATGCATTTTCTACTTTACCATAGGGAAATTTAACCCCAATCAAAAACCCATTGATTACTGCAAAATGAACTTCTCCATTTTTCTGAATGATAAAATTAGGTTTACTGCCAAGTAATTTTATACCATGCATTTTTGTTTTATTATTATTTAATTTGATATTAATTGGCAGTTTGGTAAATGGTAAATTGAATTTAGCCGACTTCAATTTTACATTCGTGTAACCTTTACGGTACAACTTATTTAAATCATATCTCTCTAATTCCTTAATCGAACTGAATTCCTCAGGATAGGTTTTTCCCATCGAAAGTTCATATCCGCTAAAATCAAATTCATTAAAACCATAGAAAACGGATAAATCACCAATATCTTGTACAGTTGAGGAAATATAGAATTCGGTACTTTTATTAAAACTTACTTCATTTTGATTAATTCCCAAATCAGTAATAATAATTTCCTTGCCGTTATTGTATTTTAGATTGCGCAACAGCAAATCAAAAATTCTTTCTTCATTTTGTGGAATCTGCTCATAGATTTTTGTTGATTGATGTTTGTAGGATTTTGTTGCGATGCTGTACAAAGCAGTAATAAGTGTGATAAAGTTTAGTTTTCGTATATATTGATTTTCCCTATCATCCTTCCATATACCGCTTTCAATTAGAATTGTGCTTGTTCCAAGTTTTTGGAAATTATCTCCAAATGCTCGTGGTTCATAGTCATCCTTATATTTTGCAATATGCCCCGGAATGAATTGCTCTAACATTTTTGTGAGGGTGCTAATTAATTTCATGGAATTATCTCGTACACTGTCTATAGATTTTTGATGATCTAGAGATGGTGCAAGAAATGCAATGGCCGCAGACTTGTAGGTGTTTCCAACTGCGTACCTTGTACTCTGATCATGTAAATTAAAACCAAATTCTGCTTTCAAGTCCTCAAAAGTTTCCCTTAAAAGTAAAGCTTCTGGTGTTTGCAAGCGGTTAAAGTCTCGGTTAATATCAATTTCAAATGATGTACGGCGCTGGTATTTTTCAGCACCATCAGGGTTTACCATCGGCATAAAATAAATTGATAGATTTTCTAGAATCACCTTTTTATAGTTAGAAAACTCATCCTGGGTTCTGAAAAAATTAAATATATCAAAAAGCGCCATTGTTGCTGTAGCTTCATCTCCATGCATTTGTGACCATAGAAATACTTTTGAGTTTCCTTTCCCAATGGATATTAAAAAGATTTCTCTGCCTTCAGCAGATTCGCCGGCTTTTTTAACTGAAAAATTTTTATCCTTTTTAAGTGCTTCTATCAATGGTAAAATTTCAGCATGCTTTAATCTTTTATGAAGCAGGGTCTTCTCCCGGAATAATTCGTAATTATTATATAAACTTTGAGCAAGCTCTATATTTTGTGCCATTGTTAATTCTAAGCTTATTGTTAATAATAATATAAATTTTTTAATCATTAATTTTTCTATTTTTAATTCGTACGAAATTTATTCACAGTATATCATTTAAGCAAAAGGGATTAATCTATGGCAACAAAAACATTACAAATAGGGTCATCTTTACCAGATTTTAACCTTCCTTCAATAGATGGCAAATATTATTCTCCAGCATCTTTAGTTGAAAAATCTGCACTTATTATAATTTTTAGTTGTAATCATTGTCCTTACGTTCAAGCTTATGAACAAAGAATAATGGATATACAGAAGGATTATGAAACTAAAGGCGTGGCAATAGTTGCAATTAATTCTAATGATGCGCAGCAATATCCGGAGGACTCCTTTGAACAAATGAAAGTGAGAGCAAATGAAAAACTTTTCAACTTTATTTATCTTCGAGATGAAGATCAGTCCATAGCTGCTAAGTTTGATGCTGCTCATACCCCGGAAATTTTTCTTTTTGATTCTAAAAGAAAATTAGTATACCATGGAAAAATTGATGACAATTGGCAGGATGAACAAAAAGTTAAATCGAAATATTTGCGTAATGCTTTAGATGAATTGTTGAACGGAAAAGAGATATCAGTACCGGAAACATATTCAATAGGATGCACCATTAAGTGGAAAAGGCAAGCTTGAAAATTCTTTTACAATGTTAATACATCATACCGATATTAATAGTGAGGAAAATTCCGCCAAGTTCCTTCTTATATTTGCCATATAAACTCTCTACACCGTCACCAAAAACTTTTATTACGTAATAACGGATATTCAACCCAACCAGGCTTGAATTATCCAATCCGAAATTTGCACCAAATCCAACATATCCACCTAAAGTAAATTTTGACTGGGCTTTACCAAAAGCATTAAAAAATTCTCGCTCATAGGGTGTAGTGACTACCATTGAAGGACCAACTCCAAAATTTAAATATGGCCTTAAATTATCTGATAATGTCTCCTTAAGTATTCTGTACTGGAGACCAAAATTTAATGGCAGAACAAAAATTCTATTTTTCTTTCCATATGTAATTACTTCATATGGGTAATATGGATTAATATATTCAAACTCTTGATCATCTTTTGCTTCAGAAAAAGAAAAATCTGAAAAAATTGTAAACTTTTGACTTAATTGCCGCCTATAAAAAACTCCTAATCCAATACCACCTTCACTGAACATTATGTCAAAGCCAAGAGAATTATTTGGGAAAACCTTCGATTCTTCAGGCTCGGCAAATTCACCAATTTCTTGGCTGTTAACCTCCATTAATGGAATTGCAAAGCAAATAAACAGTAATAATTTTTTCATAATTGCCTCATTTTTCATTTCAAAGTTAGTTAACCATAGATAAATATCAATATAAATTTTTGTGAATATATCGCAATTAAAATTGAATTGATAAACGGGTGAAATTATGGGATTTTGGTATCGGTCAGTGATGATTAGTTCAATCTTGCTGTGAAATTTATTTGTGGAAAAGTTTATCTTTAGGTATGATTTTAACAAAGCATAATAAAAAATCAATAGATATTGATTTTGAGATTAATCAAAAATTAACATCTCGAAAGCTAGATGAACTTTTGCTTGTTGTTCCAACAAATCGAAAAAGCAGATATCTGAAAAAAGAATTAATTGCACTTTCTCCAGGTAAAGCATCCGGCAAAATAAATATAGAAACAATTGGTACGTACTCTTCAAAATTGCTTTTGAACAGTGACAACTTTCAAAGTTTAATACTAAGTGATGCGGCTGCTTCCATACTTTTAAAGCAAGCTTTTCAAGATTCTAATCTTAGATTTTTTTCTTATTATAAAAATGAAGTTCCTAAAGGCACACTTGATAGGATAAAAAACGTTATATCTGAATATAAAAGGCATGGTATTACTTCCCAAGCACTTTCAAGTGAGGCGAGTAACTTAACTGGTTCAGAAAAATTAAAAGCTAATGATATAGCAGAAATTTATAGTAACTATCAAAAAAAGTGTAATGAACTTAAAAAGAAAGAGATAGGGGATATTTACACAGAGCTGCTGAAGATGCCTCACAATTCTTTTGAACAAAAATTCAAAATTATTTATCCGGAGGTAGATCTTATAATAATAAATGGATTTGATGAATTTACTGCACTCGAAATAGAAATAATAAACCGGACTGCAGACATCAAAGACATCAACCTATACCTTAATTTTGATTACTACAGTTTTAACCCCCAAATATTTTCCCATCTTGATAAATGCTACAAGGCATTTACAACCAAAGGCTTTAAGCAAATAGACGACTCTTCTACTTTATCCTATAATGAATTCCAAAATCATGTAAGAGAAAAACTATTTAAGCGAAAAAAAAATAACATTGAACAAAAGCTTGAAAATAATATTGTCTGTCTAAAAGCTGAAAATCGATTAGATGAGATAGAACTTATTGCAAAAGAAATCAAAAAAATAATACTACTTCAAAAGTCACAGCCAAATAGTATTTGTGTAGCATTTAATTTAATTCAGAATTATTCATCAATAATTCGGGATATTTTTACGAAATATGAAATCCCTTTTAATTTAACTGATAGGTTAACTTTAAGTACTTCTCCAATAATTACAGCGCTTATTAATTTTCTTGAGATTATTGAAAATGATTTTTACTACAAAAATATTTTTAGATCTTTAAGTTTAAACTATCTCCAGATACCAGATTTTGACTTATCGAACCTACTTAAGGCATCCGTTCAGTTAAAAATAGTTTCAGGTTACAAAAATTGGATTGATTCCCTTAATTCTGCATTAAGACAATCGTCATATTCCGATATTGATGAAAACGGCAAGATAAAACAGGATAGAGCAGTTTATAATAAAGCACTTACCGATATAATTAATCTATTCAGCTTGCTTAAACCATTTGCCAAAAAACTTACTATCAAAGAGTTTAATGAGTCGTTTAGGAGTATGCTTGATTCGTTTCAGATATCAAGATTACTGATTAACAGTAGGAAAATTGAAACGGAAAAACATATTAAAGCTTTTGAAGAATTTATTTCTACGGTGGATGAGCTTCTTGATTTGCTGCAACTTGAATATCAAGCAAATCAAAAATTCCCTTTAAAATTTTTTCTTAATCATCTACGTACAGCGGTTTCCTCGGCAAGATATAATGTAAAGGAAAAGCCAGGATATGGCGTTCTTGTAACCACCATAAATGAAATAAGAGGATTAAAATTTGATACTCTGTTTATCTCAGGTTTAAATGATGGTGACTTTCCGACCAGATTTTTCCCAGAGATATTTAATTCTGGCACTTACCAAAAAAGTGAATTAAATCATCAAACCGAAGAAAGGTATCATTTCTATCAATCATTATGTTCATGGAATAATCGGTTGTATTTAACATATACATTGAAAGATGAAAGAAAGGAATTATCACCATCAAATTTTTTAACTGAGTTTTTGTCACTATTCAAGGTAACTGAAAAATCAAAATTAGATTACCTCGATTATCATTATAACAAAGAAGATTTTCTTAAATCTTTAGGACAGCTTGATTTTAAAACATTGGATAATGTTAAAAACATTGAAAATATTAAAATAGATTTAGGGAAAATTAGACATGCAATTGAAATTGATAAATTGAGAAATGAAAATCCTTATGGTGAATCTGAGTATACTGGCTTTATTGGCGCTAAGACTGAACAAAATAGCAATATTGATTTTAGCCTATTCAGTAATAAAAATTATTCTATAACACAACTGGAAACATATGCTGCTTGTCCATATAAATATTTTGCTGAGAGAGTATTAGATCTTAAACCACCCGAAGAACCTTCTGAAGAAATCGAAGCTCTTGAACTTGGAAGCTTACTGCATACAATTTTATATGAATTCTATACAGAATGTTCCAGACGAAATATTGTTATTTTAAAAGCAAATGAGGAAATTTTTCAAGAAGCTGAAAATTTACTTTTTAATATTGCCGAAACTCGTACTGCAAAACAAAATTTAAATTTTGCTTTATCATTCTTTGAACTTGAGAAAATTCTCGGAATAAAAGGAGATAGAAAAAAATCTATTCTCTACAAATTTTTAGAGTTAGAGAGATATAACGATACTGGCTATTTTCCAGCATATTTTGAACTGAAGTTTGGAAGCATACATGAGGGAGATCAAGAATTCACGGCTGGTAAATCAAAGTTTCGCGGGAAAATTGATAGAGTGGATGTCAATCATGATAATCAAAAATTTAAAGTTATTGATTATAAACTTGGGGGAAAAAAACCAACTGCTTCTGATTTGTACAATGGCTTATCGCTGCAGCTTCCATTATACATGTATGCTGCTAAAAAATTAATTCAAGCTCAGTTGAAAAAGAATTATCATCCTGCGGGATCAGAAATTTATTCTCTGAAATTTGCTGAAGAAAAATTCGGGCCGCAGCCAATCAGCCTGACTCGAAAAAAGACAACTAGCGATGAAGATGTTCAGTTAAATGAAAATCTTATAAACATTTGTATGGAAACAATAGAAAAATACACGGCAAATATTACTAGTGGAAAATTTCATTTATCCATACTCGAGGATAGGGAAACCAGGATATGTCAATGGTGTAGTTTTAGATCCATTTGCAGAATTCAAGAAACAGGATCATAACTTTATTTTTGACTCCTTTTATTGCTTTTATGACCAAAAGCTTAAAATATCCCGCGAATTAAATAATAACTTTACTTAAGGAAGAGCAAAAATATTTTATGCAACGATGTGACTTTTCTAGAAAATCAATCACTTGATAATGCTAGAATCTTGACAAGGAAGGTTTATTTTTTTAAGTTTCCAATGCCACTGGTTAAGCCGTGGTAATTTTTTTTTAAATTTCTTAAATAATAATTAGTAAGATAATCTTATGGCAGATAATAATTTTGTTTATCTCACAAAAGAACGCTTGGTGGAGCTTGAAAAAGAACTTCAAAATTTAAAAACTATTGGCCGTAAAGAAATAGCTGCAAAAATTGCTGAAGCACGATCTCATGGAGATCTTTCTGAAAATGCAGAATATGATGCAGCAAAAGAAGAACAAGGATTATTTGAACTGAAAATAAGCAAACTGGAGAATATTCTTTCTCGAGCGAGAATAATAGACTCATCTCAATTTCCTGCAGATCAAGTACACATTTTGTCTGTTGTTTCTATAAAAAATGTGAAAACGAATAAAATTTTTGACTATACACTTGTCTCCCCAGAAGAGGCTGATTTCCAGGCAGGAAAAATCTCTGTTACATCACCAGTGGGACAAGGTTTGTTGGGCTATAAAATTGGAGACAAAGTAAAGGTAAAAGCCCCTGCTGGGTTGATGGAATTTGAAATATTGTCAATTAAATAATTTAGCCTGCATTGTCTGATGAATCATACATAAAGCTTACGCTTGAACTGGCAAAAAAAGGGGCTGGTAATGTAAGTCCAAATCCATTAGTTGGTTGTGTAATAATAAAAAACGAAAAAATTATCGGTGCAGGTTATCATGAAGAATATGGTGGTAACCATGCAGAAGTTAATGCAATAAATAGTGCCAGAGAAAGTGTTGAAGGTGCAACACTGTACGTAAATTTAGAACCATGCAGCCATTTCGGAAAAACCCCACCCTGTGTTGACAAAATAATAGAAAGCAGAATTGGAAAGGTAGTAATCGGCACTTTGGATATGAATCCTTTAGTAAGCGGTAAAGGAATAAAAAAGCTAAAAGCTGCCGGACTTGAGGTTAGTGTTGGCAAACTTGAAAAGGATTGTATTGAACTAAATAAATTTTTCTTTAAATACATTACTAAAAATTTGCCGTATGTTTCTTTAAAAGCTGCACAAACATTGGATGGTAAGATTGCTGATTTTAAAGGTGATTCAAGATGGATTTCGTCCACACTTTCAAGAAAACATGTGCATTTACTTAGATCTAGGTATGATGCTGTGCTTGTTGGTGCTGGAACAATAAGGACTGATAACCCTAGATTAACAGTAAGATTAATGGAAGGGCGAAATCCTAAACGTATAATCCTAAATTCAAAATTAAATCTTTCTACTAAACATAGAATTTTTACTGATAATGGTGATAAAAATTTAATAGTTGTAACCTCAAGAAATAATCTCAGTAAAAAAGCAAAACTGAAAAAGTTAACTGATTTAGGTGTAACAATTATTTTTGCCAAAGAGAATGCAAATGGGTTAATTAATTTAAAATCAGCACTTTCTGAATTGGCAAAACATCAAATCACTTCTATATTAGTTGAAGGCGGCAGTGAAGTTTATTCATCCTTTATTAAAGAAAAACTATACGACAATATTCTGCTTTTTATTGCACCCAAATTCTTAGGTAATGGAATTCCATTTGCAAACATCAATGAAAGCGGCATTTTAAAAAATGCCGAAAAATTTAAATCAATTAATGTTGAAACTTACGATAGCGATTTATTGGTAGAACTATCCCGTTAAACTTTGGGTTTTGCCTTATCTGAAGTTAAAAACAAGTTCTGTCTTGCACATTCATTTTGTCTTTGTCAATTCTCATTTCATTATGAGATAACTTTTATTCTAAGGAAGTATTTAATATTTAAGGAGTATATATGTTTACTGGTCTTGTTGAAGAAAAAGGAAAAGTAATTAAAAAAAATAAAACAGGAGACGGATATCAGTTTGAAATTGAAGCAAAAAAAATAATGGAAGACTTAGATATTGGAAGCAGTGTAAGTGTTAATGGATGTTGTTTGACCGTTGTAAAGAAAACCCAAAATTCTTTCTTTGTTGATACAATAGAAGAAACACTTAAAAAAACTAATTTGGGTTTACTTGAACTAAACAGTAAAGTAAATTTAGAACGCCCTCTAAAAGCGAATGCAAGACTGGGTGGTCACTTTGTGCTTGGGCATGTTGATACAACAGGTAAAATTTCTGAAATTAAAGAATTATCAAATAGTCACTTTATCACAATAAGTTATCCTGCAAAATTTAAACAATACCTTATTTTTGTTGGCTCTATATCTATTGATGGAGTGAGCATGACTGTTGCACAGCTTGGGGAGAATACTTTTTCAGTAGGAGTAATTCCGTTTACCTGGCAGGAAACCATCTTCTCGGATAAACAAGTTGGTGATACTGTAAATTTAGAATTTGATGTTCTGGGTAAATATGTAGAAAACATAATGAACACAAAAAGCAATTCTTAAATCACTTCGATTTTGGTAGAATGAAGAAAATCGAGGAAAAAATTATCCGGTTTATTGAAGAATATAAACTGATAAATCATGGTGAAAAGATATTGGTTGCACTTAGCGGTGGGCCAGATTCAGTTTTTCTGCTTCAATTTTTAAGCAAGTTTAAAAGAAAATACAGAATAACCATTGGTGCTATGCACATCAATCATTTAATACGTGGAAAAACGGCAGAAAAAGATGAAAAATTTTGTCGCAGCTTATGCATAAATCTTGGAATTAAATATCACAGTACGGTTAGAAATGTACCAGAGTATTCAAGAAACCATAAAATGTCACTTGAAGAAGCAGCTAGAGAAATACGTTACCAAGAGCTGTCAAAAGTATGCAACAAATTTGGTTATTCTAAAATAGCAACCGGACACAACTGTAATGACAATGCCGAAACTCTATTATTAAATCTTCTAAAAGGTACTGGTATCAAAGGATTGTCAGGAATTCCTATCAAAAGAGAAAATATTATTCGCCCAATTTTAGCAGTAACAAAATCTGAGATAATCCAATACTTACAAACAAATAAAATTGCTTATGTGTTAGATGAAACGAATTTATCGAGTGAGTATCAGCGTAATTTTATAAGAAATAAGCTTTTTCCTTTAATTAAAGAAAAATTAAATCCTAAGGTCGAGAGCACATTATTCAAAACATCAATAATTCTTAAACAACAGTTTTTAGCTTTGAATTCAACAATTAAAATTTTGAGCGAAAGTGTTTCAACGCATAACAAAAATAAACTCGAAATAAAGATTGATAAGCTAAAAACAATTGATGAAAACTTGTGGAGTGAAGTGTTAAAGTACACCGTTGATTCTAAATTAAAAGTAAAATTGACATTTGAAGATTGTTTTAAAATACTTTCGCTTATTTCAAAACCAAAAGGCAAAAGGATAGGATGTTCAAATAGCATAACAGCTGTTAAGGAAGAAAATGAAATTGTAATTGTTAAAGGGTGGAGCGCAAATCCAATCCATGAGACTAACATTAGGATTGGGGAACAAAAAATAATTGATAAGAAAAAAATTTCTTTGCAGCTCGTAAAAAAAGATTCTATAAAAATGAAAAATGACAGCCGATTAGAATATATTGATGCACAAAAGGTGAGCAAAAATTTTCAGATCAGAATCTGGAAACCGGGTGATAAATTTTATCCTTTGGGAATGACTGGTACCCAAAATGTATCCGATTTTTTAACTAACAGAAAAATTTCTACTGTTAAAAAAAATAAACAACTTGTTTTATTAAATAAAAATAGAATTGTATGGGTTATCGGCCAAAGGATTGATAATAGGTTTAAATTAACAGATAACACACGAAAGGTTTTACAATTATGTCTCAACTAACACCTTCCGAGATAAAAATTGATAATGATATTTTTATAGAGTATTTAACCGAGGAAAAAATACAATCACGTATTAAGGATTTAGCAGCTGCAATATCGAAAGACTATGAAGGGAAAACTCCCGTTTTTATTGGCGTTCTAAATGGCTCATTTATTTTTATGTCTGATCTGGTAAAAAATATAAGTATAGATTGTGAAATTGATTTTTTTAAACTTTCAAGTTACGGCGACGAAAAAATATCGTCTGGCAGAGTTAAATTGATTAAAGAATTAAATTGTGATGTGAACGGAAGAGACTTAATTATTGTTGAAGATATTGTGGATTCGGGTTTGTCAATTAAATTTATTGAAGAACTGATAAGCCATCACAATCCAACTAGTATGAAGGTTGTAAGCCTACTGGTTAAGCCCAATAGTCTTAAATATGAAGTAAAAATTGATTATATTGGCTT
>JACAFC010000239.1 GCA_013388515.1 Ignavibacteriaceae bacterium | reverse complement strand
TTATCTGTCGGCGAACCATTAGCAGTTAAATTTCCATTAACATTTAAATAAGCTCCATCATAAAATTTTAATTGTTTGCCTTCGGTAACAATAATACTGCCGCCAGCATTAACAGTAATGTTTTTATAAATATCATAATTTGCACTAATCGTCAGTGTAGCACCGGATTCAACAATTAGTTCACCAAGAAGTGAGATTGGTTGGCTAATTGTTTCACTAGTTTTTAACTTACCTCCATATTTTACAACCGGTGCTACTTGATATAATTTTCCATCACCAGCTTGTAGGGTTTGATCTGGCAAGGTAACCTCAGCATTCTGTGGATAAACTGTTATATCTAATGACTGATCTTCAAAACTCCTAACTCTTAAATTGGGATAATCGGAATTATTTTTAATCGAAAGCCTGGCTGTTTTGCTTGAAGTGGTATTAAGATTTACAAGTAGGAAATGTTTATTTATTTGATCGTTCTTATCAACTAGTAGCCCCGCATGCCAGTTGGTATCCGAACCATTAGGTATAATTTTAAGAAAATCAACAAACTGATCTAATTTAGCATAATTAATATAATCACTAGTATAGTTAAGATTTAGTAAAGTATTACCTAGTATTCCATGTAATCTTGGAGCAAGGCTGTTTTTTATGTAATTGTAAAGCGTAGTTGGGTTACCATATAAATCAACTAATCCATCAAACCATCGAGCGTTATGATAAGACCAATAATTCCAGAAAAAAATCCCATTGGCACCATGAGATAAAGCAAGCATAACTGAAGCATTAAGTTGAGAATTATTTGGCTTGCGCCAATTTTTATATTGTGAAGGATTTTGGGGATTTAATTCACCAAATCCTTGAGCGACATAATAAAATAATCCTCTTTGTTTCGAAGCATCGTAAGCTTCTTGAAGGCGTCCTCTTAAATAATAAAGCCCGTAATCATCAGCCTTACCAACCCAAAATGGATAATAATCTACCATCAATTTCTGAGGTTGATTTAGCTCAATAAATTTGGATATTGTCTTATCACCGTTCATATCACCATCCCATGTAGGATTAAAAGCGGCTATAAGCGGCGGATAAGAAGGTGGCGCATTAAGAATTGAATTAACAATTCTCATTGGTTCATACTGATCTAATGTTTGGGGCTCATCTGCTGCATACCAGTATTTTAAATTATTCCAATTGTTGAAGCCCAGGGCGTAGTTACGAATTTCTTGTGAAACAATTGCAGACTGTTGAATTAGTAATCTTCCAATATCATAATCATAGACTTCAACATAATCCACGTACAGTTTTCCAACACCATACCAGTTTACTCTGAACTCTATGCCGGTTCCTGGATACCCATCGTCGTAAACTATCTCATCACTCTGTACAGGCCCCTCCACTTCTGGGTTTGTTGTGTTTTGAAAGTATGAAGGATAATTATATTCTACTATTTTTTCTATGAAACCATTTTGAACAAAATCTGAAACTTTTAATGTTACTTCGTTCCCCAGTGGCGCTTCTACGTGTGGATTTTGAACTTCACCATTTACTATTAAGCGATATGTTAACACTACTGAAAGCCTGCAAACTTCTGTATTCGGGTTCAATCCATTTGTATTTGTTAACGCAAGTTTAAATCTTGCATTATAATGTATTTGCAAAGTGTTGTAAAGTGATAATCTGTAAAATTTATCCTGTCTATAATGCGGCCCATAAATTAATTGTGGAATAGGTTCTGATAGGTTTCCGGTTGTCCAGCACGTTTGATTTAAATATGTTTCTACAGCGCCTTTGTGTATTTCTGTACCAGGATATACTTCGTGTTTTATCCCCGTTTCAAGAAGAGCATAAATATTTCTTTCCGCTTCCCACTTTTTATAATACCCTCTTGAATAATATGTAATTTTTTCATTAGCATTATCCTCGTTTTGTGCGAACAAATCAAGATTATACTGATCTATAAATGGCTTAGTAACAGGATTCGCATGCTGAACAACAGTATTTACACCTAACTCACTTATTTTCTGCCAAGTTTCGGAACTGCTTCGATAATCTGGATTCCCTACAAATGCGCCAAGCGGAAAATTCTGAGCTATTGCATTTTTGGTAAGCATGATTGTTACTAAAGTAACAAATACTAAATAGCGCATTTTCATAATAGTCTCCCTTTTTTGTTTTTTAAACATTACTCCTTTGTGAAGTTAATTTTTAATATTATTCTTAACTATTTGACTAGAAGCATTTTCCTCATCTCTGAAAATACGGGAATATTATTTTCACTTTTAACATCCAGCCTATATAAGTAAATACTGCTTGCTAATTTATTGGTGTTAGCTGATCGATTATTGCTTGCTGAAAATTCTACTTCGTGATAGCCCCGTTCTTGAAAATCATTGACCAATAACTCAATGATTTCACCTTTTATATCATATATAGTCAGTTTTACATATCCTCTTTCTTTTAATACGTACGATATTATTGTTGAGGGATTAAATGGATTAGGATAGTTCTGATACAAATAATATTGCTGAACTATTTCTGAAGGCTCGTTAATTGATGTTATTATTCCTACTTCCACACTCAAATTAGACTCGTTCCCTTGATTATCTACAGCTGAAAGCTTATAGTAAAATTTATTGGTACCAGTTGGAATGAAATGTACATAGAATGTGTCAGTTAGAGATGAAATTAAGTTGGACGAATCTGCCGAAAAATTATCGATAGTGGCTCCAAAAAGTTTGTAAAAACTGAAGTCAGCTTCCGTATTTTTATTCCATTTAATCGTAATATAGTTTGTATCAGAAGAGATAACAATCCCTTTTGGACATGATGGTGGTAGATCTAAATATTCATAAATTATCCCAAAGGGACCGCCATACAGACCAATATCGCTTCTCGAAGAATCTTTATCTAAAATTTGAGGATCGCCCTTATCGATAAGTGGAGAGAACATTTGCAAATAAAAATTTAGACTGTCTTCACCTTCAAACATCGGATTAACTGAAATATTGGTCGAGTCAATTATTACTTGTGTTGAGGCGGTTCGGTTGTTCCATATATTATTAAATTGCACTATGGGCTGCTGTCCAGGGGGGTTCTGTGAAATTGAAAAGGCTTTTTCTCCGTTCATTATGATATTATTTTTTATTACATTATCATTTCCAGCCCATATTGCTTCTCGCTGATAATCTGCTATCAAAATATTATTCAGCTCTATATTTTTTACATTATGGCTGTTACCTAATATTGTATAAGGTCTTAAATCCGAATAGAACAGATTGTTAAGTAGAATCGTGCTATCTGTTAGCCCTCCAACAAATCCCTTTGCATAATCGCTCGCGAGATAAACTATATTATTTCTTATTATTGGTTCTATATCAAAAACCACCTGGAAAGCATTTCCGCCTAAGTTTGATAAATAATTTTTTTCTATTATTGGCTTGTAGTCATTATTTGTATTTGTAGCATTAATTCTGAATGAAGTATGAATATTTATAAAATTACAATTTTTTATTATACTATTTGAATTTGTAAGCCAAATTCCATCCGAACTATTTTCAAAAACATTCCATTCAATCAAAGCATCAGCATCAAAGCAGACTGCAGCTAAACCATATAGCTCTGATTGATAAGCTACCGTGACTTTAAAGTATTTAAACAAGCAACTGTCTCCGATAGTAATACTATAAAAATCTGGTTTATTAGACATATCTCTCGTATCAATAATACAACTATCCATTCCGCTTCCAATTAGGGATAATCCAGGAATCATAACTATTTTTTCTTTGTACACACCATTCGCAACATAAACTGTATCTCCGCTTTGGCAAATGTTTATGCACTTCTGTATGCTGTCGCTTGCGGTTAGCCAACTTGTGTAGGGCGGTGTGCTGCTGCCCGTTTTGCTTACGTAGCGGATGGTTGGGGAGAGGTTATCATAATAACTAATCAAAAATATAAAGATCAAGATTAGTTTAGTCATACTTCTTTCTTATGTATATATTAGAAATATTTACTTTTGCAGAATCATTTTCCCGCTCAGATAATTTCCTTCAGCTTCAATTCGATATAAATAAATACCGCTTGGTAAAACGGAGCCGTATTCATTTTTTCCATCCCAAATAACTTCATTAACTCCGCGATTCAAATCCGCAGTTAATAAATCTCTAACTAGTTGACCAAGTGCATCATAAATCTTTACACTAACTTTTGCATTTGCTTCAAGCTCAAATCTAATTGCAGTAGTTGGATTGAAGGGGTTGGGATAATTGCCCGCAAGTTTGAAAGAATAGTGTACACTTTTATTTTCTTCAACATCTGTAGTTGAATCCGGTACAAAGCCAACTGCTGTAAGTGCAGTTTGGATTTCGGGGTTCGACATGAATTTATTCCATAGCAGTTGTGATCTATAATTTTCAATCATTACTATAATAGGACCTTGATCAATTGCCAAGTATCCATCACTAAACCAAGTTCCTAAAACACCTTTTTTTGAATAAGTAAGATTGAATGCATCCCTGAAACCAAAATCACCCCAAAGGCTAGAACCGTGTGTTCTATAAAAATGTTTTAACGCTGCAATTGATTCATTTGGAGTATAAGGCATAGCAGATAGAGCAGCAGTTGGTGAAATAGTTCCATTATCATTATTTGGTTCATGTGCTAAATAACCAACATCTGGAATTGAATAGCTTGCTGTAAGACCCCAGCTATTTTCACCATATCCGTTAAATTTTTTAGGATTGCTAATGCAGTAAGCACGCTGAACTAATGATTGATTGCGATTATGAGTGAAGTAGTTTGCGAACTCATCTTTTTTATGCCTTGGATCGAAACCTAAAAAAGAATAATGCGTAAAGAAAAGTGGACCGCCATAACTTGAACCAACATATAGTAAGTAACCAAAAATATTTCTCAACTGATCTATTTGGCTGAAATTAGCCCATCCATTTCTGTAGAATGTTAGTGGTGCAACTGTAACAGGATGTGTAGGAGATGCAACGGCTAAAATATATGCAATCATAGTTTCATTCCAGCCGTGAAAAATGAAAGTATCGCTAAAGTTAAAACCCATTGTTGGCGACCAATTCCAGTATAGTCCGCTTGATGAATTGTTACGATAAAAATTCCAATCCACATCATGCCAAATTTGGGTAATTAAATTTCTAATTTGTTCTTCAGTTGAATCTTGTCCATCAAAATATTGGCGGACTGCAAGTAAACCCTGAATCATAAAAGCCGATTCAACAATATCTCCTCCATTTTGAATTCCGAAGTTCACGACTTTTCCCGTAGTACCATTAAACCAATGCGGAAAAGCCCCATGAAACCTCTCTATTTTATTGGCAAGAAAATCTGTAATCTTTAACATTCTTTGTGCACCTTGTTCACGAGTGATAAAACCACGTTCAATTCCAACAAGAATTGCCATAACACCAAACCCGCCGCCGCCAATTGTGTTTGTTTTATCACTTTCATTAGGATGCCAGCGTTCACGTGCAATACCGCTGGTTGGATCACCCCAATCCCAAAAATATCGGAAAGTTGACCGCTGAACCATATCTAAAAATTCTTCATCCGTCATTAAGTGAGTAACAGCGTAAGTGCTGTCAGATAACGGCGACTCATTTCCGCTTGAATCGAATGCGCTTACCTTGAAATAAAAACCAACCCCTAAAAGGTTCATGCTTAATGAAAAATAACTTCTTGTTCTGCTTATTGTAGTATATAAATTGAAATTTTGCCCGCTCCGCGCATAGAGTTTATATCCGGCAAGATCGGGCTCAGTGTTACTGTCCCATTCAACCTCGATATGTTTCTCATAGCCAAAAGCTTTAACTCTTTGTGGTGTTTGCGGAGCTGTTGTATCTGATTGTGAATAAGCAATTTGAATTGCTAATAATGAACAAGTGAATA
The DNA here is from genome assembly GCA_013388515.1 of Ignavibacteriaceae bacterium. Taxonomy (GTDB): domain Bacteria; phylum Bacteroidota; class Ignavibacteria; order Ignavibacteriales; family Ignavibacteriaceae; genus XYD12-FULL-36-8. Next base: position 4,982 of record JACAFC010000239.1, on the reverse strand, counting down.
AAACTTTGTTTATAATTTTCATTTTTTATCCTTTTATTGCAGATTTTATTTATGCCAGGTTATATACTCAATTCACTTTTTCTTCAATATTTTGTAAGAAAAAGGCTGCATACTAACTTGCTTACCATTCACTTTAAAACTTTTTTTCTGATTATGGTAATTAAGTAAGAACAAGTATGAATGTTTCGTCCCTTTCCTCAATACAAATTGAACATCTGAATCCGAAACTTTTGCTTGTTTCTTAATTTTATCGAATGAAATAATTTTCTCTAAAAGATGTAAATGCTCATCCGAAGTATATCCAAATGCAAAGCCTAATGTGGTTACTAACCCCCTGCCAATTTTTTTTCTAATTCCGCAAACTTCATTTTTATCTGTTTTGCCAATCACTTCCGCATTATTAGAATTATAAATTGATTTTTCTCTGAATACTGTAAATATATCTTCAATATCAAAAGCTGTAATTTTATTACCGCTTTCAGATTTAATGAACTGTAATTCCAATTCATCTCGCAGAACAGTGCATTTGTTCAAATACAAATCCATTATTGGAATTGCCGGATAGATTATAAGATGTCCTCCTGCTTTAACATAATCAACAATTAGTCTCTGAGATTCTTCATCCATAAATTCTGTTGTTGTAAGCCAAAGCTGTTTGTACTTAAGTAGTTCTTCTATAGAAACATTTTCCAAATCTTTGATATCGTAACTGTAATTTAACGTTTGAATACCTCGTAACAATCCATTAAAAAACAATTCTTCTCGCACAAACCGCGGATCAAGAGAAATGCCCAGTTTTGTAACTTCGAGTCGTTTTTCCTTTAGCATTTGCGAGGTTGTAAGTTCGGTGTAAAAGTAGGGCTTATACAATCCAACGCATATTTCTGATTTTACTTCACTTAGGAGTAAATCATCTTTTTCTTTGTTGATGAACTGGTTTACTTTTTTTAATGATTTGTAGAGAGCAGATTTTGAGGCTTTATAATCTATCGGTGTTTGATAATAGAAAGTCTTGCCATAATAACCTTTGCCCCTCGGATTTTTACCTTGCGAAAACATATAGTAGTTGAAACTTTTCATACCATGCGCCAGCGAAGCAAAGTAAAATGTTTCCAGATCATTTGCATCACTTCTTACATGGTGTTCACGAGTACCAGATTGAAATTCTGCTGCCCAAACTGGTCCGTTTGTTTGCATTGCTTCAAGAATTTTATTGCATGCTAAATCCGAATGTGCATTTCTGAAAGAAACAAATTCAGGAATATGATCCAAACCAAAAATAATTTCCGGATTGGTTTTCATCACTTCGGAGTATGTACTAATTAACATTGGTAGTTCTGCAGCATTCCCATATATCCAGCCGGGTATGTTATGAGTTAGCTGGATGTCAATTTCATAACTTCGAATTTTTTTGCTAAGTACAGAAAGATACAAAGCATAGTAATATCTGTAGAATAAATGAAAATCAAAGTAAGCGCAGTAATCTTCTTTAGTTTCTATCTTACCAACAGGCGGGTTAATTTCATTGAAGGAATTATATCGGGATTTGTAAGTTATATTCAGTACTTCAATGGTCTTGTATTTATTAACAATAAAGTCTTTATATAGCTTCTTAATTGATTTATGGTAATCAATTCTTCCTGAGAGCCATTGGAACACTCCGACTTCGTTACAAACTTGCATCATAACTACCGGGCCACCGTTTATTATTTGGTGGGCTTGAATAATCGGCATGATTTGATCATACCATTTAAAAGTATAATCCAAAAATCCTTCGGACAAGTATGACATTAAATCCGGAGAAAGAATCCTACCGCTTTCATCAACAGCATGAATATTTTCTTTCTTTAATAACCACTCAGGTAAACCTTGATTTTCATATTCGGCAAGAATGTAAGGGCCTGGTTTTACAATCAAATCAAGCCCAACTTTTTTACAAAGATTAATGTACTTAATAAGATTTCGTGCAGGATTAGTTTTACCTGTAAAGTCAAACTTCCCTTCTTCGTATTCGTGCCAATCCCATGGAATATAAGTTGAAGTAGTGTTTGCTCCGGTTTCCTTCAATAACCTTAAATGCTTTTCCCACAACTTTGGATTTAGTCTGAAGTAATGAATTTCACCGGAAATTACAAAGCGAGGTTTTCCATTTTTTAAAAAACATTTTGCAGAAGCTCGAAAACTCATTATGCTAAACTCCAACTATTTATGCGAAACAAGATATTTATCTCGCATGACATTATGCGGGATAAAATATTTAATTACTATCCCAGGACTACTTTTACAAAAGAAGACTTTTTCCCCTTATTTATTAAAACATTAGTTTTCTGAACAACTCCATCAACTTCAATTTTTTTAACCCCGGAGGAAACGTGCTTATCATTTAGAACAGAAATATCATAAACAGTTCCTCTGAATTTCCTTTTTATCTTAAATACTTTCCACTCTTTTGGGATGCACGGATCAATTACTAATCCTTCTTCAGAAGCACGAACTCCAAGTATCCAATCAACAATTACTTTTTGAAACCAAGCAGCAGAGCCCGTATACCATGTCCAGCCGCCTCTTCCATATTGCGGCGAATCTGGTCCTTCAATATTTCCAGGTGTAACGTAGGGTTCAGCAACGTACTCGTCTGGATTCATACCATTATTTATTGGAGCTAATTTTTTGTAAACATCATAAGCATTTTTTGCATCTTTCAATTTTGCGAATGCCCAAATTGCCCAAGTTGCTGCATGAGTGTACACGCCACCATTTTCTCTTCTTCCGGCTGCATAACGTGAAAGATATCCAATAAATTTATCCGGCGATCTGTACGCAGGATAAAGCAGCAAAGGACCATTTTTCTTCACTAGCTTTTTCGCAACTTCGCTCATAGCGCGGTGCTGTTTTTCAGCAGCACTAATTCCACTAATAACTGCCCACGTCTGAGCATTCAAATATATTTTTCCGTCAGTGTTTTCTTTTGAACCGAATTTTTCTCCGCTGTCTTTTGTTCCTCTAAAAAACCATTCGCCATCCCAAGCATGTTTTTCAAAAGATTTTTGCAGTTCCACAGCAGCAGATTTAAGTTTGCGTGCATTCTCAAAATCGTTTTTAAGTAAAGATATTTTTTGAAATTCGGTTAGAATAAGGAACAAAAACTCTGCAAGCCAAATTGATTCGCCTTTCCAATCGAGCCCAACAGCGCTCAATCCATCATTCCAATCGCCGGCACCAATTAAAGGCAAGCCGCGTTCACTCATTCGCGATAAAACTTTATTGATTGCTCTTATGCTGTGATCATACAAAGAAGTTTTCAGATTTTTATTGTCGTAAAATTCAACTTGTTCATCAAAAAAACTTAAGTTGCCGGTTTCCATGTAATAATGATTTAACAAAAACGGCAGCCACAATAAATCATCCGTCATTTTGGTTGGCAAACCTGTGTCGGTTATCGGATGCCACCAATGCAATACCGTACCATCTTCAAATTGATGTTTGGCATGAAGACGAATTTGGTTCTCAGTAAACTTTGGATCTATGGGCAGAAAAACTAAACTGTCCTGAAGCTGATCTCTAAATCCAAAGGCACCGCTTTGCTGATAGTAGGCGGTTCTTCCCCACAATCTGCCAGAGATTGCTTGGTACCTGAGCCATTTGTTAACAAGCAGGTTCATACTTTCATCTGGAGTTTCAATTTCAAGTGTGCCTAAAATATCATCCCATTTGTTTTTCACTTTAGAGAGTGCATCTTCAATTTGCGATGTTGTTTGATATTTTTTTAGAATTCTGTTTGCGTCGTTTTTATTTTCAACCAATCCGAGATAGAAAACAGCATTATCCGATTTATTCTTTTTTATTTTCAAATCAACTTTAGTGCACCCGATGGGATCAATCCATTTGCCTGTTTGTTTGGATAGTTTCTTTTTAGATAGTGCAGCTGGATTTATTAGATCGCCATACTGCCCGACAAAAAATTCTTTATCGGATTCATAATCATTTATTTTTTTATTGCATGACAAGAAACCATAATACTGATAATCAATGTTCCAATGACCTCTATCTCCCAAAGGGATTTCCCACAATCTTTTTGTTGCGAACATTGCATTGTCTTTTTTGCTGAATTCAGTTTCCAAAAATGCTCGATGAAATTCGCGGTGATGATCTGCTGATGAACCAAGACACCATTCAAAATAAGTAAACAGAGAAAGATCGGCATCCTTTCCGGAATTATTCAGTACTTTCAAATCCCAAATTTCTAAGTTCTCATCTGCAGGAACGAAAATAGTAAGTTGTGTTTTTATTCCTTTAAATTCAGATTCAAACAGAGTGTAGCCGATTCCATGCCTGCATTCAAATTTATTCAACTTTGTTTTTACAGGAAGAAAAGTTGGGCTCCATACTTTTCCGGATTTGTTGTCGCGGATATAAACATATTTTCCCCAATTATCTTGAATAAGATCTTGATGCCATCGGTTTAAGCGGTTAAACTCTGAGTGAGTCTGCCAGCTGAAACCGCCGCCTGTTTGAGAGATTACTAATCCGTAATCGCCGTTTGAAATAACATTTACCCAAGGTTTAGGAGTTTGATATGTTTTGATTACATATTCATTTCCATCCTGAGAAAAATAACCGTATTTAGTTTCGAATTTCCTTTTCAAGATTGTACCTTAATTTCAATTTCAACAACTAACATTTAAAAAGAATCAGCCGGTGTTATTTCAACCGGCTGAATCGAGAACTGAGGTTACATTTGATACACAAAAATTACTTAACTAACATAAGTTTTTTGGTTTCAGTAAAGTTTCCAGCTTTAATTGTGTAGAAGTAAACACCTGTATTCAAATTGAAAGCATTAAAATTAACTTTATGAATACCAGCCTCAATTTGACCATTAACAAGTTCAGCAACTTCGCTTCCCAATACATCATAAACCTTTAGGGTTACGAAAGAATTTTCAGGAATTGAAAAGCTAATTGTTGTTGACGGGTTAAAAG
>JACAFC010000248.1 GCA_013388515.1 Ignavibacteriaceae bacterium | reverse complement strand
GACTTTGACGACCTCACTGAAGTTTTATCATCTTTTAAATGGTGGGTATTTCCTCTTTTGCTTTTACTATCATTCCTAAATTATGTGTCTCGATTCTTCAAATGGCAATATTATTTAACTCTTCTAAAAGTTAGCATTTCGAAAGTAGATTCATTTTCAATTTTTATGTCGGGGTTAGTAATGAGTGTAACCCCAGGCAAGATGGGTGAATTGTTAAAATCTTATCTCGTTAAACAAATTACAGGAACTCCAATCAGCCGAACTGCACCAATTATTCTAGCTGAAAGGATTACTGATTTCATTTCTTTGGTATTAATTGGCATTATTGGTGCATACATTTATGATTATGGAAGAAGCATTGTTATTGGTGTTGGTATTTTCTTTCTTATTGTGGTTGTAATTATTAGCAATAAAACAATTGCATTATCTATAATCAAACAGTTTGAAAAAATTTCCTTTCTAAAAAAATATTTACACAATATCAATTCAGCATACGAGAGTTCATATCTGCTGCTTAGACCGATTCCTCTTTTTTACATGACAATACTTAGCTTCATTTCATGGTCCTTTGAGTGTTTGGGATATCACCTTATTCTTATTAATTTTAGCATGAGTTTAAGCTATTTGTGGGCGTCATTCAGTTATGCTTTTGCTACAATTGTTGGTGCAATATCAATGCTGCCTGGTGGTTTGGGTTTAACAGAAGGTTCCTTAACCTATATGCTTATTAAAAAATCATATTCAAAAGAAATTGCTGTTGCTTCAACTTTTATTATACGAATTGTTACACTTTGGTTTGCAGTATTTGTGGGAATAATTAGTGTGAGCTTATACCAAAAAAGATTTGGAAAATTAACTGACGAAAATTTAATTAATTTCGGAGAAACAAATGAATAACTATCAACATATCAAGATTCCTCAAGATGGAGAAAAAATTCGGATAGTAAAAGATAAACTGAAAGTTCCCCACAATCCTATCATTGCCTTTATTGAGGGAGACGGCACTGGACCGGATATTTGGAAAGCTTCGCAAAGAGTATTTGATGCGGCAGTCCAGAAGGCATTTAACGGTAAGAAGAAAATTTCTTGGATGGAAATTTACGCAGGTGAAAAAGCAGTTGCCCTTTATGGAAATAATACCTGGCTGCCCGAAGAAACAGTTGAAGCAATAAAAGAATTTAGCGTAGCTATAAAAGGTCCTCTTACAACACCAATTGGTGGGGGAATAAGGAGTCTTAATGTTGCACTTCGCCAATTACTTGATTTGTTTGCCTGCGTTCGCCCAGTAAAATATTATGCTGGTACTCCTAGTCCAATGAAGAACCCAAAAGACATGGATATAGTCATCTTCCGCGAAAATACCGAGGATGTGTATTCAGGAATAGAATTCAAAGCAGAAACAGAAGAATCTAACAGATTAATTGACTTTATAAATGAAACTTTTAATAAAAAAATACGAAAACCTTCAGGAGTGGGAATCAAACCAATAAGTGAATTTGGTTCATCAAGACTTGTGCGCAAGGCAATTGAATATGCTAGAGATAACAAAAGAGAAAGCGTTACCTTGGTGCACAAGGGAAACATCATGAAATTCACTGAGGGTTCATTTAAAGAGTGGGGATACAAGGTCGCAACTACAGAATTTAGAGATATTGTTGTAACTGAGGAAGAACTATGGTCACAATTTAATGGTAAGATGCCCGAAGGAAAAATCTTAGTGAAAGATAGAATTGCCGACAGTATGTTCCAGCAGCTATTATTACGGCCATCAGAATATGACGTAGTTGCCACTCCAAATCTTAATGGCGATTATTTATCGGACGCAGCAGCAGCACAAGTTGGAGGATTAGGCATTGCTCCTGGTGCAAATATGAGCTATACAACTGCAATTTTTGAGGCAACACATGGTACTGCCCCAAAATATGCAAATCAAGATAAAGTAAATCCTGGTTCTGTTATTCTTTCGGGAGTTATGATGTTCAATTTCTTAGGTTGGAATAAGGTTTCAAGAATAATAGAAAAGGCGATGAAGAAAACAATCAAATCTAAAGTTGTTACGTATGATTTTGCCAGGCTGCTGAAGGGAGCTAAGGAAGTAAAGTGTTCAGAGTTTGCAACCGAAATAATAAAGAATATGTAAAAACAAAAATACTTTTTTTGAAATACCTCGGTCTAACTAGTTTTCTTGCTTTTCAGAAAGACCGTAAGTAAATTTCGATTGAAGGTAAATTAATAAAAGGAGAAATAAATAATGTCGAAGGAAAAAAATCTTAGTAAGGGCTTGTTAGTAGGATTTTTGGCGGGTGGTATTGTTGGTGCAGTAATAGCATTACTTTATGCTCCTAAAAGCGGCAAAGAATTAAGAAAAGATATAAAAGATAAGACGAATGAGTGGAAGGATGAAGCAGAAAAGTACATTTCGGAAGCTAAAGATAAAGCAAAAGAATTGATTAATGAGGGAAAACAAAAATCTGATAGAATTATTTTTGAAGCGAAAGCAAAAACAGATGAAATTCTGAAAGATGCTGAAAAATTATTCCATGATGCTAAAACGAAAGTTGGAAGTACAATTTCGGCAGGAAAGAATATTGTTGAAAAAGAGTCTGGAGATATTAAATCAGCAATAAAAGCTGGTATTGATGCTTATCGCGAAACTAAAAATACCTAAGGCAAAAAACCTAATCAAAAAATAAAATTATATGAATGTCGTTACAGTCCTAAACGTAATTCTGCTCATATCTGCCTCAGCACTTTGCATAGCACTAATTTACTATTTATATAAAATCACAAAATCATTTGAAGAGATTAAAAATCATGTAAATGAACTTGCGTCTGATATGAAACCTTTAATCAGTTCTACAACCGAATTAAGCGAAAGGTTATCTATGATTACCTCAGAAGCCAGCGGTCAAATTCAAATGACTCGTGACATGGTAAATAGCGTTAAGCTGCGAGTTGATAAAATATTAGGATTTGAGGAAAAAGTCCGAAGAGGAATTGAAGAGCCTGTTTTAAGTTTGGTAAGAAATGTTTCGGCTATAGTAAATGGAGTTAATGCTTTTTGGAATTCCTACAGAAAACACTAAAGACAATTAATTTTTCACACCCTGCATCTTAGGAGGATCTCACTTGAAAGAATACACAGCTGAATCTATACGTAATATTGCGTTAATTGGTCATGGCGGAAGCGGTAAAACATCACTTGCAGAAATATTACTTTTTCAAAGTAATCAGATTAATCGCATTGGCAGTATTAACGAAGGCAATACAATTTCTGATTACACTCAGAATGAAATTGAGAAGCAAATTTCCATTTCCACTTCATTACTTCATTTAGAATGGAATCATGTAAAATTAAATATACTTGATACTCCAGGCTACACAGATTTTATTGGCGAAGTTAAAGCAGCGATGAGAGTTTGTGATACCGCTGTAATGCTTCTTAAATCTGCTGAAGGAGTAGAGGTTGGATCTGAAACAACTGGTGCTTTTGTAAATGAGTACGGGTTACCATCGGCAATCATAATTAACAAAATTGATAATGAACATTCGCACTACAAAGAAACTGAACAGCAAGCAAAAGCCCGGCTCTCATCAGGTGCCATTATAGTTACATTTCCTGCAAATGAAGGAGTTGGATTTGATACGGTGATAGATATATTAAAAATGAAAGCATATACCTATGGCGCCCCTGGCAGCCGAAGTGTAACCGAAAAAGAAATACCAGATAATCTCAAAGCTCAAGCAGAAGCCTACCGTACAGAACTAATTGAAAAAGTTGCTGAAACTACTGAAGATTTGATGAACAAGTACTTCGAAAATGGAACCTTAACCGAGGAAGAATTAAAATCAGGTATTAAACTTGCAATCGTTAAAAGAAGTTTTACTCCAGTATTTGCTGTCTCAGCTACAAAGGGAGTTGGATTAAACAATTTCCTCGATTTTGCAAGTCTTTATTTTCCTTCACCAAGTGATAGAATAACAGAAGAAGGTACTCTTAAGGGAACCGACAAACCTTTAGCTATTAAACCAGATGATAAAGGAGAACCAGTACTATTTATTTTTAAGACTATCTCGGAACAACATGTTGGTGAATTATCTTTATTTAAAGTATACTCCGGAACGGCTGTTCCCGGTTTAGATTTGATTAACCAAGGAAACAGCAAATTTGAAAGACTAAGCCAATTATCAATTTTAAATGGAAATAAACGTACTGAAATTCCTAAAATTCATGCAGGTGATCTTGGTGCTGTTGTAAAACTCAAAGATACACACACAAACAACACTCTTAGTTCAAAGAATTTTTCAGTTGTTATAAACCCCATTGCATTTCCAGAACATGTTATTACTGCAGCAATAGTTCCAAAAGCTAAAGGTGATGAGGATAAGATTGCCTCTGGTCTTCATACTTTGCATGAGGAAGATCCATCGTTTAATGTTAAGTACGATCCTGAAATATCTCAAACAATAATTTCCGGACAAGGTGAGCTTCAGCTCTCATTAGCAGTTAAACGATTGAAAGAACGTTATGGTGTTGAAGTTGATTTGGTTGAACCTCGCATTCCTTATCGAGAAACAATGAAATCCAAAGTTCTCGATTGCGAATACAAGCACAAGAAACAATCAGGTGGTCGTGGTCAGTATGGTCATGTGCATTTCAAAATGGAACCCTTACCCAGAGGTAAAGGATTTGAATTTGAAGATGCCATTGTTGGTGGTGTTGTACCTGGTCGATTCATTCCTGCAGTAGAAAAGGGCATAATCGAAACAATGCAAAAAGGTGTTCTTACAGGCAATCAAGTTGTTGATGTTAAAGTAACATTGTTTGATGGCACTTATCATACTGTTGATTCTGATGAAATGTCTTTTAAGCTTGCAGCTGCTCAATGTTTTCGAAAGGGATTTATGGAAGGTAAACCTTGTCTGCTCGAACCAATATACGTCTTAGAAGTAAAGGTGCCTGAAGATTACATGGGCGATGTTATGGGTGATATTTCAAGCAAGCGTGGAAAGATTATAGGAATGGATTCGGATGGTAAATTTCAAGTAATTAAAGCTTATGTACCGCTTGCAGAATTGTATAAGTATTCTTCGCACTTAAGAAGTTTAACTTCCGGAAGAGGTGCACACACTATCAAATTTGCTTACTATGAAGAAGTACCAAAAGAAGTTGAGCAAAAAATAGTTGATGAATACAAAAAGCAAAAAGAAGAAGGTAATTAATTGAATGGCGGAGCTATTCCGCCTTTTTTATTATGGAAAAACTTTGGTCTCCATGGCGTTCACAATACATTGATTCGTTTAAGGATAAACAACCTGCTTCAGGTTGTTTTCTTTGCGATTGTTCAAAGTTAGATGTCGCTGATAATTCAAACCTATTAGTTCACAAAGGGGAATTAACGTTTACAATTCTTAATCTTTATCCATACAATAACGGACATTTAATGGTTGTCCCTCATCGGCATACATCAGACTTGCTCTCATTATCGAAAGCAGAAAATCTGGAAATAATGGATCGGATTCAACTTTGCTGCCGAGCATTATATGAGGTTATGAAACCTGAAGGTTACAATATTGGTGCGAATTTAGGTAAAGCTGCAGGCGCCGGAGTTGAAGATCATATTCATTTTCATGTTGTTCCTAGATGGAATGGCGATACCAATTTTATGCCTGTACTTGGTGAGGTAAAAGTGATTTCTCAAGATCTACAGTTGACAAAATTGAACCTGCTTGCCGCTTTCAAAAAACTTATTTAAATACCTCTTAAGTATAAAATTATTCACTTATTTTCTTCTAGTTAATATTTAAATTGAAGTATCATAATTCAATACTAAAAATGAAAGTTTCTGTCTTCAAATTGCTGATTAAAACCATTCCTATAGCAATGGTTATGTTAATATTTTCTTGTTCTCCCACAAAAGAAATAAGATATGAAGATGTACCAAAGAAGGAAACTTATGAGACCTCACCAAAATTAACATTTAAGCCAATGGAGGTTCGTGAGCGAGAGTTAATAAGTAAATTAAAAATCTCCGCAATTGAACGAATAAATTTTGTTTTTGATAAGCGAAATAATTTGATTAACAAAGGAAAACTTTCAACCACAAAATTTGATAAAAAAGGTTTTGCAATTGAAACAATATTGTATGATGAAAAAGGAAATATACTTAATCGATTTGAGTACAAGTACAACAGCGATGGTTTACGTTCACAATCCTTACGATATGATAAACACAATAAACTTGATAAAAAATTTAAGTATGATTATGATATTGTTGGCAACAAGATCAAAGCTTTTCGATACTCCATCAACGACAAACTTGAAAAGTATTATGAGTATGAATATGATTCAAAACTTAATTTGATTTTGGATGAATGGTACAATGTTAATGGTGATCTAGAATTCAAAATTGAAAATGATTATGATGAAAGAGGGAACAAAGTAGTTTCTTACTCATATGATGCAGATGGACAATTACAAAACAAGGTTTTATATAAATATGATGATAAAAGGGAGATTATTATCGAAGAGCAAAACTTTGATGCTGCAGATAACCAAACTGGAATTGTTCAATATCTTTACAAGTATTATTAGAAAATGATAAGAATTGGCACATGCAGTTGGAAGTATGATTCTTGGAAAGGTATTATTTATCCAACCAGTGAAAACTTTAATTATTTACAAGAGTACTCAAAACACTATAATACCGTTGAAATAGATCAATGGTTTTGGTCGTTATTTGAACCGAACAAAGTTGTATTACCGCAAAGATCAGTTGTGCTTGAATACCATGAATCAGTTCCTAAAGATTTCAAATTCACAATTAAAGTACCTAATTCGCTTACGCTTACTCACTTTTATAACAAGAATAAGTTTGAAGATCTAAGGAAAAATCCTCATTTTTTATCTTGCGAGCTATTTAATGAATTTTTAAACGCAATTGAACCGCTGCACAAGCAAATTGGCTGTTTAATGTTTCAGTTTGAATACTTGAATAAAACTAAAATGCCCTCGCAAAATCTTTTTATGGAATCATTAAATGATTTTTGCAACCAGATGCAAAAACACCTGCCGCCTATTGGAATTGAAATACGAAATCCGAATTACCTGACAAAAAATTATTTTGAATTTCTTAGCAGTCTGAACATTTATCATGTTTTTCTGCAAGGATATTACATGCCGCCTATAGTGGAAACTTATAATAAGTATGGAACTTGCATTAAAGATTTAGTAGTTATCCGACTGCATGGTGAAGATAGAACAGGGATTGAAAAAATAAGTCAAAGTGTTTGGAACAAAATTTATGTCGATAGACAAAATGAATTGAAAAGGATTGCAGAGTTAGTTACTGAATTGAACAAACGAAAAATTGAAATATATCTTAATATCAATAATCATTTTGAAGGATCTGCGCCTTTAACAATCAAAAGAATTAAGCAGTTTTTAAATTGAGAAAAAGGTCATTTACTTAAGAAATAAACTTCTCGATTATTGCAAAACGCGGATTTAAGTGTTATTTTTCGCCACGAAATTTGGGCTCGTAGCTCAGTTGGTTAGAGCAGCTGACTCATAATCAGCGGGTCGGAGGTTCAAGTCCTTCCGAGCCCACATAAAAAATGCGAAAACAATTTGTTTTCGCATTTTTGTTTTTAAAGGATTAACCAAAATCCCTCTGATAGTATATGGATTGTGTATGGAGTTTTGTATGGAGTGACACCACACTTTGAACTAAATTATTGATGAAAAAATATTGTTTATTTGATGTGAACAATTTTATTATAAAAATAAAATTTAACTTAATCAATTTCAAACTCTCTTCTTCTAATTGCATCGCATACGCACTAAACTTCGCCTTGTAAAAAACATTTTTTGCCCCTACCAAGTTAGTAGCTTTTATTGCAGCTTAATACAAATAAATTCATAAAAATCTGCAGAAGAATCTGCAATAGAGAAAACCTTACGGTTTCTTTGAGGAAAATTATAAGAGATAATCGAGTTTTGCAGGTGCAATAAACAAACTTTAGTTTTTGAATGATCCAAATGGTTCGCGGCGATACCTATGCTTAAGTATCAAGGATGTTGATTATCAACATGGAACTTATGTGGACGAGATATTTGTTCAAGTGATTCACTATATAGTTAGTTCTAAAGTTAATGGTTCAATAGAGCTGAAAGTGACCAAATAACTACAATAAACAATAAATTCACCTTTCAGACTGTGAGGAGCGGTTAATATTGACAAAGTTCAAACTTTGTAAAAATAAAGATAAGTTTAGAAAATTAATTTTCAATAGAAATTGCAGGAGAAATTAGAGATGATAAACAATCAACAGTGATATTCTGAGCCAGATTGTAATGACACTTACGAAACATGGTTTTGAAAAAGGCCCTGCTTACTCAGGAACAATGACATAAAGAAGTGGATATTAAATTGCATTTGATATCAAGAAATTAAAGAGTGAATTAACTGAGTAAGTGAGAATGAGCTGCTAAAAGCAAATTTATATTTTGTAAGATTTTGCTTTTATAGAAAAAAAACTAATAGAACCCTCTCCGCCAATTGAAAGGAAATTTGAAAATCAGTTGTTTGTTTACAGGGATAATTGGAATAAATTAAGTACCTGAACATCGTTTTCATTTAAAGAAAGATAGTCGCTTAATATATTTTACAAAGAATATCTGCATTAAAAATTATTTTATAACAATAAAACTTCGAAAAATTTCCGAGTCGGATTGATTTCTAAATATTAATACTAATATATATAATCCTAAAATTTCATACCTTTTGAATCCGTAACAACAGTATGAGTTTAGGTTTAAACTAAATCTATAGAATGTTGAGAGATTATGAGCTCTAATTCTACATCAAAGGACTTTGTTTTTAGTAAATATCATCTAATAAAACCTGCATACAACCCGAATTATTTAGGGTCTGTCGAAACCAGCCTAATCTCAACTCTATATCCAATCTCAAAATTCCTCTTATTCATTTTTGTTTTCAATCTTTCTCAATATTTCCAAAAGTATAGTTTACTTTTAGAGGAGAAATAATTATGAAAAAATTATTCAAAGCCATTTTATTTTTCACAACGAACTTTAATTATATATATTTAGAGGTAATTCCTTATGGAAACAATCAGATTATTATTTTTGAGTATGTTGCTTAATAAGATATTATTAGCGCAAGTTATAGGTGGAGATCCAGGAATTCACTTTCTTAGAAAAGGTGAAACAAAGCTAATAATGGATTATGCTGTAATTGCATCGGATAAAAATGGAGATGGCGTAGCTCAATATTACGGTTATTTGCTGAACAGTTCTGTTAATAAGAAATGCATATCATCAAGTCCCAACTTTTTAGAGGATGCTAGACTTGATCCACCACAATCTAGTAAATCTTTTGCAGTTGAACCAGAATTAATTTATGTAAATACCTCAAATCTTAAAGTTGGTTTAATGTATTGGACAAGACCAATGCTTTGTAGTGAAATATCATTTGGTGGCATCGGTTCTAGGATTTGTATAGGGAGTGGTTTGCAGACAATATACATAATACCATATGCAATACCAATTACAAGTGTACAAAATTCAACTGGTAGCTATTCGAGTTTTTATTTTAGCTGGACCGATCCATCGCCATTATATTGGAATCTTGATAGTTATTCAATATTTAGGCGAGATGATGATAGTGTAAGATTAGGTGAGTTGCAGCTGTGTGATAAAATAAGAACAGATATCACATCAAACATACATTCGATAACCATAAACGACAGTAAGAGAGGGATAAATTCATTTTATGCAGTGGTGGGATACGACAGTTTGGGAGAAGCAATAGCCATATCGGAGAGTTTTCAGATAACATATCCAAAAACTACTTTTTCACTCACATCACCCACGGATGAGTCAGTACTGAATACACTAATGCCTACACTTGATTGGGAAGACTACAGTGGAGCGACATCATATACATTGTGGTACAGTGAAG
>JACAFC010000228.1 GCA_013388515.1 Ignavibacteriaceae bacterium | reverse complement strand
GCTCCATTTGGACCTAAAAAACCGAAAACATCGCCTGTATAAACATTAAGGTTCAAATCATTTACTGCTTTTAAATCTTTGAACTCTTTTGAAAGTCCGCTCACCTCGATTATTTTTTCATCGTGCTGCATTAGATTTTTACTGGTTCGATAAGTATAAATATTGAATTTTGGGAATGCTATTCTAAGTAATATTTAATGTTAGAAAAATAAGGAATATTTTTCATATCACATCGATTAAAAAAATAAAAGAAATTATTGACATTCAATTAAAAAGAACTTTCACTTACAACAAAAATTAATTTGGTTTTATCTGAAATTATTTTCATCTTTCAAATAGAAATTACTGCAAGCAAAAAAATTTTTTCTGATCAAAAATTTATTTCTTAAAACTATTTTCTTTTAAAACTTTTTTTTTTAGTTTGCTCGCAGTCGCAATCTTGTTCACAATTCTTAAAATTTCAATAATGAAGTTAGCTTTAATTTCAAATCATCAAAAAAAATATTATATAAAATTAATTAACTATTTTGTTATAAGTTCTAATTTTGCATGCGAGGGAGCCCATAAATGCAAATAAAAAGATTTTTTACCGAGCGGGGGAAAGATCCATTATCATCATTCGATTTTGATTCTAGAACTTCAGAAATAAGAAACCCGGATGGTTCGATTGTTTTCCAAATGGAAGATGTAATTGTACCAGCTCATTGGTCTCAGGTGGCAACAGATATTATTGCCCAAAAATATTTTCGTAAAGCAGGTGTTCCTAAACTATTAAAGAAAGTCAGAGAAAAAGGAGTTCCTGCATGGCTGCAGTCTTCTAAAGCTGATGTAGAAAAATTGGAACTTCTACCTGAGAAAGAACGCTATTCTTCTGAAAAAGATGCTAGACAAGTATTTCATCGCCTTGCCGGTAACTGGACATATTGGGGTTGGCAAGGAAAGTACTTTGATTCAGAAGAAGATGCTAAGGCTTTCTACGATGAAATGGTTTACATGTTAGCAAATCAAATGGCTGCACCAAACAGCCCACAATGGTTTAACACAGGATTAAATTGGGCATATGGCATTACCGGACCATCTCAAGGCCACTACTATGTTGATTACAAAACCGGAGAATTAACTGCATCAAATGATGCTTACACACATCCGCAGCCCCATGCATGCTTTATTCAATCCGTAAGCGACGATCTTGTGAACGAAGGCGGTATTATGGATTTATGGGTAAGAGAAGCGAGATTGTTTAAGTACGGCTCTGGCACCGGATCCAATTTTTCTGATGTGCGCGGCGCAAGTGAACCTTTAAGTGGAGGAGGAAAATCATCCGGTTTAATGTCTTTTCTTAAAATTGGCGACAGAGCAGCTGGGGCTATTAAATCCGGAGGAACCACGAGAAGAGCTGCAAAAATGGTTTGTATAGATTTAGATCATCCTGACGTAGAGGAGTTCATTAATTGGAAAGTAATAGAAGAGCAAAAAGTAGCATCATTGGTTACAGGTTCACGTTTATGCAATTTTCATTTAAATGCCATAATGAAAGCTTGTTACGACGAACATCCCGAAAATGATCGATTTAATAAAACATTAAATAAAAAATTAAGAAACGCTGTAATTGAAGCCAGGAAAGCTAACATCCCAAATAATTATATTGAGAGAGTGATTCACTTGGCTAAACTTGGTTTTAAATCAATAGAATTTCCTACATACTCAGCTGATTGGAATTCTGATTCTTACGCAACAGTATCGGGACAAAATTCTAACAATTCCATTCGAGTAACAAATGATTTTATGACTGCAGTGCTAAATGATTCTGAATGGAATCTTTACTGGCGAGTTGAAAAGAAAAAAGCACAAAAGGAAAATCGCGAACCAAAGCCTTACAGAACACTAAAGGCTAAAGCACTTTGGGATGATATCTCATTTGCTGCTTGGTCATGTGCCGATCCTGGAATTCAATTTCATACAACTATTAATGAATGGCATACTTGTCCAAGTGATGGCGAAATACGTGCTTCCAATCCATGCAGTGAATACATGTTTTTAGATGACACTGCTTGTAATTTGGCATCACTGAACTTAGTAAAGTTTTATAACCCAGATAATAAAGAATTTAGAGTTGATGCATTTAGACATGCAACAAGATTGTGGACGATAGTTTTGGAGATTAGTGTTTTAATGGCGCAATTTCCAAGTAAAGAAATTGCTCAGAGAAGTTATAATTTCAGAACTTTAGGATTAGGATATGCGAATTTAGGTTCTTTGTTAATGCTTCAAGGAATTCCATATGACAGCGATGAAGCATTTGCAATTTGCGGTGCAATTACAGCTATCATGCATATGTCTGCCTATGCAACTTCAGCTGAAATGGCTAAGGAACTGGGAACCTTCCCTCGATATGAATCTAATAAAGAAAGTATGCTGCGTGTTATTAGAAATCATAGAAGGGCTGCTTATAATGTTCCAAATGATGAATATGAAAATCTATCTATTTATCCTGTTGGGATTAATCCTAAATATTGCCCATCAGATTTACTTGAAGCTGCTAGAGAAGATGCTGACAGAGCGTTTGAATTAGGAAGCGAGTACGGATTTAGGAATGCCCAAGTGACTGTAATTGCACCTACAGGAACTATTGGAATGGTAATGGATTGCGACACTACCGGTGTAGAACCAGATTTTGCTTTAGTAAAATTTAAAAAACTTGCCGGTGGTGGTTATTTTAAAATCATTAATCAGTCTATTCCCCTTGCTTTAGAAAGATTGGGTTACAACAAAGATCAGATAAATGAGATTGTTAAATATGCGAAAGGAGCCGGATCGCTTGTTGGGTGCCCTTACATCAATATCGAATCATTAAAGGCAAAAGGTTTCACTGAAGATATAATCAATAAAATTGAGCGTTCACTTCCGTCAGTTTTTGACCTCACTTTTGCTTTTAACAAATTTGTTATCGGTTCTGAATTCTTGATAAAAAAACTCAATTTTACCGAAGATGAAATTAATGAGTATGATTTTAATCTGCTTGAAAAATTAGGTTTTTCAAAGCAAGAGATTGCAACTGCTAATGATTACGTCTGCGGAACTATGACTGTTGAAGGGTCTCCATTCCTTAAACACGAACATTATCCGGTTTTTGACTGTGCTAACAAATGTGGTAAAAAAGGTACAAGATTCATTAAACCATTAGCTCATATAAAAATGATGGCAGCCGCCCAACCATTCATTTCGGGTGCCATCTCAAAAACAATTAACATGCCGAATCAATCCTCAGTTGACGACATAAAAGATGCTTACATGCAGTCTTGGCAGTTGGGTGTTAAGGCTAATGCTATCTATCGAGATGGTTCGAAACTTTCACAACCATTGAATACATTGACCGAAGAGGATCTCGAGGCTATAATAGAAGAAAAAGAGAAAAATGATATAGTAAAAATTGCTGAACGTATAATTCACAGATATATAGCTAAACGAAGAAGATTACCAGATAGGCGAACAGGTTACACTCAAAAAGCTAAAATAAATGGTCAATCGGTTTACATTCGAACTGGTGAGTATGAAAATGGACAGCTTGGAGAAATTTTTATTGATATGCACCGTGAAGGAGCTGCCGTAAGAAGTCTTTTGAATGTTTTTGCAATTTCAGTTTCACTGGGGCTGCAG
Organism: Ignavibacteriaceae bacterium; assembly: GCA_013388515.1. GTDB lineage: Bacteria > Bacteroidota > Ignavibacteria > Ignavibacteriales > Ignavibacteriaceae > XYD12-FULL-36-8. The sequence continues at coordinate 11,786 of JACAFC010000228.1, read as the reverse complement.
CATGGCGTTCCTTTGGAAGAATTTATTGATGCATTTGTATTTACAAAATTTGATCCGAGCGGAATTGTGACTGGTAATGAAAAAATTAAGATGGCAACCTCAGTAATAGATTATATTTTTAGAGAACTTGCTGTTTCATATTTAGGCCGATATGATCTGGCACATGTGGATCCAACTGAATTAAATGGTAAAGCCTCGAAAGGAATTGTTAGAAAATTTGCTGAACCTGAATATGTAAGCGAAGAAATTGTAAGTGAGAGACTAGTAGAATTAGATAAAAGCGAATCGTATGAATATTCACTTTCATCAAATGAAACTAAAAATTTCACTTCTATGGACAACCTGCCTTCCAATTCAATAACTTCAAAAGTTAAACGAGCCATACAATCTGGATATACGGGTGATATATGCCCCGAATGTCAGAGCACTATGATGGTAAGAAATGGAACTTGCCTAAAATGTTTAAGTTGCGGTGCTACTACTGGATGTAGTTAAAATTTTAATTCAAGAATTAGCCGTCTTCGGACGGCTTTTATTTTTTAAACTTTTTTGAATGGGGAATACTTTAATTTTCTAAAAAAATATCATCAATTCTGCGAGCGCCCATATATCTTTTTGCATAATACTTATGATCTAGGGAAGACACAATTACTCCCTTTGCCGAACTTGCATGAGCAAATAACCGATTGCCAATATAAATACCCACGTGGCCTGGTCTGGTCCTGCGCCGTGTATTAAAAAAAACTAAATCACCAAAAACCAGGTCCTCTTGTTCATTAATGATAACTCCTTGAGTGTATTGTTCCTTCGCTGAGCGATTGAGAATTATATCTACACTTTGGCTGTAAACATTTTGGGTAAATGCAGAACAATCTATTCCTTCACTTGAATTACCACCGAATTTGTACGGGGTATTCAGGTATTTGATTATTTCAATTAGCATTCTTTCTTTGGGAGTTGATCCGGTGAGTTCGGAGTCATCCTTATCTTGCTTTACGTTCAATTCAGTGAGAAAAGTGGATATATCTACGCCACTATCTGTAATAATGGTATCCTCTTCTTCAAGTTCCCAATCTTGAAAATCAACTGAAGTATCTTGCACTTGTGAATAATAAATTAGATCATCACTCTCTTCTTTTACTAATCCTGCTTTCACAGAATCTTCATGAGTTTTTATGTCAGAGTAATCTTTATACCTTAAAGTGTAAGATGTAGGTGTGCAACCTAAATAGGAAAAAGCGTAGAGATAAAGCAAGCTTAATCCGGTAAGAACATTTTTACATGACATAAATCAGCCGAGGTAAGCTTTTAGATTTTTACTTCGTGAAGTGTGTCGAAGCCTTCTAATCGCCTTTTCTTTTATCTGTCTGACCCTTTCACGAGTAAGATTAAACCTTTCCCCGATTTCTTCAAGTGTAAGAGAATTCTCTTTATCTAATCCAAAGTATAACTTAATTACCTCAGCTTCTCTTTCGGACAGTGTAGATAAAGCCCTTTCTATTTCAGCTTTGAGCGATTCATCCATCAACTCATGATCAGGTGACGGCTGTAAATCACTTTCAATTACATCGAATAAGCTATTTTCTTCGCCCTGGCTGAAAGGTGCATCCATTGAAACATGGCGACCCGAGATTTTTAAAGTTTCTGCTATCTCAGCCGCATCCATATCCAATTCTTTAGCAATTTCATCTGCACTAGGTTCGCGTTCAAATTCTTGTTCAAGGTTACTATAAGCTTTACCTATTTTGTTTAAAGCACCCACTCGGTTAAGCGGTAATCTCACTATTCTTGATTGTTCGGCTAAGGCCTGAAGAATTGATTGTCTTATCCACCACACAGCATATGAAATAAATTTGAATCCTCTGGTTTCATCGAATCGTTTTGCTGCTTTCAGCAACCCCAGATTGCCTTCATTTATAAGATCACCGAGTGAAAGACCTTGATTTTGATATTGCTTTGCTACACTAACTACGAATCTTAAATTGGCTTTAGCTAAATGTTCAAGAGCCGCTTGTTCGCCTTTCCTAATTCTTATGGCAAGTTCAATTTCCTGCTCTGGGGATAGTAACCCAATCTTGCCTATTTCTTGCAAATATTTATCAAGAGATTGGTTTTCGCGATTTGTAAACTGTTTTACAATCTTCACAACATCTGCCTCAAATAATTAATTCGCAATTAGTAAATGTATTTCATGCAAGTTTATTTTTTTGCAAAAATATAAGAATAAACCTTTAAATGAAAGCAAGTGATACATTTAACTGTTAAGCATTGAGTTAATAAAAACTATAAATTAAATTTTAATAGAGATTATTACACTTAAAATCTTGTTGTGTTATAATACCATTTGTATAAAAAGAAATTTAACTGTAAACCGATATCGCGATCTTTACACTATAATAAAAATAATTTAATCATATTGGAAACCGTAGTAAGAAATGTCATACCGATGTGTTAATTGGATTACTTTTAATATCGGCTGTAACAAAGTAAATGTTATTTTTTATAGCAGTTAAATGCAGCCCTAAATATTAGAAGAATAATTTTGCTGACTATAAAATGTATATAAGTGAATAATACAACGATAAAGTGTATGCAGAGGTATATATTAAATCGGAATTAGTCGTTTGCTCTTAGAGAAAATTGATCTATAATATTTTTTATAAGATTATTATTGATGTAATAATTTCTTCTTATCATTTCACAATACGCATTAAGCATTTAAGAACTTTAATAAAGCCTGTTGATAAGAATTTATTTATGATCATAATTGTGTTAAATGGACATTAAAAATTTATTTCATCAGAATTCATAAAAAACTTTTTCCTTGTAATGTATTATTTATTCCGTAAAAATCAGCAACGGTTTTTGCTACATCTGAAAAAGTATCTCTTGTACCGAGATCTAATCCTTTTTTGTTTTTTCTGAAATACAACAAAGGTACATACTCTCTACTATGATCTGTGCTTGGGGTGGTTGGATCATTACCATGATCGGATGTAATAATTAAAGCATCCGATTCATCTAAAATATCAATTAAATTTGGTATCATTTCATCGAAATTCTTCAATGCAGCTGCAAAACCCGCCGGATCATTGCGGTGACCAAAGTAAACATCAAAATCAACCAAATTAGCAAAGATGAGACTATTACTCACAGCAGCAGCGTATTCTAATATTGCATTAAAACCTTCATTATTAGATTTTGTTTTAACCACTTTCTTAATTCCACGGTAATTAAATAAATCACTGATTTTTCCAATTGCAATTGTATTGATATCGTTTTTATTCAGCACATCTAATATCGTATCACTCGGCGGATTTATGGAAAAATCCTTCCGGTTTACCGTCCGTGTATAATTACCTTTAACACCAATAAAGGGTCGAGCAATAACTCTGCCCATGATAATGGGTGGTTCTAAAACTTTTTCGCGAGTTATTTCACAAATTCTATAAAGTTCTTTTAAGCTGATTACATCTTCGTGCGCAGCAATTTGAAAAACTGAATCTGCAGAGGTGTAAACAATTGGGTAACCCGTTTTAATATGTTCATCCCCCAGTTCTTGGATTATCTCGGTACCTGAGGCAGCTATGTTTCCGAGATATCCCTTACATTCAGTATATAAAAGAAACTTTGACATAACATCGTCAGGAAATCCATTAGGGAAATAAGAAAAATTTAAGTCGACAAACAGTCCACCAATTTCCCAATGCCCTGTTGTAGAATCTTTCCCATTGGAAATCTCTTTCATTTTTCCGAATGATGCCAGAGGGGATTTGGTTTTATTTACGCCAGTTATATTATCAATGTTGCCAAGTCCTAGAAGTTGAAGATTTGGCAAATTCAAACCTCCAACAGCATTTGCCAAATTTACAAGAGTATTACTTCCTTCATCAGAATACAAATGAGCATCGGGTAATTCTCCTATACCAACACCATCTAATATAATGATAATACAATTATTCATGAGAAATATTATTTATATGATAAGATTAAACCGCTGATACTAATTGATGCTGCGTACTGTATTACCACCGCGTTCCAGAGCTTTTTGAAGAGCTAATTCAGCATTGTATATTATTTCATCAACATCAGTTTTATTATTAGCAGATGCAATTCCTACAGAAACAGTATAAGTAGTTTGTTTAGTGAATACTGCAATTGGTTTGCGGGCTATTTTTACACGTAACTTTTCAGCCCAAAGGAAGATATCTTTTGTGCTCGAATTGAAAAAATATACTCCAAATACTTTTTCGCTGATTCTGCCTAATGTAGTGAGCGGGGTCATCTCCGATGAAATTATTTCTGCCACACTTTTAAGAACTTTCGGGAATGGATTGTCATCAAAAAGAGATTCTTGTTCCAAAAAATCATCTATACGAACCAAAGCGATTGTGCTAGGCACTTTTAAGTGAACTGCTTTATATAAATCGGATGTAACTCTTTCCTTAAAACTAGCACTATTAAGTGTACGTGTTTCAATATCAAGTGTAATAAAGCTCTTTAAAAGATGTTGAGAAGAGAATGAGTGAATAGTGAATGATAAGAAGTTAGCCGAACTCTTAAGAAATTGAACGTCTTCATTTGAGTAAGCATTCTTTTTCAGACTTTCGAAACATATAACACCAAAATTTTGATTTTTATGAACAATTGGAATAGCTAAGAAAGAACCATCAAAAGTTACAGTTTCATTTTTAGTAAACCTTCTTACATCACCAATTGAGGTGTCATCTATCTTAACAGACATTCCAGATGTTATACATTTACCCGTTAATGTGCCATTCATTTCAATTTCTAAATTTTGGCCAACATATTTAAGGGATGTATTATTTAATACTTTTGCAATTTTAAATTTTTTCTCTAATGGCAAGAAGTAAATAAAAGTAAATGCATCCCAAGAAACCAACTGGGCAAAAGAATTTTGAATAAAATTGCTTAAATCTTCCTCGTTCTCAAGTCTAGGCTGCGAACCTATCAACTGTAAAACATTATTTAACCTTTGCTGGGAAATTGAATCGGAATGCTTTTCCTCAAAAATTGAGATAATCATAGTAATTACTCTTACAAATCTGCCAAGAGTAAAAATGGTTTCAATCCCAAAGGCATCTTCAACTTTTGAATCGAGAGTAATTATTGCGATAAGCGAATTATCATAAAATATTGGTACCCCAACAAAGCTTCGTATGCCCTGCTTAGAATCATAATATCGAATAACATCCAATTCAGCAATAGGAGAAATGTCAGTCAGCAATTCTGGCTCTCCCTTTTGCACAATCTTGCTTAGTATGTCATCTTCAATATCAAATTTTCTAGATGAGATTTCTATAGAATTAGATACAAATTTATCTATAGAAAACTTTTGCTTTTTAACGTTGTACCAAAAAAATATTACCGAGTATGCATAGTATACTTCTTTAATTACTGTAAGAATTTTCTCAAGAGCAAAAGAAAATTGTCCTCCATGTCCAATCTCTTTTGGAACTTCCTCGTTGGCAATTTCTTTAAACCTCTCTTTCAGGTCCGCCGGTTTAAGAGAAGTTTTGGAAATTTTTCCATCAATGGGAAAATTAGAGGAAACAATCACCTCTGGATTTATGTTTTTTCCAACAATTTTAAATGAATCATCGTACGATTTTGGTTCAGGTTCGGAAGCATCACCTAAAAGTGAATCTTCATAACTATCCTCAATATAGTCCCCTTGAAATTTCAGTGAATCTCGCAGAAAAATAATAAATGCTACATAAATAATGATTAATGCGAGAGCAATTACTCTCACAGTAATATCATCAGCCAGCAATAAAACACCAGCAAGAAGAGGAACAACTAGAAATATTAAAAATCTTCTTCTCTGCTTTCGATCCATTTTGATATTCATAAATTGGAAAGTGTTAAAACATATTCATGATAATTTAGCAATTTTTTGGAATACCAAACAAACAATACCCTTTTTACTAATACATTAATAGAACATTTCTTTAAATAACCTTGAAATTATTTGCTTACCAGCCTGTTTGTTGATTGAATAATTAACAATATTTGATTTAACATCTGCTTCTGGAAAACTATTCATTAAATTTTTAGGAGCTATATTAAGTTCTGCTTGATTGAGTTTATCTACTTTAGAAAGGAGAAAAATATAGGGAATATTTAGTTCTTTGAGTAATTTATTTAATCTTACGTCCAGGTGAGTTGGTTTATGTCTACTGTCAATAAAATGTATAACTAAGCTTATACTCTTAGAACTGGAAAGAAATTCTACAGTTAGTTTAGAAAAGCCAGCCCTTTCTGATTTACCAGTTTTAGCATAACCATAACCCGGCATATCAACCACATAAAACACCTCATCAATTTCATAATAATTGATTGACCTTGTTTTGCCTGGTGTGGAACTTACTTTAGCTAAATCTTTTCTATTGAAAAATGAATTTATGAAGGATGACTTTCCGACATTGGAACGACCGCAGAGAATTACTGAAGGTAAATGCTTCTTAGGTAAATCATTTAAATGAAATACAGATTTAATAAATCTTGACTTTTCAAACATACTTTTTTAATCATCCAAAAGCTTTAAGTAAAAACAGCTAAATACACCTAAATACACCTAAATAAAAAACCCCGAAAACTCGGGGTTTGTAAACTACTCTTCACTTTTCTTTTTTTTCTTCTTTGGTTTTGTTTCTGATTCGGAGGCAATCTTCTCAGTTTCTGCTTCTTCATTCTTCTGTTTTGCTTTGGCCTCTTTTTTTGCTTCTTTCTTTTCTTTATGTTCTTCAGCTTTTTTGGTAAGAACATCATTATAATCAACAAGTTCTAATATAGCCATAGATGCCGCATCACCAATTCGGTTGCCAAGTTTTGTTATGCGAGTATATCCGCCTGGTCTATCGCCAATTTTGGGTATAACTTCATTAAATAATTCTTTTACAACATCTTTATCATTGACGAATCTCATTACATGTCTTCGAGAATGAAGATCATTTTTTCTGGCTTTAGTTATTATTGCTTCGGCATACTTTCTTGCTTCCTTAGCTTTTGCTAAAGTTGTTTTTATCCTTTTATACTTAAGCAAGGAAGTAGTCAATGAATTCATTAATGCAGCACGATGACTGTGTGTCCGGTTTAATTTCCGTCCTTTTACTCCATGTCTCATTTAGTTTCCTACAAGAAAAATTAATTAGATTCTGAATCGTCTTTCAAATATTTATCTACATCCATCCCAAAATCCAAACCAAGATTCTCAACAATTTCCATAAGTTCAGCAAGGGATTTTCTTCCGAAGTTTCTGAATCTGAGCATTTCAGCTTCGTCTCTTCGAACAAGTTCAGCAATGTTTTTAATGTTTGCTGCTTTTAAACAATTGTGGGATCTTACACTTAATTCAAGATCATCAACATTAGTTAATAAAATTTTCTTAATACGTTCTTTCTCTGTATCCTTTTGGGCTGAGGTATGCACTTCTTCTTGAACGACATCAAAATTGATGAATAATTGGACATGATCCCTCAAAATTTTTGCTGCCTGAGTTAGAGAATCTTCAGGTGTAATCGAGCCATCAGTAAGAATTTCGAGTATTAATTTTTCATAGTCATTCCTATCAGCAATTCTAACATTTTCAATTTCATATTTCACATTTCGTATGGGTGTGAATATTGAATCTATTGGAATAACGCCAATTGTACTTTCTGGCGACACGTTTTCCGATGCCGTAACAAATCCTTTACCTCTGCCAACCCTAATTTCCACATCAAATTTGGCATTTTTATTAAGACTTGCGATATGTAGTTCTGGATTCAAGATTTCAATTTCATTACTCTGCTTCTGAATATCAGCAGCTGTCCATTCGGTTTCTCCGTTAAAGGATAAATCTATTTTATTAGGCTTCTTACTAAGAAGTTTCATCCTAACTTGCTTAAGATTTAGAATTATTTCCGAAACATCCTCAATAACACCTTCTATGGTAGTGAATTCATGAAGGACTCCACCAAATTTTACAGAAGTAATAGCCGACCCAGGCAATGAAGATAATAAAACTCTTCTTAATGAATTCCCGAGCGTTACTCCAAAACCTCTTTCAAGAGGTTGCAATGTAAACCTACCGAAAGTATTGGTATAATTTGCTTCGTCAAGTACAACAGCTTCCGGCATCTTTATATAAGGTGCACTCATTTATTAAACCTCAATTAAATTAAATATTAATCTCATTATTTAGAATACAACTCTACAACAAGTTGTTCATTGGCATTTAATGGAATATCTGCTCTTTCAGGAACTTGCACAAATGTTCCTGATAATGTAGCTTTATCAACAGCAAGCCAGTTATAAGTATTATCACGTACCTTTTTAAGAGAATTATGAACAAGATCTAGTTTTTTACTTTTATCTTTTACTTTAATAACATCACCCGCAGCCAATAAATAAGCAGGAATATCAACTAGTTTATCATTAACTAGAATATGCCGGTGGCGGATTAGTTGTCGAGCTTGCTTTCTGGATGAAGCAAACCCTAATCGATAAATCACATTGTCCAATCGTCTCTCTAAAATCTTTACAAGGTTTTCACCGGTTATACCTTTAGCTTTAATAGCCTTTTCAAAATAATTTCTAAACTGAGTTTCAAGTAAACCGTAAATTCTTTTTATCTTTTGTTTTTCCCTGAGCTGAATGCCATACTCGGATATCTTACTTTTTCTTGAGAGCCCATGTTGACCAGGAGGATAAGATCTTTCTTCAATAGGACATTTTTCTGTAAAACATTTTTGACCTTTTAAAAATAATTTTTGTCTTTCTCTTCTGCACAATTTGCATACTGAATCAGTATATCTTGCCATTTGTTAAGTTTCTCCGAAAAATTAAACTCTTCTTTTCTTTGGAGGTCTACATCCGTTATGTGGAATTGGAGTGACATCCTTAATTGAATTAATTGTGAGCCCGGCAGTATTTAATGATCTGATTGCTGCTTCTCTGCCTGAACCTGGACCTTTTATGTACACATCAACTCTTCTCAACCCAAGGTCAAACGCTTCCTTAGCAGCTGCTTCAGCAGTAACTTGTGCTGCGAAAGGTGTATTTTTTCTTGATCCCTTGAAACCATTTCTTCCAGCTGATGACCACGAAATTGTATTACCATAAATATCGGTAATTGTTACTTGCACATTGTTGAATGTAGCTTTTATATGTACTTCGCCATTCGAATCAATATGAGTTTTCTTTTTAACCTTTTTGACTACTTTAGCCAATTAAATTTTCTCCTTCTGAAATCTAATATTATTTCTTAGTAGGTGTTTTCTTCTTTCCGGCAACAGTTTTTCTCTTTCCTTTTCGAGTACGAGAATTAGTTCTGGTTCTTTGTCCTCTTGCTGGTAAGCTTTTTCTATGTCTTAATCCTCTATAAGTACCAATATCCATCAATCTTTTTATACTTTGCTGAACCTCAGTACGTAAAGCACCTTCAACTTTATATTCGGCAGTTATAACCGATCTAATTTTTGCAATTTCTTCATCTGTGAGATCAGCAACTTTTTTATCAGGATTTATCTCAGCTTTTGTGAGAATTTCTCCTGAAAGGTTTCTGCCTATTCCATAAATATATTGAAGTCCAAACAAGACTTTTTTATTTTTTGGTAAATCAACACCGGAAATACGAGCCACTTTTACTCCTTAAAAAATTAACCTTGACGTTGTTTATGTTTAGGGTTTTTACAAATAACCTTAACAACACCTTTTCGTTTAATTATTTTACAATTTTCGCAAATTTTTCTTACTGAAGATCTAACTTTCATAATTTCTCCGTTATTTATACCTATAGGTAATTCTACCTTTAGTTAAATCATAAGGAGATAATTCAATGGAAACTTTATCTCCTACTAAAATTTTTATAAAATGCATTCTCATTTTACCAGAAACATGGGCAAGGATTTCATGCCCATTATCAAGCTTTACTCTGAAATGAGCATTTGGCAATGTTTCTGTAACTACGCCGTCTACTTTAATTGGACCTTGCTTTGCCATTAACAAACCGTTAAAATTTCAGGTGATCCATTAGAAATTAAAATTGTATGCTCAAAATGTGCAGAAGGTAAACCATCTTGCGTACATACTGTCCAGCCATCCTGACTAGTTTTAATTTTATAACTTCCATAGTTAACCATAGGTTCAATAGCTATTGTCATTCCATTTTTTAATTTTGGACCTGTACCTTTTGCTCCAAAATTTGGAACAGAAGGTTCCTCATGAAGAAATTTTCCAACTCCATGCCCACACAAGTCTCTTACAACTGAAAAGCCATTAGACTCAACATACTTCTGAATTGCAAATGATACATCATGAACACGATTATCTGCTTTTGCTTCCTTTATTCCTTCGTAAAGAGCTTTTTCTGTAACTTCAAGAAGTTTTCTTTTTTCAGGAGAAATTTCGCCCACTGCAACAGAAAGTGCTGCATCTCCAAAATATCCATTTTTCAATACACCAACATCTATGGATACTATTTCACCATTTTTAAGAACACGAGCACTAGGAATTCCATGAACTATTTCGTCATCGATTGACACACAAATTGAAGCAGGATAATTATAAGAGCCTGCTTGCGAATAACCTTTAAAAGCTGCCTTAGCATTATTACTTAAGATATACTCATCAGCTATCTGATCCAACTCAATTGTTGAAACCCCAGGTTTTACATTGTTTGCAACTAACCTCAAAGTTTCAGCAACAATCCTACAGCTTTCACGAATAAAATCAATTTCTTTTTTGGTTTTTATATAAATCACTGAAAATAATTAATATCTTCTGCCTTTAATTTTTCCGGATTTCATAAAACCATCGTAGTGTCTCATAAGTAAATGTGATTCAATTTGTTGTAGAGTATCTAAAGCAACTCCAACAACAATTAATAAACTTGTGCCACCAAAAAATTGAGCAAATTGACCCGATACACCCCAAGCAGAAACAAAAGCCGGCAGAATTGCGATTATTGCCAAGAAGAATGAACCAGGTAATGTAATTTTTGTTAAAATATTATCAATGAAATCCGATGTTTGTTTTCCAGGTCTTATTCCAGGAATAAACCCTCCTTGTTTTTTCATATTATCGGCAACATCTTTTGGATTGAATGCAATTGCCGTATAGAAATATGTAAAAAAGATTATCATGATAGCATATATAATCGAATATACAGCAGACTGATAATGGAAATAAGAGTTTATTGTTTGAAGAAAATCATTGTTTGGAAAAAATGAAAGAACTGTATTCGGGATAAACATGATTGACTGTGCAAAAATAATTGGCATTACTCCCGCAGTATTAACTCTTAACGGGATGTACTGGGTTACCCCGCCATACACTTTTCTACCTACAACTCGCTTTGCATATTGAACAGGAATTCTTCTGGTTCCTTGAGTAACTAAAACTACTCCGGCAATAATCAACACCATAAAAATCAGAATAACTATCTCAATAATTATACTTCTTGTGCCAGCGGCAATTAATCGGTATTCATCTAAAATCGCAAAGGGAAATCTGTTGATAATTCCAATAAATATTATTAAGGAGATACCATTTCCAATTCCTTTTTCAGTAATTTGTTCACCAAGCCACATCATAAAAATGGTACCAGCAGTTAATACAATTATAGTGGAAATTGTCCAACCCATGCCTTGAATAGGTTCAGGTATTATTGGCATACCACGAAGATTCAAATTATATAACCTGATTGTAACACCCCAAGCTTGCATGGCAGATATCAATACAGTACCATAACGCGTAAGTTGGGTTATTTTCTTTCTTCCTTC
>JACAFC010000045.1 GCA_013388515.1 Ignavibacteriaceae bacterium | reverse complement strand
GTTTTGTAAATGTGAAGCTCGCCTTCGTAAATTCTATCTTCTTTTCCTTCCCACCACCAGCCGACTCCAAATGGAATATTTTTAATTGTGAGTGTACCGTCTTCATTTGAACTTACCAAAACAAGCTCATTGTCTGAAATAAAACTCTCGCCATGTGAATCAGCCAGTTTAATTTTGTTGCTTTCAATTGTGAAAACAGCTTTCCCATCTTCCAGCAAAAATTGTTTGCTTATGCTTTCGCTTGTCATCAGCCAATGGTCATTGAAAAGAATTTTTAGTGTATCGGTGTTGTTTAATATTCTAACACGTACAGTTGGCTCGGATTGGTATAGAGGTTGGGAAGAAATTGTTTGTAAATTGATCAGAAACAGAAACAAGAAAAATTTTTTCATAAATCAAACATTTTCGGAAACAATTAATTCCAAAATAGAAGAAGAGGAATGAAAAACAAAGAGAAGTATCAAGTTGTTGCTTCTAATTTATTGGACGATTCTCCTCTTCCAAACAGTTCTTGCCGTTGCACACACTTTATTATTCGATTGGGTTTTTATGGTGTGATTAAATGAATTGTCTTCTTTATCCTTTTCGGTAAAAGAGATAAGAGTGTCACCATATTGAGCTTCGGCTAAAAAACGTCCGTCAATCGAGTGCATGTAAAAATTGTTTACAACATCTTCCGGCATGGATTCCATAAGCCAGTAAAGATATTTAATGTTGTTTACGTGATCGTAAGAGTCAACATCATATCTGCTGACCTTAAATGTTTGGGTATTTGCTGAAGTTTCAATCGGTTCAATTTTCTTTGCTATATCGTGGTCTATACTTACCGTTTCATCAAAAGACCATTTCTGTAAAATGCCATCAAGAATTTGAATTGGTCTTCTACTTTTGGTATCAAAGAAAAGCCACAATCCTCTTGATCTGCCGATTATGTTTCTGTTCTCATCAAAGATTAAATTTTCTCTAAATCCCCTAACTGCTGAATAAGTTGAAAGCCAGGTTCGTATAAAAATTTTTTCTTTGTAGATAGGATAGCGCTCCATTTTAATCATGCCGGAAAGCAGCACCCATCCGATGTTTTGTTTCTGGAGATCGTACAAGCTGTAATCAATCGAGTAGCAGTGATCAGCGGCTGTTTCTTCTAGAAGAGCTAGGATTGTGGTTGGAGATGCTTCGCCGAAATTATTCATTTCGAAATAGCGAAGCTCAAATTCCTTCTCAAAAAATTTATTCATTTTTGTGTTTTACTTTTTGGTTTGAGTTTGGTTAGCGGAATTAAACTCACACTTTTATTTGTGCCGGCAAAATAATAAATCCCCCGCCGCTTGCGTGGGAATAGAGTGTAATATTTGTGTAAAAAATTGGTGGGCTATTTTGCGTGTCACACTGAGCCCGTCGAAGTGTGACTTTAATTAATGTAATCAGTCTTCGACAAGCCTGTCTGCCGACAGGCAGGCTCAGACTGACAAATTATTACTTAGTATATCCCGCATCTAATGATGAAGTTTAAGAAAAGTTTTTACACTATTGTAATTACAACATTTCCCGTCTTCTGACCTGTTTCAACATACTTCGCAGCTTCAACGATTTGTTCCAGAGAATATTTTCTGTCAATTATAGGTTTAAAATTCCCTTTTTCTGCCAAACTTTTTAAGAAAAGAACATCTTGCTTATTGATTGTTGGAAGAGGAAATAAAACTTTTTTACCTCCGAACAGCGAAGTTGAAAATGCGTAAAATATATTCTCACCATTTTTACCAAGCTCGGTGGAAATGTAAATGCCTTTGTCTTTCAGCAGAGGTTTGCATTGCCCGAAAGAACTTTTTCCTACAGCATCAAAAACAAAATCAAATTTTTTATTGGTTTTGGTAAAATCTTGTTTCTGGTAATCAATCACTTCATCAGCGCCCAATGATTTTACAAGCTCAACATTTTTGGTATTACAAACAGCGGTAACATTTGCACCAAAATATTTCACGAGCTGTACAGCCGCAGATCCGATAGCTCCGCTCGCACCATAAATCAAAACATCTTGTCCGCTTTTAACTTTAGCTGCTCTAATATCGCACAAAGCGTAATGCGCACCTTCTGTAATGGGGACGGCTTCTTCAAAAGATAAATTATCCGGCATAGCTGCAATTGCATCATTTTCAGCCACTGTCATGTATTCAGCGTGCGCACCAAACTTAACATCGTTATAACCAAAAACTTTGTCACCAATTTTAAATGATATTACATTTTTACCAACTGCTTCAATTACTCCGGCGAATTCACATCCGAGAGTTTGATACTTAGGTTTAAATAGTCCGCTGAAAAATCTGGAAATAAAATATTCGGCACTACGAAAACCGCAGTCGGTTCTGTTTACAGTTGCAGCATGAACTTTTATCAGAACTTCGTTAGGTTTTGGGGTTGGCTTTTCAACCTCTTTAAGCTGAAGAACTTCTGGTGGGCCGTATTTAGTGTAAACAACTGCTTTCATAGTTGATATCAAATAGTATCCCTTAATTAACCAAAGTAAAGATAATTAACAGATCAGTCCCAAACATACTTCCAGGTGTTGTTAACTTGTTTTTTCCACACGGTGTGAAAAACACCTTTAAACTCAGAAGGAATTCCATTCTCGTCTTTCGCTGTCCACACATATTTGCCGTAAGTATAAGCCATGCTGCCGTCATCGGAAACATCGATAAAATCGGGAGTCCATTTTACCGAAGCATTTTTATAAAAATCTTTATCATAATAACTCCTGATGTTTTCTTTTCCGATAATTAAAGTATCATTTTGTCTTTTTATAACTGCGCTGTCAGCAGCAAAGTAGTAAAATCCTTCAGCGATTCCTTTTTCAGCACACATTTTCTCGAATGATTTTTCTGTATTAAAAATTTCTTGCTTCACTTTTTCCTCATCAATTTGCGGTGCACAAGAAAAAGCTATAATGCCGAATAAGATTAAAAAATAGATTTTCATACTAACCTCTAAATTATTTTTGTAATATTTCAATTTCTTTCGGAATTATGACAATTATTTGTTCGTTTGATTACCATAGTTGAGCAAATTATTTTATTCTCAAGCACATCGTTTTCTTCTTCTTGTTTTTTGATGTAAGCTTCAAACAAATGATGCTTTTCGGGATGCATATCCATTAATTCTAAACATCTTTTCTTTAAGTTCGAAAAAATCTGATCATCAGCAGATTTTATCTCATTTTTCTCGATAATTGCTTCATCAATAAGTTTCATTCCGGCTGCTTCAATTTGCCGGTGAATTTCATCTTGTTTTAGAATTAAAGGATGAGTAAAGCTGCTGTTGCTTTCAATATAACCGTCATCAATTATTATGACTCCATCTGTATGAAGATTTTTAGCAAGAGAAGTTAGTGTTGAAAAGTAATTTCCTAAAACGGGTCCAACAGCACCAAGAATAATTACATCGTACCTTGGCAAAGTACTCATTTTAATCCTTATGTCAGCGACCTCGAATTTGCAAAGGTTATTAACTGAATACTCCTTAGCTTTTTTATTTGCTTCATCAATAAATTCCGGCACTGCATCAATTCCATAGCAGCTGCATTTTAGTTTACTGGACAACAAAACTGACACGGCACCCTTTCCGCAGCCCAAATCAAGCACATTCATGTTGGGGAAATCGTGCATGTGCTTTTGAATCAGAGCAATGATTGTCTCAGGATCAGCACCAATTTTCCACGTGTCTTGCAATATATACGGAAGAAAAGGGAAAAGCTCTTTGTCTGTACCATCCATGGCCGCAACAACGCATTCTTCAAGAGAAATAGAATTTGCCATTTTCACTTCTCAGCAATTACCAGCATTTCAAAATCCTCTGTGGTCAGCTTATCGTTTCTTGAAAAAGCGCCAAGCTTTGCACCAAAAATTTCAATCTTTGTGTAACCAAGTGTTTTTAGCATCCATGTTATTTCGCTTGGCACATAATATCGTTCGCTGCATTCAAATGATTTTTTATTTCCGGAATCATCTTCAATTTCAGTTATATTATAATCACGGAAAGTCATCAAATCAAAAGTGTTGCTTCTGTAAGTGGCGTTATCGCCAACAGAGTTTGCGGCACAAAATTTTTCAACAGAATGATAAAGTGGAAATAATCCGTTTAATGTTGTGAAAATAAATTTTGTGTTTGCTTTCAGAGACTTGGTAACACTTTTTAGTATGTCGAAATTCATCTCATCCGTTTCCATCAAGGGAAACCCGCCTTCACATAGCATAATTGCCGCATCAAACTCATTAACGAATGGCAATTTTCTTGCATCATGTTTTAGAAATTCTATTTCAAGATTTTCTTTTTTTGCCTTTTCACGTGCATGTGCAAGTTGAGATTCGGATAAATCAATTCCTGTGAGTGAATAACCTCTTTTTGAAAGCTCAATCGAATGTCTTCCTGTTCCGCATCCGACATCTAAAATTTTAAGCGATTTGTTGGAGTTAAGTTCCTTCTCAATGAAATCACATTCGCCGATTGTACCTTGAGTAAAACTTTCGTTATCGTATTTCTGTGCGTAGTTTTCGAAAAGAGTTTCATACCATTGTTTCTTATTCATGTCATTATCTTCTTTAGTAAATTAATTTCATTGCTTACCTTATTGAAACACAGTTTGCAGTTTAATTTGTAAATAACGAATTAAATGAATTCGTACTTTTGCACTAGCCGGTATGAAAATTAAAAGCCGATGATTTAAAGTTAGCACTTAACTGGCGGTTATTTTTTCATATCAACTACCCAAATACCTCTTATATCGTTTTCTTTATAACCGAATGCTTTATCATTGGGATAATGTTTTTTTATCATATTTAAAGTTTTGGGTTTTATATCAGCATTTTTTTGTCCGTGGCATTGCAGGCACATTCTATCAATAAGAATGGGGTAATATGCAACCCACCTCCCGTTTATTTCTGTTATTCGGGGAATTAGTTTTTGATTTTTTGACAGAAGATCTTTTGCCGCAATTATATACTTTAACTCTTCTTCATTTGCTGCATTACTGAGATTTCTATTTTTATCGGACACTCTTTTGATTTTAACATTGAGAGCCAAAGACATACTATCTGTTAATTCTATTGCTTTTAGTGAACAGAATTCTAATGCATTTTCTGTTTCTTTAGTATTAATTGCATTTAAAAGGTTCCTTCCTAAAACAGCTTTGGTTTGCAAAGCAAACTGCAGTCCTTGTTCAACTGGAGTTAATCCCTTAGGAAAGGTCCCGTGCTTAGTTTTTTCAAGTGCATAATATTTCGAAAACCAATCGGGGTTTTCGATGTTATTGTTATAAAGATATTTCGCAATATTTTCAATCTGCTCATCCGATAAATTCATTTTGGGCATTAAACCAAACTTCTTAATAGCTTCCTTCATTTTGGATGCAGCTTCTGATGGACTGTTCATGAAAATAATTAGCTGCTTAGTGAATTCATTCTCACTTACTTTGCCTTCCATATATTGTTTTTTTACAGCAGCAATTGTTGGCGCAACTTTAGTTTCGCCTAAAGCATTGGGGTTATGGCATGAGAAACAGTTCTGTTCCAGAAGCTGGAATCCTTTTGACAAGCTTTGGTTAAGCTTGTTATTGTCAATCGGTTTTTCGTTATCGGGATTAGTGCAGCTTGATAAAATCATACAGCACAAAACAATAATTACTTTATGTAGTCTTGTCATTTCTTTTATCCCAAAAATAAAAGTGAAAAATGTATTTAATTATTTTCGAAGCTATACTAAAATAGCACATCTTCAATATTCTTCATTTCCATAAATTACAGAAAATAAAAAAGCCGCAGGTTATTTACTGCGGCTTTAATCATGAATATTAATTGACGTTATTTCTTGCCGAATAAGCCGCTAAGTAAATTCATTCCTTGACTAACAATATCTCCTTCTGGAATTTTTCCATCTGGAGTTAATTTATCAACAGCTTGAGGTAATAAGTTGGACAATTGCGATGTTAGTGCATTGCTGTCCATTCCTAGCTTGGAAGCTAATCCTTTAACTACATCAGATCCAAGTACACTTTGAAGCTGATCTGGAGAGATTGGAAGATTTTTTCCAGTACTTACCCATGATTGAGCAACATCGCCCAAACCTTTTGCGGCAAACTGCTGAACAAAACCGCCTAAACCGCCGCTTTGTCCACCAATTAAATTGAGAACTGTTGACATTAGATCTGGCTGTTTATCGCCTGCTGCCCCGCCAAGAACTGATTTAACTGTGTTTAGGATATCCATTTTATTCCCTTTCTATTTTTATTGATGAAACTTGAATCAAAGATATAAAAATAATCTAAAATATCATGCTCTTTTAGCATTCATCGATCCTTTGAGTATCAATTAGATTTCTCATCCTTTTGCTTAATAAACAAAGAAACTAAAATAGATGTGCTAATAACCACAATAATAATTATTAATGACCAGCTAATTGGGAACTTCCCGCCGAAGGCATCATTCAACCAAGCCATTTTCAATCCAACAAAAACCAGTACGACACCAAGCCCATATTTGAGATAGCGAAATTTGTGAATAATACCCGCAAGCATAAAGTACATAGCGCGCAGCCCAAGAATTGCAAATACATTTGAAGTAAAAACAATTAATGGCTCTTTGGTGATTGCAAAAATTGCGGGGACAGAATCAACTGCAAAGATTATATCCGAGACTTCAATAAAGAGCAATGCAATCATTAAAGGTGTAGCATATAAAACACCTTCTTTGCGTATGAAAAATTTTTGTCCTTCTATTTTTGGAGTAACAGGGAAAATTTTCTTAAACAATTTAATTACTGGATTTTTCTCCGGATCAATGGGTTTTTCCGGTGCAAAAATAATTTTTAGTCCGGTGATGATTAGAAAAATTCCGAATATAATTACAATCCATTGATATTGGAGCAGTATGGAACCCAATGCAATAAATATTATTCTAAAAATAAGCGCACCTAGAATGCCAAAAAATAAAACTCGGTGCTGGTATTTAAGCGGCACAGAAAAAAAGCTGAATACCACCACAAAAACAAAAATGTTGTCAACTGCTAAAGTTTTTTCAACTATATAGCCTGTTAAAAACTCAAGCCCAACACTTTTAGCAGCAGACTCCGCATCGAAACCAGATATTGACAGCAGCCGTGAATCATTTTCAAATTTCCATCCCGCGTACTTATAAAAAAGAAAATTGAATATTAACGCAAGAGAAACCCAAACAATGCTCCATATAAGTGATTCTTTAAATGTTACTTCATGTGCCTCACGGTGAAAAACGCCTAAATCCAATGCAAGCATTAGAAAAACAAAAAACGTAAATCCTAAATAAAATAACCAGTACTCATTAAAGGGAAATAAAATTACATTCTCCATAAAACCTTTCTAATTGAATCCTTAAATAATAAAAGCAGAATTCTAATTAAACAACACTTAGGGTAAGAAGGTTGCACCTTTTTTAAAAAAATGAACTAATTATTGGGGCTGATAGGAGAAGAGTTTAAATGTACTCTCGGTTCATTTTATATTATTGCTCAAAAAAGCAAAGAGCTCCTGCCAGTTTTCATAATTTAAACTTCCTTGACTTTTACCAAGCCGTACTATAATCAATTTATTTGGGGGACTTACATATACGTACTGCCCTAAATGCCCATTTGCAAGATAAGCGCCGGATTCTTTTGTAGAAAGCCACCATTGATATTGGTAGAACCATGCACTACCCTCAGATGTATCAATACGTGTAGATTGCTCAACCCAATTTTGCGATATAATTTGTCGTCCATTCCAATTACCGTTATTTAGAAATAGCCTGCCGAACTTTGCATAATCTTTTGCTGCTGCACTCATACAGCAGAATGTTTTTTCCAGACCATTTTTCTCATTATCTAAACTGTACAGACCATCGTATTCCATACCAAGGGGTTCCCATAATTTTTCTTGCATAAATGCTGTTATTGTTTTGGGTTTGATTGCTCGTGAAAGTATTAACCCAAGCAGCTGATTTTCTCCGCTTTTATAAATAAACTTTTTACCGGGTTCTTCCTTAAGCTCCAGATTCAACAGCCTTTCTTCAAGATTATCTCCATAATAAAATTTTACATGAATACCGAAAGGATTATCAGACTCCTTATAATCCATGCCTGAAGTCATTTGAAGCAGATGCTTAATCTTTACATTATCAAAACCATTTTTTTTAAGCTCGGGAATAAAATCTGTTACTGGCTGCTCAACAGATTTAATTAATCCATCGTCTATTGCGCATCCAATTAAAATAGAAAGAAATGATTTCGCCATTGAGAAGGAGAGCGAAATGGATGAATCTGTATGTTCATCAAAATACTTTTCGTATATCAGAGTATCATTTTTAATAACAAGAAAAGCTATGGTTTCATTATTAACCAATACTTCATCAAGGGGAATATTCTTGTATTTAGCTGGAATCCTATCTTCTTCTAAATTTTCCGGAAAGTGAAATGTTTTTTGAGATGCTTTAAGTTCTCGGTATGGAAATATTTTATAATCATCAATATCGGAAAAGTTATACCATATAACTTTTGTGAATGTACATGAGCAAAGTAATACTGCCGGCACTGCTAAAAAGATCAAAAAGCGTATTGAAAACTTCCCGCTTATTTTGTCCAGCAATACTTTAGGCTTACTCATTTTAGATATACTGCTACAAATCTCGCAAGCGGCGCCATTCTTGCTTTATTAAGAATCAATGTATCGGCATCGAGGAAATAATTATCTGCCATCTCCAGCACTTTAAAGAACTCCTGTTCTGTTTCCATATTTGGACAAGCCATTAAAGTAGTTGTTAATTTAGAAAAAGCTATACGGTTGTTTCCTTTTAACTCATAAATTCCGTTAAATGTATTGCAGCCCCCGCTTCCATGAACTTTCTGTTCTTCAGATCTTAATATCATATGCGGCTCACGTTTATTCGTTTCTTCATGCTGAACCTTTTTACCCATTAGTTCAACAAGTTTCCAGTACTTATTCGTCATCGCTTGTGAGATTTCTTTTAAAACATATTTATCTGCTAAAGCCCCGGTAATTTGCTTTCCATGCATATCGAGTTGTCTAATCATATTCTCACCAACAAAATAATAACGCGGAGCAGTTTCCAGACCGGACAAGGTAATTGTGTTGCCTTGATCATTCCAGGTAAATGTTCCTTTGGATTCGAATGCAGTTTCATCCTTGCCTAAATATTTCGTTTTAAGTTCATAAGTTAAATCTTTATTCAGTTTAATCATTGTTTCAATTCCCTCGCAATCTGCACATGGTAAAATACCAATGTAAGTACCATCCCAATCTACAGACGTCATTGTATTATCTCCTGTTGAAACTGTTTTATCTTTGGAAATGTCCGATTGAGTTGAACATCCCGTTAAGCCAATTATTAAAATTATTATTGAAGGAAGCAAAGATAGTTTCATTTTGTGTTCCTTTGCCTAAGGTTGGTGAATATAAATATTGCTTAGTGAAAGTTACTTTATCTTCATTATTCTTTCAAACAAAAACTGATTACTGAAGCTTACCTGGGTATTTTATTTGCAAAATAATCCCATGCTAGTTTTGAAATATCAGAAATGATTTTCTCATTCATCTCATCATTTTCTTTGGAATCGGTTACAAAAATACTAATAGCAAAATGATCACCATTTGGCAGCGTAACTATGCCGATATCGTTTACGGCAGCGGTTACACCGCTTTCATTCGTTCCCGAACTTCCGGTTTTATGTGCCACAATAGTTCCTTTGGGAAGTTGTCCCTTAATTCTGTTTTTTCCTGTAGAAGTATTAACCATTGTGTTATAAAGAAAAACGAAACTGCTTTTTGATAAAACGCTGTCCGAAAAGAATTTAATTAATAAATCTGTTGATGCTTTGGGTGTTGTCCAATTTGAAAACTGCGCGCTCCAACTTTTATTCATTGCTTCTTCATTATATTTAATGGAAATCTGATTGATACCGAGTTTATGTATATGCTTTTCGACTATTTCAGGTCCGCCAATTAGTCTTAGAAGAATGTCGCAGCCATTATTATCGCTTATTGCCACAGTGTATTCAATGATTTCTGCCAAAGACAGTTTAACATTTCCTTCGGGGTATTTCTCACGGATTGGACTCCAAGTATCGGGCAGCAATTCTTTTTTGCTAATCAATATTTTATCATCTAATTTAATTTTTCCTTTGTCAACCTGATCGAGGACAGCTAATGCAATATGAAATTTGAATACGCTCTGCATTGGGAAATGTTTTAGATTATTTATTGTTAAGGTTTCATTGCTTTCAATTCCATGAATTGAAACGCCCACAGCTGCGTCTTTGTTTTCTATTAGCTTTTCGATGTTATTTTTCAAGGAATCGATTTGTGAGTAGGACTGAAAAGTAATTAATGAGGATATAGCAACAACAAAAAAAATATTTCTGTTCATTATTGTTTATTCTGGCTATACATTTAAAGATGTTATAAAGATAATATTGTAATCAATAATTATAAGAATAAAAATAAGAATCTATCTCACAAACATCGAGATATTCCTTACCTCGCCAAGAAGAAATGAAATGAGCTTGCAATATTTTCAAACTCTAATATCCCTCTCAATGTCTTTAACAACTTTTTTTAGATATTTCTTTCTTTTCTCCTCTGACACATAAGGTACCGACCAGAATTGCCGAGTTTTGGTTCTGAACCAACCAAACACAAATGAATAAACTCCCATTACAAGTCTTAGTTTTACTGAGTTAATGTATAGAGTAAGCACAGGTAATGCTGGCGCACCGTGAGTAAGATATGTTCTTACTTTTTTGTCCTTCAAAAATGGTTTGGGAATACCCAGTGACTTGGTAACCGGAACAAACTTGTAAGCAAATCCTGGGCTTAGCACTTGGTCAAAAAATGATTCAAGCAAAGGTGTGCATCTAAACCACCAAACTGGTGAGATTATGTAAATGCGGTTTGATTTAGTAATCTTTTCCTTATACAAGTTTGTCTTTTCTTCATCGCCAAACACATTAAATTCGTCTTCATATAAATCTATCACATCAACATTCTCATTTTGGCAAGTTAATGTGCTGTGAATGGTTTTGAAAATACCGTTGTGACAAAAACTTTGTTTGTCTGGATGTGCGATTATTATAAGGTTGTTCATCTTTTTCTTTCATATTTTATAACATTCTCTGCCATTCCATTAAACACAAAGTAATGAAACGGCAGCACAGAATACCAGTACAACCTTCCCAGCAATCCTTTCGGGCGGAAGGTTGCGGTTTGCTGAAGGAAATGTTTTTCATTTTTATTAATAATTTTAAATTCAAGCCAGGCTTCGCCTGGAAGTTTCATTTCGGCATAAAGGAGCAATCGTTTATTTTGTTTATGGGCAGCAAGCACACGCCAAAAGTCAAGCGTATCTCCAACGTGAATATCATACTGATTAGTTCTTCCCCTTCTTAACCCGACACCGCCGAGGAGTTTATCTAAAAATCCTCTTAAGCGCCATAGCCAATCTGCATAATACCATCCTCGCTCTCCGCCTATTGACCAGATATTATTTAGTATTTCATCAGCATTTGTTGTGATTTCTTTTTCCCGTTTATCGAAAAAGCATCCGTGAGCTGGAACTTCAACATGACTGCTAAGCGAACTTTCTATGGAACTCGAAATAAGAGAATCTTTCCAGCTCGATACAACATTGTTCTGTTCAATCCTTTGAAATGCCAGCCGCACCGCTTCTTTATATGAAATTGGTTTTATGCCGAGCATCTTTTCCAAAGAATTATCCTTTGCAACAACTTCTATCTTCATACTGTTGACAAGATTGATTGAAAGCATGTAAGATGTTGATGTAACAAAGTAAAGCCAGTATGATGAAAGCCGAGGTGTCATAACGGGAACAGTGAATATGAAACGCTTGAGTCCGCGAACCTCTGCAAGCTGAAGTAGCATTTCTTTATAAGATAAAATATCCGGACCACCAATATCATAAGATTTGTTAAATGTTTCTTTCTTTAGTAAAACCCCGGTTAAGTATTCCAGGACATTTCGTATTGCGATAGGCTGATGCTTTGTATTTAACCACTTTGGAGTAACCATAACAGGAAGCTTTTCAACAAGATCACGAATAATCTCGAATGATGCACTGCTGGAACCGACAATAATTCCCGCTTTAATTGATGTTAACGGAATTCTGCTCTTACCCAAAATCTCCTCACCTTTTTTTCTTGAAGCAAGATGCTTTGAAAGTTTTTCTTCGTTTGTAATTCCGCCGAGATAAATTATCTGTTTTGCCGATGTTTGCAGCAGAAGCTTAACGAAATTATTTGCGGATATCTCTTCAAGTTTTTCAAAATTATTCACATTAGAACTCATTGAATGAATGAGATAATAAGCCGCTTCAACATCTTTAATTAAAACCGAAGATGGAATGTCTTTCAGGAAATCAACTTCAAACAAAGATATGTTTGGGTGCTTATAAATTCCTTCAGCAGGGAATCTGTTTTTATCTCTAACACAGCAAATCACTTCATGTCCGCACTCGATGAGAACCGGGAGAAGTCGTTTGCCAATGTAACCTGTCGCACCAGTTAATAATATTTTCATAAAATAAATTTTTTAAGTCTAAGAGTCCTTCCGAGGGATTGCAAATTTTCTAAACCGAGGAATCTAATTGTTTTTTAGTATTTCTCCCCCAGCTCCTATTGGGATTAAAATGACGTGCATCACTAATCGATAACTCTGATCATTTACCGCTTGTAACATTTGATACCCAAGAATAATTCAAAAAATGTAAAAAAAACTATTTTTTCTGTTGATCAATATATTTTAAAAAAAATACTTGACTATTTGCTATCAATATGATATCATTACGATAGCAATTTAAGGAAGGATACTAAAATGGAAAAAATTCAAGAAAAAGCTGCAAATAAAACAAATGGTTTTTTGATGCTTTTTGTCCTCATAGCCCTTATGGTTCTTGAGGTATATCTTTTATCGTTAGGAATTAGAACTGAGAACAGCTTAATCCTCTGGGTATTTATCCCAATGATATTTGTCATAATAATTATCTCAAGTGGGTTTGCAGTAGTTCAGCCGAATGACTCTCGAGTTTTAATTCTTTTTGGAAAATATACAGGAACAATTCGCGATTCAGGTTTCTGGTGGGTAAATCCTTTTACCAGCAGGAAAAAAGTATCATTAAGAATTAGAAACTTCAACAGTCAAAAAATTAAGGTTAATGATCTTCACGGCAACCCAATTGAAATTGGTGCAGTAATCGTGTGGAAAGTAATTGACTCGGCAAAAGCTGTTTTTGATGTTGAGAACTACGAACAATTTGTAGATATTCAAAGTGAAACTGCTATTAGGCAGCTAGCTTCAGAATACCCATATGACGTAACCGAAGATGATAAGCCCTCGCTGCGCGGAACTCCTCAGGAAATTGCCGAAAGTTTAAAGAATACTCTGCATGCAAGATTAGAAGTTGCGGGAGTAACAATTCTTGAATCTAGAATAAGCCACTTAGCTTATGCACAAGAAATTGCACAAGCAATGCTTCGCAGACAGCAGGCTCAGGCGATAATTGCCGCAAGGCAAAAAATTGTTGAGGGTGCCGTGGGAATGGTTGAAATGGCGCTGAATATGTTAAGTGAACAAAAAATTGTAACGCTTGACGAAGATAAAAAAGCTACGATGGTTAACAACTTGATGGTTGCGCTTGTTTCCGAGAGTGAAGCACAGCCGGTAATTAACACAGGTACATTGTATCAATAGAGTTGGCAGTAGAAGAACAAATCATTCGGGTAAAAGAATGACGCCAAAATTCCAATTATTCTAAATGCGGCTAAAGCCTTAGAGATTATCTTGTTCTATTAACCCCAGCCTTAAGGCTGGAGTTTAAGAGGACCACAATTGAATAGGGACTTTAGTCAATAGCTTTTTTGTTTTCCAGATAATAATCTTATAAATACTTATAAACTATATATGAAAACATTATCAAATTATTTCGGTAAAACATTAAATTTTGTTCAGCCATCTATTTGGAAAAGAAATTTTGAACTGCTTGATGGAAATGAAGTTATAGGAACTTTAACTTACCCAAAATTTTTTAGTGTAAAAGCTGAGGCGAAAATCTTTGACAATAGTTGGGAGTTCTATGAACCAAAGTGGTGGAAAAACCTCATTGAAATTCGTGAGCCAGGTAGAGAATTACCAATTGCAAGTTTTAAACCTGCATTACTAAAGAATAAAGAAACTTTAAAGCTTCCATCGGGCGAAAGTATGATTCTTAACTCCAATTTATTCAGCACGACGATTGAAATACTCGATCATTACAGTTCCCGCTTGGTTTCTTTGAAAAGAAAAATGAATGTTAAAACCACTTATGAAATTCAAATTGAAAAAAGATCCGAAGTTTTGGACAGAAATCCTTGGGTGCTGCTGCTTATCATTTATGCTGAGATTAATAAAAATAGACGCAGATCAGCGGGATAGGTTATGGCTGAAAAGAAAAAGTTTCTTCTGAGAATTGATGAAAGTATTTACAACGCTCTTGAAAAATGGGCCTCTGATGATTTACGAAGTATAAATGCGCAGATTGAGTTTTTGCTGAAGGAAGCATTGAAGAAAGCAGGAAGACAAAAGGAGAATCCTCCGCAGCCGACTCCACCAAAGGAATAAATAAAACATGTCACTCTGAGCCCGTCGAAGAGTGACGAATGAACTAAGATGGTCAGATTTCGACAGGCTCAATCTGACAAGCCACCGACTCAATGCCAGAATCAATATTCTTTTATGTAGACCAGAATCAAATATAAATGTCTGGATTATTATATAAATGCCAATTCAGAAATATTCTTTCTCTTACTCTATATCAATTAATCGTAGAGAACAATGCAAATAACAAACCCAAAGCATTTTAAAGATCGTAACGAATTCCGGAAATGGCTTGTGAAAAACCACAACAAGCAAAAAGAGCTGTGGATTTTATTTTACAAAGTTCATACAAAGAAGAAGTCTCTGCGTTATGCTGAAGCTGTGGAAGAATCCCTTTGCTTTGGTTGGATTGACGGTATTTTAAAACGTATTGATGATGAAAAACATGTGCAAAGATTTACTCCGAGAAAACCCAAAAGCAGTTGGTCAAAATTAAATAAAGAGCGAGCCCAAAAAATGATTGAAGCTGGTAAAATGACAGACGCCGGTTTAGTAAAAATTAAAGAGGCTAAGAAAAGCGGCTGGTGGAAGAATGCATACACTTTAGGTAAGCGCAATAATGAAATGCCGAATGAAATGAAAAAAGTATTGATGTCGGATAAAGAAGCGTGGGCAAACTTTCAAAACTTAAGCACGGGTTACCAGAACACGTACATTTTTTATGTGAATTATGCAAAACGTGAAGAGACAAAGAAGAAGCGAATACAAATAGTTTTGGAACGCACAAAGAAAAACATCCCTCCCGGAATAATGTAAGAGATTTGAGTTTTGTTTGTATTTTAGGTCCACTACTAATTTGGAAATAAATTCTTCATGTCACTCTGAGCCCGTCGAAGAGTTAAGTTGCCTTTACTAAAATCAGATTTCGATAAGTCTCGACTTGATGTCGAGCCAAGAAAGGCAAGCTCAATCTGACAATAAGTACTGTAAAAACTTACCGCTTTAAATTTGACTCATAAATTTTTATCCACTCAGCTGAACTCATTTTCTTTACCAGTTCACCTATCAGCTTGTAGGGAATATCTTCTATCTTTTTGAATCGGACGCAGCTCTTTCCCATATCAAGTTTTGTTTTGCAATGTTTGGAATATTCCTTTGTGAACCAATCATGAAGTTCCTTCTTTGCATACATGCCCAAATGATAAAAAGCTATAAAATGTTTCTGAGAAGCGATGCTAATAAACGGCAGCGGCAGCTTTGGATCGCAATGATAGCCTGCCGGATATAAAGTATGCGGAACAAAGTATCCAATCATGTTGTAATTCATACCTTCTGCAAAACCTTTGGGAAGGTTTTTCAAAATATTTTGTCGAAGTTTTGACATAGCTTCTTTCCGGTCTGCCGGCACTTTGCTTATGTACTCTTCGGGGGTTTTGGCTTCTATTGTCATTTTTCCCTTTTTGTTGTTGTTTCTGAAATTTAACTGCAAAAGAAATATTTCGAAAAATTTTCTTAAATGCAATTTGAACTGTGTGATTTGGGTTTGCTAATGATAGATACTTTTACAAAAGTGTTTATGACTATAGCGGGCGATTCGTATCAAAAGTTAATGTTATTTTACAACCACGACAACCTTTTATTGCATCGCTATGTCATTTCTGACTATCAGAATCTACATATAAGTATTTGGCTTTATCGAGAGACTGAAAAGCTGTTTACAGGAGTAAAAGAGAAAGCCCACCTTTGCCGCACCTCTCCAAGGAGGGAAACTAATACTTTTTTTAAGGCGAATTGTCCCCTCTTGAGAGGGGCGAGGGGTGGATGCTTATATAAAAAAGTATGTAGAACAGTTAATATTTCGTGTCGGCTGCATACAATCCTTTGCCTCACAGCTGCATTTTATAAGAACTTAGCACTTTTGCAGACACACTTCTCTTTAAAAATATTTCTTAAATTTACTGCAAGAACTAAATAAAGCACATCCCAAAAACAATACTTTATATTATGGAATCACAATTTAAACTTAGAAACCAAGTTCCATCGCGTTTAGAAAACTTCAGCGATGCTGCATTCGCTTTCTCAATCACGCTTTTGATGATATCGCTGGAAGTGCCCACAACTTTTACTCGCATATTAGAGCTTACCGATGAACTGGTTGCATTTGCCGTTACAATTGTACCACTGTTTATTATCTGGCATCAGCACCGTTTATTTTTTAATCGGTACGGACTAGACGATAGAGCAATTCTTATTTGGAATACTGTTCTTCTTTTCATTGTACTGGTATTTATTTTCCCGCTTAAATTCTTATCGCTGTTTCTCATAAGATTTATAAGCTGGCTCATCTTCGGAACGGAAAATGTTTTTACCACAATGATAGACGGACCGCAGGTACCCTGGCTTATGGTTTATTATGGCGTTGGTGCTTTGGGAATACTATATGTTTTTTCTCGTTTTTACAAACACGCTCTTAAAGTGAAAGAACAGCTTGGCTTAAGCAGTCAAGAAATCACCTTAACACAATATTACACACGCCTTTTTACGCATCTTTGTTATGTACCGATTATCTCTATTTTATTTGTGCTTGCATTTATGAATGTGAATGATGCTGCGGCAAGTATTATTTCCGGAATGCTTTACGCACTAACAGGCGTGGTGTTTGCAGTTAACCAGAGATGGCTTAAAAAAGTTGAGAGAGCAGATCGGTAATCAATAAACAAGCCTTAGCGTTTTTTATTCGTTCCCATCAGCAAAAAATATATTTTATTGCTTGAGGAAATTCAGTATTCTTTTATTAAAAGGAATTAGCAATGTTTAACAAAAATATTTTATGTGAGTACAGAAAAGCGCTTGAAGGGGTTACCTACAAAACACTTTCTTACGGCAGCAAAACATCGCTTAGTGAATTTAAGCTAGCAAAGGGAGCTGTAATTCCGAATCACAGTCATCCGCATGAGCAAACTGGTTACATGATTTCCGGAAG
Source organism: Ignavibacteriaceae bacterium (assembly GCA_013388515.1). Taxonomy (GTDB): domain Bacteria; phylum Bacteroidota; class Ignavibacteria; order Ignavibacteriales; family Ignavibacteriaceae; genus XYD12-FULL-36-8. The sequence goes on along the minus strand of JACAFC010000045.1, from coordinate 9,905 downwards.
AATGACTTTTACAATTGAAGGTAAAAAATATTTAACTGAACCTGGAGATGGCTGGTCAATACCCGGCAATACCGAGCACAGCGTTGAGGTGCATGAAGATTCTGTATTAGTTGAAGTTTTTTCTCCGCCGAGAGAGGATTATTTACCGTAAAATAAATTCCTAAGAAAAGAAAATAGGCGGTATTGTCAATATTCTGTTTGACTTTTTAAGATTACATCTCATGCAAAGGATACGAACATTCTCAGCGGTGAGTGATGTGCCGCCTTTGGAAAAAGGTAAATCGTGGTCGTAATGTAAGTTTTCTGTCGCACCGCATTTAACGCATTGCCCTTTGTCCCTTGTCCAGACTTCAACTTTTACTTCTGTAGAAATTAACCTTGAATGTTTTAGAATTATTGATTTGTTGAAAGATTTTAATTCTATTGGTTGGAGATAAAACTTAAAAACATTCCTTTTGCCAGTGTTTACAATTGCAGCATCAATTAGATTGAAAAATCCTTTCTGATTTAGAAAATGCTTCGTAGGTTTCGGGAGAGAAAAAATCAGTATAATATTTCATTCACTTGACCCAATAATCTTTCTTTATTGAAACTTAGGTACATAAAAACAATTACTCAACTTCGTTTCTGTTACACTAGCAACATAAGCGCGGCTGTTATAAATCCCATAACAAAACTCTACTCCACAAAGCAACGGAGTCGTAATTCTGCAAACAAACCGCGGTAGAACTTACTGCGCCTTAGCGGCTCTGCGAGAAAAAAATATTTCACGCCAAGACGCTAAGTCGCAATGTAATTAAAATCCAATTCTGCGTTTTGGCTTTTCCTTCTCAGTCATCAACTCTTTAATGGCTTCGAATATCATGTTTATCTGCTGCTGGTGCTCTGCAAATTTTTCTCTGGTTTCCTTCTCAAGCTGCTTCAGCTTCTTTGCAAGATACTCTGTGCTGCCTAAGAATTTTCGCATTTTTACAAAAGCCCGCATTATTGCGATGTTTACTTTAATTGCACGTTCGCTGTTTAATACCGAAGATAACATAGCAACACCTTGTTCAGTAAATGCATAGGGCGAATATCTTCTTCCACCCCAGCTTGAGGTCACAATTTGTGACTTCAAGATTTCAAATTCCTTTTTCGAGAGTTGAAACATGAAATCATCGGGAAAACGATTTATGTTCCTTTTTACAGCTTGAACAAGATGCTTAGTTTGAACACAATAAAGCTCCGCTAAATCAACATCAAGCAAAACTTTTTCATTTCGAAGGAGATAAATTTTTGATGAAATTCTTTCAACGGGGATTAATTGTTCGGTTTTATTCATTGGACATTAGTTTGATTTGTGTATTCAAAAAATCAGTGGTTGTAACCTATGCTCAAAATAAAAGATAGGCAATTAAGTATATTGACTTATGAAACATGTAATTTGTCATTCCCGCGAAAGCCTGCCTGCTGAAGGCAGGCGGGAATCTAATCGATTTAAAATCCTTGGCTTTCCATTTGCATGGGAATGACAACTTAGTCTTATGATCTTCCGGATAACTCCGTGACAAAACTGAATCAACTAACTATATTATGCTTTCCCCCACAAACAAAACAAGTGCTGCAGCCGCCAATCCTATTAACAAAGCGCCGCTCAACAGGACAATTTGTGGTAACGTTAACTGCGTCTTTGCGGCTTTGCGAGAAAAAATTTTTCACGCCAAGACGCTAAGCCGCAAAGTAATTTTAGCAGTATTAAATTATAATTATTTCACTTCCAACTTTTATAATTCCCTCATCAAAGCCAATCACATTCATTCCAAACATAACTTTGTTGCCGACTTTTCTGAACTTGGAAAGAGTCTCAAGCGGTTCTTTTCCTTTTTCTGCAGAGTGTTGATCTATAGTTGTTACAACGCATCGCGAGCAAGGTTTTACTGCTTTGAATTTCAATTCGCCGATCAAAAAATCCTTCCAGCTGTCCTCAGCAAATGGTTCTCCTCCGCTGAATACAAAATTTGGACGAAAGCGATTCATCGGCAGCGGTTCTTTTAATCTGCGGTTTAATTCATTTAATGATTCTTGTCCAATAATTAATAACGGATACGCATCTGCAAAGCTAACATGCTTCGGCTCTGGAGTATATTTACTGTCGGTAATTCTATCTGCATCATTAGCCATTCTTACTAGCTGGCACTCAAGTCCAAGTGCGTCCGAAAACCACTCATCGATAGTTTTGCTCAAATGCTTGGCAATAACGACATCATTCCAAACATTTACTACTACTTGGCTGGATGTTTGGTCGTTGGAGATTGGAAGTTGGAGGCCGGAGATCGGTTTTACTTTATGCGTTACTATGAGTTCAGCATTTCGAATATTCACTTGAAGCATTGCCATTTGCGGGTGTTCTCTTTGAGTCAGAAACATTCCATTTTTATCAACGAGCATCCAGCGTCTGTCATGCTGCAACCCGCGCTCTTCAACCTTCGCTGATTGAAGCGATATTCCGCCAAGTGATTTGATTGGATAGATGAAAATTTCAGTTAATTTAAAATCTTTCATTTGATTACTCTTTATTAAGTACAATCAATGTAACTTCTGGTGTCGAATTATATCTCAACGGAAGAAGCGACATTCCCAATCCGCGCGTAACAATCATAAGCATATCGCCGAACCAAAAATCTCCGCGAACGTATTTTGTCTCGATAAGTGTTGCTGACAGGTTATAAAAAGGGAAGAGAAATGTGACCTGCCCGCCATGTGTGTGACCGGCAAGCAGCAGATCGTAATTTTTCTTAACCGCACTTTCAATAAAATTGTTTCTCGGCTGATGTGTAAGGAATATTTTCAATCCATAATCTTTATCAAGACTGGCTAAGCTGTCTAGAGTTCCCTTTGAAATGATTTCTACATACGTGTTAGTGACAAACGTGATATTCACCTCAGAATTATTAACGTTAATTACCTTTCTTCCGTTATCAATCATTTGAACATTATTTTTTTGAAGAGCGGCTTTAACTTCACGCAGACTCCTGTCGCTGTCGCGCCAATAAGCCCAGTTATCATGATCTCCCACACACGAGTAAATTCCATAATTAGATTTCAATATGCCAATATATTTAGCTGATGTGTTTATATAATTTGGAGTGCTTGTAATTAAATCACCGGCTATTAAAACTAAATCGGGGCTTGTTGAATTAACTTTTGAGATAAATCTTTCAAGTCTGGTTTCGTTTGTATATCTGTCTGCTTGAATATCTGAAATGAAAGCAATCTTAAAACCATTCAAATCATCAGGAAGATTTTTCTTTTTGAATTCGACTATGCGAAGTGAAACAGTATTGAAATCGTAAATTACTCGAATAGGAATGTAAATTATGAATACTAATGCCAAAACGAGGACGAGCTTTGCATGAACAGAAAGAAGTTTCGCTTTGTATTTTTTGTACAGCGGGAATAAAACCAGCTTCAAAAGATCAAGAAGAAGATAAAGCAATCCGCATTGAACAAATATCAGCATGCTGATCCAGAAAGGGAAAAGAATGAGATAATCAAACAAATAACTTTCCGGCGGAACAGGCCTATCGCCTGAAGTTATAAAAGTGTAGAGATATGCAATACTAACAATTATCATGTACAGGTTGGTGTACACAATCAATCCGATGATTAACTTTCTATAATTTGAAAGCGGAAAGTTGGGAAAGAGAATTTTAATTGAGCTTTTGATTTTTCTGATGAAATAATACTCGATTACGAACAACAGAACAATTGCGATGAGAATCCAGATTATAAAAGACATGTTGTGTTAGATTAAGTTTTTACTGAATACTGAAATTTATTCAATTTGTTTATAATTCCACGATTAACAATCTCTGCGTCTTAGCGGCTTTGCGGTAAAAGAACCCGCAGCTATATGAGCTTTTCAATAACGGTCAGCATATTAGTATAATGACTTCCCTTCCAGTAAATCTTGCTGCACTCTTTACAATAATAAAATTTAGTTTGATATTCTTTAACTTTTGGCGGGAGCCGATCGATTATTTTTTTCTTAGAAATTATTTTTAACAGAGAGTTACAAACAAGGCATCTTGATAATTCTTTTACTACAGACTTAAGATCAAATCGATTAATTACCTCAAAGATTTGTTCACGGGGTTTGGTGCTTCTTACCCAATAACCATGAGTAACTTCAGTTCTTTTCAGTATTCCTCTGTCTCTTGTTAAAATAGCTCTTCTTTCTTTTAATGAAATATTTACGATCTCATCATCATTAAAATTGTTTTTGTAAAGAGTATCAAAGCCGAGCATGCGCATGTACTTTGCAAGCGTTCCGAGGTGAACATCAAGAATAAATTTTGGTTTACGCAAAGGTTTCGCCCGCAGATGCTGAAGGTTGGTTATGTCTAACGATTCAAACATTGGGTACACGCTTATATCATCTTTATCCTTAACTAAGTAAGCAAGGTTTACTGAGACTCCGTTTACCAATATCAAATCAATTTCTGTATGTGGAACGCCGAGAGACTCAATCATATCTTTGATGGAGGTTCTATCAATAAAGCTGTGTTCAAATCTTTTCTTCCTCTTGTCGGGAGGAAGAAAGTCGTTAAGCTCTTCATAAAATCTGAGGGTTACTTTTTTAAGCATGACAAAAATTACTACTAAATATCTTTAGCTGGAATGCTGATTTTGATAACTTGATTAGAAAATTGCTAATTTAATTGCGGAGTTTTGAACAACTATTTCATTCACAAATCGAGTGGGCCCTTGCATGTTCAGCAGGCAGAAAATAGTATCGCTCGCAATTTCTCTCATATTCATTGCTTGCACACTCCAAAAAATTCATGGCCAGAATAATTTCATCATCTCCAACAGTTTCCTTTTTCCAGATACACTAGATTTGGGAACGTACAAGGATCAGATAACAATGTACCTTGCCAAACTTCCAGAAGATATAGTTGAAGAAGTAAGTGCAGATATCTACGCTCCTTTTTTTGCATACCAGGCCAAAATCGGTTTGTTTTGGGGATTCTCTGTAAACGGATGCGTAAGCACAAACATCATTACCCGAAACTTTCAGCTTGGACTCCAATGGAGTTTAAGATTCGGTCGTTTTGCTCTATCGCTTGGATATGATGCTGCATTTATGAATGGCAAGCTGACTGGTTTTGGCTTTGACAACCGGGTTAAGGGATGGCTTTTTTATCCTAATGTTTCTGCAGGTGCCGCATTTGATAAGTTCACCTTAACAGTTAAAGGAGAGCTTGCAACAATACCAACACTTACCCAAACAGCTGATGATATAGTCACAACTACAAATCGAAAATTTTTATCAGGGGGTTCGCTGGGAGTCTATATTGAGCAGCCATTGTGGAAAGATAACTTTGTAATTCTTGGAGTTAGAGCAAATTATATCCGATACTATTTCCCAGCTTGGGCAACTTTTCCTACTTGGGATAGATTTCATTTCATTCCCGAAGCGGTGATTGGACTGAATATATGAGAACTTTTGTAGTTCTAATTTCAATAATTTGCTTGCTGCTTGCTTCGTGTGAACCAATCTATGATTTGGTCCAGCCTGAATTTTCAAGTGAAAGTTTTTTAAAGAACACAGATTCCATTTCTTATAAAATTAAACAGAGAATTGAGGGCGTGTACCGCGTTGTTAAAGGATCGGGACACTTTGGTGATATTGTTATCGCCAGGTGGAGCGGAGAAACTCTTTCACTATTCGGAAGAAATCACGGCGCATATTTTATTTTGAAGAGCGGGAGTAAAGACACGCTTCTTTTATTTGAGGGGAAATGGAGATATGCTGTTAGTACTGAAACCGGATTAGTTAGATTTGCCATTAATAAAAGAACAGGATTAGATTCTCTGCTAAATGATACAAGCGGCACAAAATCATTTTCCTTTGTTGGCACTTTTGGCAGCGATAATGATTGGCAGACAGATGAGATCCAGCTGAGCTATATTCGTCCTTTTAGTGAAACTGTTCGCAATAAGGATTATTATATTCTTGCTCATCGCGGAGGAGGAAGAAATTCTGATTTTGTTGGTGCATCAGAAAACAGTTTGGAAATTATCTCCCTTGCAGAACAGCTTGGTGCTAATGGAATTGAGATTGATGTTATGCTGAGCAAAGATAATATTCCATTCTTGTATCACGATTCAAATATAAACTTGCGCGAAACAAAAAAGGGTTTGCTTCTTGGACCCGTGGAAAACTATACCATTGCCCAGTTAAAATCTTTTGTTGAACTAAAAAACGGTGAGAAGATTCCAACGCTCCGCGAAGCACTTGAACATGTTCTTTACAAAACAAACCTAAAGTTTGTTTGGCTCGACATGAAATCAGAGCGAAATTCAATGCCGCAAGTGATTGAAATTCAAAAAGATATTTTAGAAAGAGCCTCAATGATTGGAAGAAGTTTGGAAATATTAGTTGGCCTGCCAACTGATTTTATGCTTAATAATCTTTTAGCCTATCCAAATTATCAGAACGTTCCATCATTGTGTGAACTGAGTATAGATCAATTTCATTCGGTGGGTTCAAAGGTTTGGGCACCGAGATGGACGATGGGAACATTAATTCCTGATGTTCGTGCACTGCACGGTGAGGGTAAGCGAGCTTTTGTATGGACTCTTGACCAAACTCTGTTCATTCAGCAGTTTATAAATGAAAGTGAGTTTGATGGAATACTTACAAATTATCCAACGATAGTTGCATCATTCTACTATGCAAAAGAATAAACGAATGTCATGCTCAAAAACTAAAATATTAGCGGCTGCATTTTTTTTCTTAATTCTTTCTTTTAAAAATGCTGCGCAAACAACAGACACAACTTATAAAGTTAATGCCATATTTGGATTAGGTTATTCCTATTTTCTAACATCGCTGAGCGAACTTGACGGATTAAATCCGCATTCTTTTAACTCAACTATCAAAATAATGTGGCAGCCGGAACATTTGCTTCGGGTTGGAATTGAATCAGGATATTTGTCCTTTTATTCATATAAGCAAACCGGCTTTACTTCTGAATATGGAACTACTGATGTTAAGTCATCCTTAGCTGCGGTTCCTATCATTTTGGCTTTTGCAATGGAATTATTTGATCGTATAGAAGTTTCGTCCGGAGTTGGGATTTACTTTCTATTTTCGGAAATAGATTCGTACAATAACAATGTATCAAGTTCTGTTTTTAGCAACGGCTACTATGCAAGCTTATCTTATTTCCATCCCTTGTACCGTGATATTAGTATTGGCGGCGAGTTAAAATATTACTACATATCCAAAATTGAAGATGCCGATCTTTCTCTGCAGTTGACCCTAAAGTATAGTTTTTTAGAGTATTGAAAATACTCATGTGATTTGCTAAGTGGTATAAAAAAATGGTCACGAATTTCTCCGTGACCATTTCAAAAATTCACTCTAATATATTTTAGAATGCCGGGCGTGTGAATGCAACACTGCTGAAAGCGATGGCCCCAACAATAGCTCCAATTACAATGTAAACTAGAATTGCAGCAATTAAGACAACAACAAAATATCCAACCATTTTATCTTTAGGAACGCTTTTCACTCTTTCCAATCCCATATAAAGTAAAACTAATCCATAAATACTTGCAATTGCTACCAAAATGCCCAAAGCAGGAAAAATGTTTAAAATACCGGCAACCCAGCCTGCGGTAGATGAAAATACTGCAACCTTTAATGATGCAACCATATCTTTTGTTGAACCAAAAGATGGAGCCAGGGCATCGATAATAAATGCAAGAATATAAACCCCAATAAGCGATAAAATATACGTTAATATTGCCCAAGTAAGGGATGTGCCGAATCCTAATTTAATTGTACCAAAACCGTATGATAAGCCGAAGAAAGTATAACCAAGAAATCCTGCAACGGCAGGTATAGCAGCAAGAATTATAGCATACTTAGTGTATAGATCGGCAGTCGTCCAGGTTTCTCCCTTAATAACTTCCCATTCTTTAGCAGGTGAAAGAAGCAGATTTTTTACGCGGTCAACTAGGTTCATATTTAACTCCCAATTGATTGATTAATTGATTGATTAAGAGTGCCCTAAAATTCGATGTTAGAAAATAACAAATTTCCTAATTGGACGCTCGAAAAATTATTTTCATTTGAAAATTTTACAAAAGCATCTTTGTAGTATCAAAGATTTAGCTAAAATTTTAATCGTTTATTTCAGCTTGAGTTAAATATGTGCTTCTCTAACTTTATTTGCAAGAGAAATGCTCTAAATCATCTGTTTAATAAATTATTTTATTTAAAAATCTCTGTTAAGAACAATTTCATATCTTTCCAGCTTTCTTCATCTGCTTTTTTATTATATGCAATTGCTAGATTAAATTTCTTACCCAGGCTATCAGCATCGGGATTGGTAAATGCATGAATAGCAGCATGATAATTAATAAACTTGTAGTTTATTCCGGCGTCTGTCATTGCTTTCTTGAATGCATCTATTTGTTCGGAAGGAACAAAGCCATCAGCTTCGCCGTTGCAAATTAAAAGTTTAGCTTTAACTTGTTTCGGATTTTCAACCGAATCTGTAGGCAAGCTTCCATGAAAACTAACAACTCCTTTAAGATCCTCGCCGCCAACAGCCATTCGCAAAACAATTCCACCGCCAAAGCAGTAACCAATTGCACCTATTTTACTTTTATCTGTTTGCGGTTGATCTTTTAAGAAATTAAGCCCGGCATTAAATCTTGCTTTTGCTGAAGACATATTCTGCATAACAGCCATTGCAAACTTTCCTGCATCATCTGGATGACCTGCTTGCTTGCCATCACCATACATATCAACAGCTAGTGCAACATATCCAAGCTCTGCAAGCATTTTTGCCCTCTTGCGGGCATATGCATTATGCCCCCACCATTCATGAACTACGAGAACGCCGGGTCGGACATCCTTTTGGCTTTCATCGTAGGCAAGAAAGCCTTTCAAAGTTGTGCCGTCTGCCGAATAGCTTACTTCTTTGGTAACTACCGAATTGCCTTCGTTCTTATTAGAACATCCAAATGAAACAAGGAAAACAACTATAATTAAGCCGAAATATTTCATAACACCTCTCAATATTTTTTGTAAAGATAAGCAGATATCCATTTAGTATGAATTGATTTCCTCACACAGAAATCGAAGAAGTGATTTATAAAATGTGTTGTATAAATGTATAGGAATGGATTCATGTAATGTTGACTTTAATGTTCACCTATTTACCTGGTCTGATTCGGCATGGAATTAATAACAGTTAAACATAGCTATTTACCGTTCATCAATATTACCAATACGGCATCCTAATTGAGAAATATTTTTGGTAAATTTTTTTCAAACATTATAAAAGGTTGTCTATGAAAAAACTATTCATAACATTGGTAATCTTAGTCACATATATTCCGATTAGTGTTGGACAAGAAAGAACCGAAGAAAAGAAATGGACGATAGATCCCGTAACCGGAGATACAGTCTATACTGAAGCTGTAATGATTTCGCAGTCTGAAGACATCACTCCAAGAACAAGCATGATTGTAATAAACCCCTTAAAATTTTTACTCTTTTATAACCTATCCTACTTTCACAAAATCAATGATGGGACTGCCATTGGTATCGGTATTCAGGCACCAACTATTTCAGGTTTAGATGGAATCGGAGTAAATGCTGAAGTTCGTTTTTATCCGAAAGGAAAGAATTTAAGAGGATTCTACTTTGCTCCAAATGTTTCATATAACCATTTAAGCACAGAAGAAGCATCAACTTCACCGTTTTCTGCTGGGCTATTAGTTGGTTGGCAGTGGTTTCCGGGGGATCAATTTGCAATGGGTCTTGGAATCGGTGTTGACTATTACTTCTGATCAGTATCTTATGAGGATGATGACTTCTGAAAATATGATGGAACTGCACC
>JACAFC010000224.1 GCA_013388515.1 Ignavibacteriaceae bacterium | reverse complement strand
GTTCTGAACACTTAGATTAAATTTTCTTCTTTCGACAGATATTCTATTTTCGGTACTTTCTAATTGAGCTTGGAGTTGTAGAAAGTTTTCGTTTGCTTTTAATTCCGGGTAGTTTTCAACTGTAACAAGTAAACGCGAAAGTGCGCTGCTCAAATTTCCTTGCAGCTGCTCAAATTTTTGGAACGCTTGGGGATCATTCAGAACTTCAGGAGTAATGTTGAATTGACTGACTTTTGTACGAGCTTCAGTTACATCTGTAAGAACTTTTTGTTCAAAATTAGCGTAACCTTTTACTGTACTAACCAAATTTGGAATAAGATCAGCTCGTCTTTGATATTGGTTCTCTACCTGACTCCAACTTTGGTTTACTTCTTCGTTTATGGTAACTAAATTATTATAGGTTTTAATTCCCCATGAAATAAGGATTACGAGGAGCAATACAACTACTCCGACAATAGATAAACCAATTATAGCACCTTTTTTCATGTATCCTCCGCAATTTAGTTCTATTTTTTATGTTTATGGAAATAACTGTATAAAGCAATGAAATTTACTTCGATTTGATTTTAATTTGCAAGCCTCTTTCCGAATTCTTTAAGGTTTTTCACCCCTGTAGTTATTACATAAATAATTCAGCATCCAATCGCTAATTTCTCTATTGTGTTCAACAGCAAATTTTTCGGCATTTTGTATGTTACCATTGTAAAATCTAAAATCAAGAAAATTCAACATCATTAATCCATCAAATACCCTATCAGCCAGAAAAGCCTGAGCTGAAAGATATGTCCATAGAGTTACCCATCCAAGTGATAACAGACCACTCAATAAATTAGCCGTATAAAATTGTCCTGCTCCCGGAATAATAGTAGATAAAATTTTGGCGATTTGGGGTGAATAACTCATATCATGGGTATTATTGCACAACCGCTTTAATTCGTGATTTTGATCTAGAATGCCAAACAACTCTGCTGCTTTATCCCACTGTTCTTCAAAAATAAATGTCCATGCTTTCCAATATATTATTTGATTTTCTTTTCCAGCAAAGCTTGTATCTTTTTTTAGATCTTCCAGAATATCGCGTGCTCTGAAAGTAGTTTTTCTTAACAAATTAATTTTCACAATTTCAATTTTGATTGCAAATAATGAATCTGAATTTGGGGCAAGTAATTCAGCTTTTGAAAGATATTTAACGGCATCGTTGAATTTGCCACCATGTTTGTAGGAAAGGGCAATCATCTTATTAGATAAATAACCATATAACTTTTGATTATCAAAAAATTGAAGACGCTTAAATTCAGTAATTGCATCATAGTATTTTTCTTCATCAAACAACTTTGCTGCAAATTCATATTGCTTTTGGAGATAATCGGATGCTGACAACTGTGAATTATTTATCAGCCAAAAAAGTAAAAGAATTACGAATTTAAGTTTCGTTGAACCGATTGCTTTCAATTTCTTATTCACAAAAATCGTATTTGGGTATAAAATAGTTTTTTGATTTAATAAAAGAATCAAGCCTTAGATTATATTCATATCTAATTTGAGCATTATGAATTTGCGCTGCAGAATATGAACCATAAACATTCCCACCGTAAAATCCAGCAGCTATTCCCGTAAACAACCATCCCCTAAAATTATGCCCAGCATTAAAGTTATCGTAGGCTAGGAATGAAAATAATCCCACAGAAAGAAGAGCAAATAGTCCATCACTAAATTCACCAACATACATTTTCCCTGCGCCAGGAACTAAAGCAGACAAAATTGACGACAAAAGCGGATTTTTTATGGATAGATTTTGGCGCAAGGTATATAATAATCCAATTTCATGTTTCTCATTATCATTAAAGGGTTGAGTAAAGGTATCAAAATCCTCTGGCACTTGTTGGTCTTTTAAAAAAGAAAAATATAAGAGTTTCTTAATTGGAAGCTGTATTGATACATCACCTTCTCCATCTTCATTTTTATTTAGTGTCCTCAATTCATCAAATCTTTCTTGAAGAAAAAGTATCTTTAAAAGTTCTAGCCTTGACTGCTGATAAAGAGGTGAATTTGAGTTTATTCTATTAAAAATCGTTTCGGATTTTGAGTACTCCCCAATTATTGAAAAGCTTAGAGCAATTTTGAAATTTATTTTATCATCTCTGAATTTTTCATCAATTTTCTGGTATTCTTCAGCAGCACGAAGAAAATCCTCTTCACAAAAAAGGTAATCAGCAAATTTTAAAATGTTTTCTTTACTATAAAGCGAATTGATAGTTGAATCATTACTTTGTGCAAAGCCTAATATTGAAGTATAAATAATTGCCAGAACAATAAACTTCATTCAATGGTAATGATTTTATCCGGAGGTAAATAGCGGATATTGTTTTCATCTAAAGTATACAATTCGATAGGATCATAAAAATATCGTTTATTCAGTCTGGGATACTTTTTTTCTCGATTGAAAATATTTATATCTCTAGTAAATCTGTCGAAAAACATAAGTACACCCTGTGGAAGGTTCGTTTCTTGTACTGCTTGGATAAAAAATTTTGAGCAAGATGGATTAAAGGGACAATTATCTCCGTCAAGATCCGAAATTAGAAACCAATATGCCTTTGAGAGAGATTCGATCATTAACTGAGATAAGCTAATTCCTTGTTGAGAAAAATTATTTTCACTCACTTGATTTTTATAGGTGTAACTAATCTCATTTTTTTCCCACTTCAGCCAGTCAGTTTGCTGGGCAAAAATTTGAATCGCTAATAAAGATATAAAAAGGAGAAAAAATCGCATAAAATAATTAATACTTAAGAATCGAGTAATGCGCGAGCTATAACAATGTTCTGTATTTCGGATGTACCTTCATAAATTTCAGTAATCTTTGCATCCCTTAAATATCTTTCTACTAAGTACTCCCTTACATAGCCATATCCACCGTGTATCTGAATTGCTTCAAGCGCACATTCAACAGCAATTTTTGATGAATACAATTTTGCCATAGCAGCTTCTTTATAATATTTTTTACCTGCATCCTTCAAAGCAGCAGCTTGTAAAGTAAGCATTTTAGCTGCTTCAATTTTTACTGCCATATCTGCAAGTTTAAATTGAATAGCTTGAAAATTTGAGATGGTGGAACCAAACGCCTTACGTTCCTTTGAATACTTCAGTGCTGCCTCAAATGAGGCTTCTGCAATACCAATAGCTTGTGAAGCAATTCCTATACGGCCTCCATTTAGTGTATTCATGGCAAAATTAAAACCTTTACCTTCTTCCCAAACCAAATTTTGAACTGGAACTTTACAGTTCTCGAATGTGAGCGAGCATGTATCAGAACTTCTTATGCCCAGCTTATCCTCTTTTTTACCATGGCTAAAACCCTCGGTTCCTTTCTCAACAAGTATGGCTGATATTCCATGATGACCTTTGTCTTTGTCAGTAGAAGCAATTACCAAATAATAATCTGCAGATAAACCATTAGTTATCCAATTTTTTATACCATTAAGTTTATAATACTCTCCATCTTTATCGGCCGTTGTTTTCTGTTTTGTGGCATCACTTCCAGCTTCAGGTTCAGATAGAGCAAATGCACCCAGTTTTTGCCCACTAGCTAAAGGTGTAAGGTATTTTTCTTTTATATAAATCGAACCATATTTTTCCAATCCATAACAAACAAGTGAATTATTAACTGACATGATAACGCCAACACTTGCATCCACTTTCGAAATTTCAATCATTGCAAGCACGTAACTTATAGTATCCAATCCAGCGCCTCCATATTCCGGAGGAACCATCATTCCTAAAAACCCTAATTCACCTAATTTTTTAACAATTTCAGTAGGAAAGACGGCGTCAATATCTCGCTGAATTGCACTTGGTGCAATTTCTGATTCAGCAAATTCTTTAGCAGTTTGCCGAATCATTATTTGGTCTTCAGAAAAATCAAAATTCATTTTATATCTGTGATTAGGTTGAAAGAATATTTTTTTGATTCTTAGTTAATTTATATAATAGTATATCAAATGAAAAATGTTTTTATTTTTAGACTAAAATATGATGAGATAATTTGATATGGAAAATGAGGAAAATCTACAAATCGAGAATACTCTCTCAACCGAAGCCAAGAAAAAAATTACATTAAAAGGAATGACCATTGAAGAACTAAAGAATTACTTTACTTCAAAGGGCATGCAAAAATTCCGTGCTGAACAGTTTTTTTATTGGATGTACAATCATCTAACCACAACTGTTGATGAGATGAGTAACATCCCTAAAACTATCCGAAATGAGGTTAGAGAGGAAATTGAACTTCAAACATTAAACTATTTTCATACAGAACAATCTGAAAGCACCAAAACTAAAAAGTATATTTTTGTAACAAATGATGGGAATAAAATTGAGACAGTAATAATTCCTGAGGAAACAAGAACTACCCTTTGTGTTTCAACTCAGGTGGGTTGTCCCCTTGACTGCCAATTTTGTGCAACCGGGTTAATGGGTTACAAACGTAACCTTACATCGGGTGAAATTTTTGACCAATTTATGCTTGCAGCAAAAGATTTTGGAAAAGAGAAAATCACCAATATAGTTTATATGGGGATGGGTGAACCACTTTTGAATTACTATAATACCGTAAAAAGCTTGAGAATATTCTCTCACGAGATTACAAAAGGAATAAGTTATAAAAAAATAACTGTATCAACCGCGGGCATTGCTCCGAAGATAAGAGAACTTGCTGATAGTGGTCTTAACGTGAAAATTGCATTTTCACTTCACTCATGTTTTGAGGAAATGCGTACAAAGTTGATGCCTATTAATCAAAAATATACGCTCAAAGAAAATTTAATGGCTTTAAGATATTATGCGAAAAAGACAGCTACACGCATTACATTTGAATATGTAATGTTGAAAAATTTAAATGATACAGATAAAGATATTGAAGCTTTATCAAAAATTTGCAAAGAAATCCCTTCAAAAATTAATGTAATTCCATTCAATTCCGTTAGCCATATGAATCCAACAGGATTTTCGGCACAGCTTGAATCCACTTCAAAAGAAAAAATTGAAGAGTTTGTCGCCAAATTGAGGGATAAAAATATAACAGTAATGATTCGCCAGACACAAGGTGATGACATAGCCGCAGCTTGCGGGCAGCTCGCTAACAGGCTATCCTAGTATCTCAAATACAGTTATGAAAAAACTTTCGCATGATGAAATAGCTGCCAAAAGGATAAAACTGGAATCGGTTGATTCGGTAAAAAAGCTTCCGGTTTATGTTGTTCTGAATAGTATAAGAAGCAATTATAATGTCGGTTCAATTTTCAGAACATCAGATGGAGCGATGATTGAAAAACTTTTATTGTGTGGTTACACACCATGTCCTACTAAAAAGGAAGTTCTTAAAACTGCATTGGGTTCAACTGAAAGTGTAAAATGGGAATATCATAAAGATGCCAAACTGCTTATCCAGGATCTTAAAAGTAAAGGTATAAAAGTCTGTGCTCTAGAACTAACAGATATAAGTATCCCATATTACAAAGTTAATAACCTTACTTTCCCATTGTGTTTAGTAATAGGTAATGAGATTACAGGTGTATCCCAAGAAATACTTGATTTGTGTGATTTTTCAATTGAAATTCCTCAATATGGAATAAAGCAATCATTAAATGTTGCTGTGGCATATGGAATTGCTATTTTTGAACTAAGAAAGCTGTATGAATCTAGAGAAAATTAATAGCTTTTAAATCTTTGGACTAAAATACTACCCAATTGAAAAAAAAATTTTATATATTTTTAAGTAAAGATTAATAAAGTCTTTCGACCGTTCATTTAATCCTGATTTCTATTTACAAATAGTAGGTATAATGAAACTGTATACTGCTCAGACTTCGAACACACGATTGAGGTTATTAGCCGCTCTTACCATCGCACATTTCCCACAAAATTTAATATAGATGATTAACAGTAAACACAAGAATAAATAAAGAATTCTCTTAACTAGAAATTAACCAAGTGACACATCTGCATAAATAAACAAAGGATGAACAATAATATGATGAAGAAAATCCTACTTTTCGTAATGCTCTTTCCTAGTATTAAAGCTTATGCTGGAGAAGCAAATTTACAAATTCCGGTTTTGAACCCTGCACAGCAAACAATTTTGTTGTGGGGCTTTGTAATTTGCTTGTTGGGAATGCTGTTCGGGATCTATCAATTTATTAGTGTTAAGCGTCTTAAAGCTCATCAGTCTATGCTTGATGTAGCTCAGATAATTTTTGAAACCTGTAAAACTTATCTTATTCAACAGGGTAAATTTTTAGCTATTCTTTTTGTATTTATTGCAATTTGTATTGCATTTTACTTTGGTTACCTAATGAATAGTAAAATTTTTGATGTGACCATTATTTTACTTTGGACAGTGATTGGCATACTCGGTTCATACGGTGTGGCTTGGTTTGGAATAAGGATGAATACCTTAGCAAATAGCAGGATGGCATTTGCGGCATTGCAACGTAAACCAATGAAATTATCAAACATCCCTCAAGAAGCTGGAATGAGCATTGGCGTGATGTTAATTTGTGTAGAGTTACTCATGATGCTAATTATTCTACTTTTTATGCCTCGTGAATTTGCAGGTGCTTGTTTCATTGGATTTGCAATTGGTGAATCTCTTGGCGCAAGTGCATTAAGAATTGCTGGAGGAATTTTTACTAAAATTGCCGATATCGGATCAGACCTGATGAAAATTGTCTTTAAAATAAAGGAAGATGATCCTAGAAATCCGGGAGTAATCGCAGATTGTACTGGTGATAACGCAGGCGATAGCGTTGGGCCAACTGCAGATGGTTTTGAAACGTATGGTGTTACTGGAGTAGCACTAATTAGCTTAATTGTACTTGCCGTGTTTGATGTTTCTATTCAAACAGAATTGTTAACATGGATTTTTGCGATGAGAATAATGATGATAGTTACATCTATTGGTTCATTTTATATTAATCGTTTTGCCATGCAGATTATTTATGCAAATAAGGATGAAATAGATTTTGAAGCTCCATTGACATCTCTGGTTTGGATTACATCAGTTGTATCAATAATTGTTACATTTATTCTTAGCGCACTTTTAATTGGACATCTTCCGCATAATTTATGGATCACACTTTCTATAGTAATTAGCTGCGGAACTTTAGGTGCAGCACTTATACCTGAGTTTACTAAAATTTTTACTAGTACAAAATCAAAACACGTAAATGAAATTATCTCCGCATCGAGGGCGGGAGGCGCTTCTTTAACCATACTCTCTGGTTTTGTTGCAGGAAACTTTAGTGCATTTTGGAAAGGATTTGTTTTTGCAGTACTCATGTTCATTGCTTATACTGCAAGTACTTATGGATTAGCAGAATTGATGGTGTACCCTTCTATTTTTGCTTTTGGACTTGTTGCTTTTGGATTTTTAGGTATGGGACCAGTAACTATAGCGGTTGACAGTTACGGTCCAGTAACAGATAATGCCCAATCAATTTACGAGCTTTCCTTAATTGAGCAGCAAAAAAATATCAATGAAGAAATTGAACGAGACTTCGGATTTAAACCAGATTTTGAAAAAGCAAAGTATTATCTTGAAGCTAATGATGGAGCTGGTAATACTTTTAAAGCTACAGCAAAACCTGTATTAATTGGTACTGCTGTAGTTGGAGCAACTGCAATGATATTTTCGCTCATTCTTTTGCTTAAACAAACTCTTGGAATAGACCCAGCTTCTGTATTAAGCTTGCTTAATCCTTATACAAACATTGGATTCATTTGTGGTGGAGCAGTTATCTATTGGTTTACTGGTGCTTCAACACAAGCAGTTACAACCGGTGCTTACAGGGCAGTTGAGTATATCAAAAAAAATATTCAATTGGATGAAACTGCAAGCAAGAGTGCCTCGATTGAAAAGTCGAAAGAAGTAGTGAAAATTTGCACACAATATGCACAAAAGGGAATGTTCAATATTTTTATAACAATTTTTTCCTTAGCACTTGCATTTGCATTCCTTTCAGCGCCAGCAAACTCAAATGCGCCGGTTTCTTTCTTTATTAGTTTTCTAATTTCTATTTCAGTATTTGGCCTATTCCAGGCTATATTTATGGCCAATGCTGGTGGAGCTTGGGATAATGCTAAAAAAGTAGTTGAGGTAGATCTGAAGGAAAAAGGGACTGAACTTCATGCGGCAACTGTTGTGGGTGATACTGTTGGCGATCCATTTAAGGATACATCTTCAGTTTCTCTTAATCCAATCATTAAGTTCACTACGTTATTTGGACTTCTAGCTATGGAGATTTCAATTTCAGAAGGATTCAGATCGAGTGCTCCATTTATCGGTATTGTATTTTTATTAGTTGGGCTTGTCTTTGCCTGGAGATCATTTTATAAGATGAGATCCAAAGAATAGATTGCATGCTTAGTTATGGCAGTACAAATACCTACTTGCTTTCGAGAGTTACATGAGATTAAGAGAACCAGAAAACTAAATTTGTCTTGAAGTAAAATATTCTTCACCATTCTCTTTAGTATGAATAAAGAGTAGATTAGCTCTCACTAGCTTAACTAGTGTTCTTGAAGCACGTCGTTCAGATATATTAATGAAACGGCTCAATTCTTTGACCGAGATTCGTTCATTTTTATCTAAATATTCAAACACTGCCTTTTCATTGGAGCCAATGGAGTATTTTTTTAGTTTTAATTCAGATGATTGAGCTTTCAGAAGCCGAATCATTTCTTTACTAGCCTGAACGCTTTTATCCTTAACTCTAATTGTTACAACAGAATTATTAATATCCAGTTCACTTAAGTAATCTTGCAATCTATGAGGTTTATTATCTGATTCAAAAACTTGTACAATAACTACTTCTTTACCTTTTATTTCTACATATTCAATCTTTACTTCTAATGGCGGTTCGCAATAATTTTTTGCAACGTCTAAAATTAATTCGGATTCTGATTTTTCACTCTCAACACCAATAACAGACTTATCATCGTCGACACCAATTAGAAGGTATCCTCCTTTGGTGTTGGCAAAGGCAATCATTTCTTTAGCAATTTTTTCTTGAGTTGAGAACTTCCGCTTAAATTCACAGGTAAGAGTTTCTCCACCCTCAATCAATTCAAGTATATCTTGCAATTTCATTTTTTTTTATCTGGGAACAACTCAACATTATTGAGTCTAGCTCTAATAATCGAAGATCGTCTATTCACATAACGTGAATTGAGTGAAGGATCATGCCTTAATGGAGATGGAATAACAGCAGCTAAGCGAGATGATTCTGAAGAAGACAATTCGTTGGGTGATTTATTAAAGTATTTTGAAGCTGCTTTTTTAATTCCAAAAACACCATCCCCCCATTCTACAATATTAACATATTGTTCCAAAATTGATTTTTTGGATAGTTCCTTCTCCATTCTAAATGTAATTAAAAATTCTTTTGCTTTTCGTACTAAACTTTTATTTGTTGACAAAAATAAATTTTTAGACAATTGCATCGATATCGTACTTCCCCCTCTAACAGCTCTCCCGCGTCTTTTGTTTAAACGAAGGGATGTCTTAAGTTCTTTCCAATCAATACCTTTGTGAGTAAAAAATTTCCCATCTTCCATTGAAATTATTGCTTTGAGCAAATTTGGATTCACATCATCTATGTCAACCCAAGCTTGGCTTGGATAAAAAATCAAAAAATTTTCAATAGCTCTCTGTTCCATAAGGGAGGTAACCCTTGTTCCACTGTAACTAAGCCATGGAATATTTAATGCTGGTACACTGAAATACAATAGGAATAACAAATATAAAAACAGAAATAGTAGTTTTTTGTTTTTAATAATCGGAAGGAGTTTGTTCAGTAAATCACCGATCTCACTATGCGGAAATTGAGAATAAAACATTTCTTTACACTTAACAAACTTTAGAAATGAGTATTGCCGTTAGCGTTTTCGTACCGAATCCTTATTTTTAGGTTCCATGACTGCTGAAGAGTCTATTGGAAGTAATTCTTTAAGAACCCCGGAACTATCATTTTTCGTTTTTTTATCCATTAGCTCCAGATTCCTTTCATTCCTCTCTTCTAAAATGTCGCTATCCACATCAATTACTTTTTTCAATGAATCCTGTTTAGCCAGTTTATTAGCTTCCATCTGTTTTAAGGAATCTTCAATGATTTTCTTTTTTCTATCGGCTTCCTGTTTATAAAAGTTTAATTTAGATTTAACCGTTGAAGCATATTGTGATTGAGGATATCTAACATTTAGAGTATCGTAAATTACGGCAGCCGAGTCTAAAAGTTTAAGTTCATTTTCAAGAATCCAGCCACCAGCTAGTAATGCCTTAGGCGCTAAGGGAGATTTTGGATAACTCTGGAAAATACTATAGAAATCTTTAATGGATTCGGTATACAATTTATTTAACATTTTGCTTTCAGCGGAGCTATAAAGTTCAGTTGCAGGATCGAAATTAAAATTAAGCAAGGGCAGTTTAAGCTGATTAGCAGCAGCATTCACAACCCTTTCAGTTTTATAATTGTTGTAAATAAAATTAAAAATGCTGTCAGCTTTTTCACGATTACCGTACGATGAATGGTACACACCTAAAGAATAAAGAGCATTAACATAAAGTCTTGAATTAGCAAAACTGTCAACAATATTACTGTAATAGAAAAAAGCTGAATCTGGTAATTTAAAATCATCATCAAATAAACCAGCTAAGTCATATTCACTTTTTGCAATTATATTTTGCAGAGAATCTAATGAAATTTTGGGTCTTACCGGTGGATTTTTCTTTTCGGAGGTTCTTTGGGTATTTAATGGCTGGATTAGCCCGCTTTCACTAAAATTGCGGCGTTCATTATCAGAAGACCGTTCATTTGATTGGATATCTTGATTGAGATTTAGCGTATCATAGTATGCAATTGAATCTTGAATAAATAAGTCTGGATTAATTAAATAACCCAATTGTATTTTTGAATCATGAAGGGTTTTGTGAAGTGCCTGATACTTCTTAAACAACTGAGATTTTTCAGATGCTAACTTGAGATACTCGGGTGTTATAGATGAGGTTGAAGCTTTAGTATAAAAAACACTGGCGCTATCAAAGTTCTGGTAATGATATTCAAAGATTTCACCAAGTATATATCTTGCAACACCTGAGTTAATAGAGCTCCTGTATGTTGTGTCTGTTCTTGTTAAAATATTTACAGCATCTTCAACTCGTCCCAAATCATACAAGGTCAAACCAACTTCAAGATCAATTTTATCAAAAGAATCCGAGTATTTGTTTTCACCACGCATATCTTCTAACACAGATAATGCTCTTTCCTTTTCACCTGTTTCACGTAAAGCTGATGCTAATTCAATTTTTGCATTAAATCCAACTTCAAAACTTGGCTGGTAATCAAAAACTTTTTCAAATGAGGCAAGTGCTTGATTAAGATCATTCTGTTTTAAATAAAGTTTTCCAAGTTCATACATCACTTCTGCATTCACTTCACCATTATCAGAAACAGTCAAAAACTCATTAATGATTTCGATAGATTTAGGATAATTTTCTTGAATCATATAGTAAACAATCTCTTCTACAAATGCGTCTTGAAAAATAGCATCTTCCCCTTCCTCAATTGCTAAACTTCGGACTAAATGAATAGCTTCAAGTCCGTTTTTATAATCTTTCAAACGCATTTGGGTTTTAGCTATCCACAAGTCATTTTCAAGTTTGAGATCACTTTCTGGTATGGTAACAACTAACTCTTGGAATTTTCGAAGTGCTTTTTGATAATTCTTTTGATAAAAAAAGGATTTTCCTAGCATCATTAAAGCATCATCAACATAAGCCGAGGTTGAATGAAATTGCAGAATTTTCGAGCTCTTCTCTATTACACTATTCAAAAGCTGTGTAACATTGCCCGGGACAGAGATTTCTTCAACCTGAAAAAGTTTTTTTCTTTGTTGTTGAATTAATTTTTCGGCTTCAACAAATTTATCTTTAGTATTGTAGTAAAGATTAAAGTAAGTTGTAAAGTCCTCCCAAACTCCGCAACTGGTAATAAAGAATGTGGTTAGAATATAAAGATACTTTGGGAAAATTTTTCTCATGTGAAAAGCTAACTAAGAATAAGAAAAATGCAAAGGCAAAATATTTTACAATGCTTCCGGGCCGGATTCTTCGGTTCTAATCCTAATTACATCTTGAATATCCGATATGAAGATTTTACCATCTCCA
Organism: Ignavibacteriaceae bacterium; assembly: GCA_013388515.1. GTDB lineage: Bacteria > Bacteroidota > Ignavibacteria > Ignavibacteriales > Ignavibacteriaceae > XYD12-FULL-36-8. The sequence goes on along the minus strand of JACAFC010000224.1, from coordinate 2,067 downwards.
ACCTGCCCTGTTTTAGCTGTTCTTAAAATTGCATCAATAATTTTATCTACTTTAGTTTTGTCAACAACTACTTCAATTTTGATTTTAGGAACAAACTCAATCCTATATTCACTTCCACGGTAAGTTTCGGTATGTCCTTTCTGTCTTCCATATCCACGAACTTCTGAGATGGTTAACCCGCGCACACCTTCTTCAATTAGAGCTTCCTTAACATCATCAAGTTTGAATGGGCGAATTATTGCTTCAATCTTTTTCATTTATTAATTCCTTTTATTTACCGTGACAATGTTTGTATTTTTTTCCGCTTCCACAAGGACAAGGATCATTGCGTCCTACCTTCTCCTCAACATGAATTGGCTGAGATTTACCGATTTGCTGACCGCTCCCTTCTGATGGAGATTTTGATAAGCCGATATTAGTAGTGTTTTGTTTACTTTCAAAAACCCGAGAAGAAGGTTCTCGTCTTCTTCTATTTTGAACATCATCGGGAGCTTGCGGCCAAAATTTAAAACAGAATGAAACCACTTCATCTCGTATTTGCTGCAGCAATGTTACGAACAGTTTAAATGCTTCTCCTTTGTACTCAACCAATGGATCTTTTTGTCCATATGCTCTTAATCCTATTCCTTCCTTTAAATCATCCATCTCTCTTAAATGTTCTTTCCATTTATGATCAATCACGCTTAAGGTTGCATATCTTTCGAGCCGAGCCATAAGTTCAGAGCCAATCATTTCTTCTTTTTTAAGATAAAATTCCTTAGCAGCAGTAAGTATTTTTTCTTTTATTCCTTCTTTTCCCAGTGATTCAAATTGTTCAGCTGGAATTTTGATATCAACAAGCAAGTAATGAAGAACATCTTCATGTAATTTTGCATCATTTACTTCGTCAAAATATTTTTCTACTAAATCTCCTACAAACTCTTCAAGCAAGTCAAATATTTCACCTTTCAAACGATCACCTTGAAGTGCTCTATTTCTCCTGGTATAAATCACTTCACGCTGAGAATTCATGGTATCATCATATTCTAACAGTCTTTTACGAATAGAAAAATTATTCTCTTCAACTTTCTTTTGTGCACGTTCAACAGATTTGGTTATCATCGGGTGCTCAATAACTTCACCATCCTTAATTCCCATTTTGGTCATTATAGTTGATATTCTATCGCTGCCAAATAATCTCATCAAATCATCTTCGAGAGAAAGGAAAAATTTAGAAGTACCAGGGTCGCCCTGTCTGCCAGCCCTGCCGCGTAATTGTCTGTCAATTCTTCTTGATTCGTGCCTTTCAGTACCTAGAATATAAAGTCCACCTTTCTCACGGACACCTGCACCTAGTTTAATATCTGTACCACGACCAGCCATGTTTGTAGCAATTGTAACGGCTCCGCCTTCGCCAGCATGAGCAATAATTTCTGCTTCGCGCTGATGCTGCTTTGCATTTAACACGTTATGAGCAATGTTTTTTCGCTTCAACATTCTGCTAATGGTTTCCGAAACTTCCACAGATGTGGTTCCAACTAAAACTGGTTTCCTTTCTGCTTTTAAGGATTCAATCTGCTGTACGATTGCATTATATTTTTCTCTTTTTGTACGATAAACAGCATCATCTTGATCATCTCTTATCATAGGTTTATTGGTTGGAATTACGACCACCGGCAATTTATAAATTTGAAAAAATTCACCTTCTTCAGTTTCTGCAGTTCCTGTCATTCCAGCAAGTTTGTTATACATTCTAAAATAATTTTGGAGTGTAATTGTAGCAAGAGTTTGTGTGTCTCGTTCAACTTTAACATTCTCTTTTGCTTCTATTGCTTGATGAAGTCCGTCGCTATACCTTCTGCCGGGCAAAACACGGCCTGTGAATTCATCTACAATAGCCACTTTTCCTTCATCAGTAATTACATATTCCACATCCTTTTCAAAAAGAGTATATGCCTTAAGTAGTTGATTTAGTGTATGGATCCTATCGCTGCTTTCTGAATACTTTTTATAAAGCAGATATTTCTTTTTAATTTTTTCTTCAGCGGACAATGTGGAATCATTTTCAAATTTGCTTATTTCAGTTCC
>JACAFC010000238.1 GCA_013388515.1 Ignavibacteriaceae bacterium | reverse complement strand
GTTGAGGAAGTGAGCGGTAAAAAGAACGCAAAAGATTTTGCAATAGTATCTAATCCTGAATTTTTGAGAGAAGGCTCAGCTGTAAGCGATTTTTTTAACCCACCATATACAGTAATAGCATCAGATTCTGATTATGGAATTGATGTAATGAAAAAAATTTACTCTTTAATTAATGGTGAGATAATTGTTGTAGATATTGGAAGTGCAGAGCTCATAAAACTTATTAATAATTCTTATCATGCATTAAAGATTGTCTTTGCTAATGAAGTCGGTCGTATATGTAAAGCGCTTAAAGTTGACAGCCATAAACTGATGGACTTATTTGTAAAAGATAAACAGCTAAATATCTCCCATCGATACTTTAAACCAGGATTTGCATATGGAGGATCTTGTCTCCCAAAAGATCTTAAGGCATTAAACACAATTGCTCATGATCACTATATTGATTTGCCCATGCTCTCCTCGATTGAGGAAAGCAACCAAACTCATATCGAATATGCCATGAATCTGATTATAAATATAAACAAAAGGAAAGTCGGATTTTATGGTTTATCCTTTAAAGCAGGCACAGACGATCTAAGATATAGCCCTGCTCTAGAAGTTGCGGAAAGATTACTCGGTAAAGGATTCAACATAAAGATTTATGATAAAAACGTTCACCTGTCAAGATTAATGGGAAAGAATAAGGACTATCTGTTTAACAAACTCCCCCACATAAATGAATTACTCACCGAGAACTTGGACGAATTCTTACAAGAGCTTGAAGTGTTGGTTTTTGTTAACAATGAAAAAGATATTACCGATGAATTTAAAAATAGAATTAAGAATTTGGAGATAGTTGATTTAGTTAGGGTTTTCGGGGAAAAGATATCATCAAATCATTATCAAGGGATTTGCTGGTAGATTAAAACCATACACAAAAATATTCTTCTAAAAGAAAATTAACCTCATAACTTTTCTATTTTCAAATTGTCCGTCGTCCGAACTCAAAAGTCATGAAAGACAAAAGAATCTGCATTATATCTAAATTCTTATACGAGAATGACACGCGCTTGCAGCAACAAGCTAAAACTTTAGCTAGTAGCGGGGCAAATGTAGATGTTCTATGCCTTACCACATCGTATAAAAAAACAAGAAATGAAAATGGAATTAATATTCACGGGGTCGCCCATCCGATACCCAAAGAAACAATTGTTAAGTATTTATTAAGTACTTTACAATTTGGTTTAGCTTGCTTGATTAAATTATTGAGATTATCATTTGTACAAAAATTTGACATAATTGTGGTTCATACATTACCTGAATTTCTTGTTTTTGTTACTTTCTTCGAGAAATTAAAAGGAACAAAAGTTCTATTAGATATTAGAGATACATCGGTTGAATTATTTGCTACCAAGTGGGGAACAAATAAACGAAAATTTATTATGAAGCTTGTAAAAGGCTCAGCAAACCTTGCTTGTCATTATTCCGATAAAATTATTACTGCAAGCCCTGGTTTCTACAATAAGCTTATCGAAAGAGAGATACCGCGTGAAAAAATAGATGTTGTATTTAACTCTGCTGATACAGCCATCTTTAAATTTGATGAATCAAGAAAATTTAAGAAAATCACTTCAGGAGCTAAACTAATTTATCATGGTACTATTTCTGAAAGATTTGGAGTTGATATAGCAATTAGTGCGTTAAAGATAGTACAAAGCAAAATCCCCGACAGCCAACTAACAATTTATGGTTTTTATGATGAAGACTATAAAAAATTTCTCCAAAATCAAATTTCAAAATTGGAACTCGAAAACTATGTTTATCTTAATGGAAAAGAGAGTTTGGAAAACATATATAAGCAAATACTAATTTCTGATATTGGTTTAGTTCCATATCGAAGTGATGATTTTATGCAATTAGCTTTTTCAACAAAAATGTTTGAATATGTGAATTCGGGAATACCCGTTGTAGCTTCCAGGTTACGTCCAGCCGAATCTGTCTTTGATGATACATGTATCCTTTATGCCACACCTAACGATCCGCAATCATTTGCAAATAACATTATTCGTTTTTGTTTAGAACCTGAGCTGAGACAATCATGTGCAAACAATGCCTTTAAAGCCCATCAAAAAGTATCCAGTGATGAAATGTCAAAGCTGTACCTCAATATCATAAAAAATCTACTGAACTCTTAATTGCCAAAATTTGTATTACTCAAATCCATACACAAGAAAAAATTTGTATAATAATGAATGTTAAGAAAATTGCATACTTTGTAGGAGAATTTCCTTCCAAAAGTGAAACGTGGATTTGGAATGAAATTACAGCCCTTTTGCAGAAAGGTTTTATTATAAATGTCTTTTCAAGAGATAAAAAGATTCCATGGAATGGCAACGATCCTAATTCAATAGTTACTAAAACAACTTATAGAAGTAAATACTTTTTACTAAAGATTCTTAAAAGCCCGTTAAAAAACATAGTTAACAGCATTAAGATAATCGCTGCTATTTGGAAAGATGTTTTAAGTGATACAAATGGTTTAAGGGGGAAGCTGCAAATTTTGAGAGATCTCAGTTTCTTTTTATCAATTAATGAAAAGATAAAGGAATACAATCCGGATTTAATAATTGTACATTTTGCAAATGCTACAGCTAATCCTGTTCTATTCAACCATATAGTCAATAAAACACCTTACATAATAAAAATGCATGCTATCGATGTTTACCGTAGGACAAACTTATTTCGGTTAAAAGCAGCAAATGCCAAGAAAATCCTGACTATTTCAGAGTTCAATATAGATTTTATAAAGAATAGAGATTCTGATATTGATATTTCAAAATTTATCATCCATCGATGCGGTATACCGCTTAATGGATATGAATTTAAACCAAGATATGAGAATCCAAATAAAATTCCGATTATTCTCTCAGTTGGCAGGCTGGCTCGTGTAAAAGGATTTGATGTTTTGTTGAAAGCAAGCGCCCAGTTAGCCAAAAAAAAGATTGCTCACAGAATTACTATAATTGGGTATGGTCCAGAAAAACAAGCTTTATCCAAATTAGCAAATGTACTTGGGATTAATGAACATGTTGAAATGATGGATTATTGTCCCCCAGAAAAAGTTAAAGAGATATTGAATTCTTCCAATTTATTTGTGCTCGCTTCAAAGTATGACGAAGAGGAAATACAAGAAGGAGTCCCTGTATCAATCATGGAAGCCATGTCAGTCGGGCTTCCAGTTATATCAACAAAAATTGGTGGAATTCCAGAACTTGTTGAAGATAAAAAAACCGGATATTTAATTGAGCCAAATAATCCAATTGAATTAGCAGAAAAAATTGAAGAGCTGCTAAAAATGCCAAAGAGTGAGTTACAGACAATCGTTCAAAATGCACGAAAGAAGATTGAAATTGAGTATAATTTGGATAAACTAAACGAAGAACTGCTCACATTATTTGATACTATAACTTGAATTTTTGTTCTTTAAAAAAATTATCATTTGATTTTTCTTCATTCCACTTATTCCTTCCTCATTTTTTCTTATCATATCTTTAACAAATCATTTCAGCAATACCATTTTCTTGGAAGAGATGAAATCTCCTACCCGAAGCTGATAAATATATACACCACTAGGAACTCCATTCGTTAACCAAATTACCTCATAGTACTGTGGACTTTTTTCCTCGTCAACTAAGGTCACAACCTCATTCCCTAAAACATCAAATATTTTAAGTGTAACATGCGCCGGTTTTCCATTCACTTCTGAAGGTACGGCATACTTAATTCTGGTTTCGGGATTAAATGGATTTGGATAATTTTGATATAGTTCAAACTTGTCTGCTAATTTAGTATCATCCCAAATACCTGTAAGTATTTTCTCAAAATCTGCAATCAAAGTTCTTGAGTCCGTTACATAAAAGGTATATATGGAATCAGTTGAGACAATGCTTCCGTTTTCAATCCAATGTTTAAATTTCCATCCTTTATTTGGTATTGCAATTAATTTTACTTGAGAACCAAAAAGGTACCTGCCGCTTCCTAATATAACTCCTGAAATTGACGAGTCCGATTCAGCAAGGATTTCAAAAACCTCTAGCCCCGCTTGTTCCAAAACAAGTATAGTTGAAACAGAATCGCTATAAAAAAGCACCGACCCGATTCTTGAAAGCGAATCTTGATTGTTTGAATAAAAAATTGTTATGGATTCATTTTCCATTCCTGAGTCAGGATCTGCATAAATCCATTTATCCCCTGATTGAATTTTCCAGTAGGTATTTGACAGCACATCAACGGAAATTTTTCCAGAATCTGGATCAAGCTGATTCATATCTGTTTTCACAATAAGAAACGCGCCTGCCCCATTTTGATTGAGGATTAGCTCTCTTGATATTCCTCCTCCAGAAACTAATATACTCCCCAACCTTGGTTTAGATTTTTTATTCACCGCATAATGAATGCTTACAGTATCAACCAATGTTCCATTGTATTTATCTAAATCCAGCCAGCTGACATTTTCAACTATCTCCCAATTTGTATTAGATTGAATGCAGATGAATGCATATCCGGAATCAGCTGGCAGAGTTTCTGTAGATGTTGAAACTGATAAAAAATCATGTGAAGCTTGTTTAATTATTGCACTGCGTGTGGCATCTTCGCTTGTTACTGTTATAGTACCACTTCGTTCAATGGTATCGGGGTTTGCAGTATAAACCATTGTAACTGTTTTAGTATTTTCACCATTTGAAAAATCAAAAGTAAGCCAGTTAACATCAGTTTCTAAGACCCACCTTCTATTGGAAGTTATTGTCAGCATTTCACTTCCTTCATCATTACTAAGCAAATATTCAGTAGGTATTATTTCCAACATTGGCGCTGACATCTGCGTAATTGATATGATTTTTTCATATCCTGCCCCTTGTATGATTACTTTTCCTACTCTATCAAAAACCTGATGATTCTCCATGTAGAATATCTCTAACATAACACAACCAAATCCTAAGGTGTCTTTCAGCGTTAACCAATCTGAATCAACACTAGCACGCCAGTCTCTATTTGAAGATATTTTTACGGTAATTGAACTATCATTTTTACCAACAAAAAAATCCTTGGGTAAAACATCTAAAAATGGTGCAGAACTTTGCTTTAGTGTAACAAATTTAGTTATATCTTCACTAGATATTTTTATAGTTCCAACTCTATCAACTGTATCAATATTATCGGTATATACAACTGTAATAACACTATCACCATTTCCACTTGTCGGAGTTACGTATAACCACTCTGTATCATATTCAATATTCCAATGCCGGTTTGTTGAAATTGCAAAGTTTATACTGCCTTGTTCATTTGCTACTGTGTTATCTGAAGGCTGTACTTGTAAAAATGGTGAAGAATTTTGTGTAACCTTAATTGATGTCGATGTTTCAGCACAATGTACGGTAATTATACCAACGCGCCGAATCACATCTGTGTTTTCTGCAAAACTTATATTTATTGTTGCATCATTAGTACCACTCATTGGCGTCACGGTTAGCCATTCAACATTTTCCTCAATCTGCCAATTTCTGTTTGAATTTATTGAAAAAGTAGAAGAACCTTCTTTGTTCTCTACAAACAATTCATCAGGATTTAAAAGGAGTATTGGAGTCGACTTTTGTGTTAAAGTAATAGTTTTGGATAAGCCACCACCCTCAACGGTAATTGTCGCAACTCTTTCCGTAATATTTAAATTATCCGCATAATTTACAGTAAGAGTTCCTGTTCCTTCCCCAGTGTTCGGAGAAACACTAATCCAGTCTGCATCATCAGTTGCAACCCAATTTCTATTACCATCAATAGAAAAAGTTGTACTACCAGAACTGTAACCAACAAACTTCTCTTCAGGTTGTAAAACTAAAAACGGCATTGATTCTTGATTAATCATTACACTACGAGTAATACCTCCTCCGGAGATAGTGATGATTCCATTTCGATCAATTAAGTTTAAATTCTCTGCAACGGCAACTCTTACTGTACCATCACCACTACCACTTGATTGTAACAACGTTAGCCATGATGAATTTTCAGTAGCTGACCAAGTTGTATTGGAAGAAACAGAAATCTCTATAGTATCACCAACAAATGTTACATTTACGTCAGAGGGTAAAACATCAAGCTGAAAAGGTTTAGCTTCTTGAGTTACAGTTACCTGAACTGTAATACCTCCACTAATCACGGTGATTGTTCCAACTCTTTGATTAGTACTTGGATTTGCTTGAAAAACAACATTTATTGTCTCATCGTTTGGTCCACTTGTTGGAGATATCAGCATCCAAGCTGCATCATCAGATGCAGTCCAGCTTCTATTGGTTTTAATCTTGAATGATGTAGTTCCCGAAGTATATGCAACTTCTTGATTTGCGGGTTCAACCGTTACAGTTGGAGTTGATTCTTGAGTTAATGTTGCGCTGCAACTTTTATTTCCTCCAGTTACAGTAATTGTTGCTGAACGTTGGGTAGCATTAGGATTATTAGAATATGATGCAGTAATTGTTGCATTACCAAAGCCACTATTAGTACTTAATGTTAACCAAGAGGCATTATCTTCAACTGTCCAAACAGTATTTGAGATTATTTCAAATGTGGTTGTTCCACTTTGATTTGAGACTGAACTATTTGAAGGTGTAATTGAAAGTGATATTTCAAATGGAGCTTGAGTTACAGTTACCGTTCTTGATATACCTCCGCCTGAAATACTAATGCTTCCAATTCGTTGGGTGATGTCGTTATTTTCTGTAAAGGCTGCAGTAATTATTCCATTATTTGAGCCATTTGAAGGCGAAACGCTCAGCCAAGGTGAATTGCTGCTAACCACCCAATCCAAATTTGAAACTACAGAGAAGTTCGAATTTCCACTCGCACTTGACACTTGCCTACTTGTTGGCGATACACCTAGATATTCATTGTTCCCGTAGGACTTTGATAACCGCATTCCACTTATTCTAACATCACCAGAGGAATAATTAGAACATACAATAGAAACATCTATTTGTGAGACATTCTCAGGAATAAATAGTGAAGTATTGCCATTGATAGATTCTTGTAATGTATATTTCGTCCAGTTTGAACTTTCAGCAGGAAACTTATATACAAAGTTTTGATTATTCACCTTGAATGTAACTTCTATAAAATTTCCTGAAGCTCCTTTAGTCCAAATTTCAAACGCATTTTCGCCTTTTTCAATTCCACCTAAATTGGTTATAGAACTTATTAATCCAAGATGGTTTATGGAGAAACAATAATCACTTGAAGTTGGGTAGCCATCAGTTTTTATAAGTGTTCCCTCAACGTTACTCCTTTTGTATCCATCTGGAAATCCATTTTCATCAAGATCAATATTTAATGGTGGAATTATATTTTCGTTAGGATCAGGTATTTGCCGATATAATATATTAGACCATTCAGTATACGTTCTAATCGGTATGTCTTTTTCGACACACCACTGAATTAACTTTTCAGTTCTATCTAAAAAACCTGACCACCCGCCCAGTTGACTTTGAAAATGACTCTCATTAAAAACCACTTGGTGTTTAGCAATTTTATCTGCTATAAAGGTTTTTATTTGTTCTAGTGTCCAACTTTCCTCTTGAAAATCACCGTAGGTCATTCCAAATTGTTTCTCATCATCCGGGTTGAATTCGTTAAATACTTTTAAACCATAATCAGTAAATATACCAGCAGATTTATAACCGATAGGTTCACTCGCAGCTTTTATTTCATTTCGATATACTCTGGGAAAATAACCTCCAGGTTGAATCCAGACTTTGGGTCTTGTAATATTATAATAGTCTGCTAATCTTACAGATTCTTCAATTAAGGCTCTTAATGCATCAACAGTTAGATGGATATTTGCATTATCAAAATTGTAAAATTGGATGTTTTCGTGATAACCAAGATCAATCTCATTTCGCCAGAAAGTTTTAACTTCAACGGTATTTTGATCTTTCCAACCAGTTACGTCATCAATAAAAACTAACTTATCCAAAGCAGGAAAGTATAAATAACAATCGTATTTAGAAAAGTCAGCAAATATTCCTGAGGAACTAGTAACAATATTTCCATTAATATTCACATAACCAGTTCTCTTAGCTTTGTAAATATCAACTGGAGCATGGTTAAGTTCAATTTTATTATCACTGATTTTATGCACACCAGGATGACTTTCATAGTATGTTGTATTCAGGTTTGTGTAGAAGTAATTAGTTCGATGGGTTGGTGTATGATCCATCATTTCATGACCACTGGCCTGAAGTTGTTTTACACCTTGTATGTAGGTAGGCGTAATTGTACTCAATCCAAGATTGAGTGCAAAAGTGAACTTTTTATTGTAATTATTAAAAATGGATGCATATTCTAAATACTTATTGATATCCTGATTATCATCTATCCTAAAAGCAATGCCAGCTTTTTTCGATACGATATTTGGCGCATCCTGTGAAAAGTTTTCTGAAATGCAAACAGCGAATAATAAAAATATTAAACGAAGTTGTTTTGGTATAAAGTTTCGATAGTAGTTAACTAACACATAAACCCCTTTTACCCTTGGCGTTATAAAAGTTTTGAAAGTGGGAGTGCTATATTTAGAATACTCACAATTTATATACCCTTCTTTTACTTTTTTTAGTAGTTACAATAACTTCATATGTTCTATTATTTACAAATGAATATAAATTTCAAAACTAATCTGATCGAATCGATTTGATAAAAATGAATAAATTTATGTTTTTTCGGAAATTTGAAGTATAATTTATTTGATACTTGAAAATCTCAAATAATATTTGAAGGGCGAAATTATTAATTGAGAGGAAAGATTTTGATAACACAATTAAAAAGATCATTGTAATTTGATCTTTAGAAAACACCATACCCTCTTAGTGTTAAATCTAGAAATTATTGCGAATTACCATTCAAAATATAATTCATGTAATTTTTGATTCAAAGCAATCAATGAATTATTTTTTATGAACGAAATAGAAGTTGTCTCATTTATATAATGAGTGTAACTAACCCCGTAATTCCTTCCACTTTCTCAATGAATCAATTACATGGGAAACTTGGTCAGCAGTGAGTTCTGGGTACATAGGCAAGCTTAAAATACTTTTATAAAGTCTTTCGGTTTCAAACAGCTTATCGCTTCCTTTTATTCTACCTTTATACGCCGGCTGCAAATGAATCGGTAATGGATAATGAAGCGCGGTTCCAATTCCTTTAGATTTTAAGAAGTCAGCCAAGTCATCACGATTATTTGATTCTATAACATACAAATGGTAGACATGATACGAATCAGATATTACTTTTGGGAATGTGAAACCCAAAGAGCTTAATGCAGAATTATAACGATTAGCTATCGTAACTCTTTTAACATTTTCATCATCCAAATCTTTTAATTTGATTCTTAAAAATGCAGCTTGCAATTCATCTAACCTTGAATTAACTCCGGAAAAATCACTAATATATCTTTGACGCCAACCATATTGGCGAATTGCAAGTACTTGATTAAAAGTGGAACCATCGTTTGTTACAATAGCACCACCATCCCCGATAGCACCAAGATTTTTTGTTGGGTAAAAACTGAAAGCAGCTGCGTCTCCAAACGAACCGACCAATTGATTATCTACCTTTGCACCATGTGCTTGTGCACAATCTTCAAGAACCTTTAATCCATATTCCTTAGAGATAGAGATAATTTGCTTTATCCTAGCTGGTTGGCCATAAATATGAACAGGTATGATTACTTTTGTCTTGGAGGAAATTAAATCTCTAATCTTTGAAGGATTAATACATCTTGAATCTTCTTCAATATCGGCAAATACAGGAACTGCACCAATCATTTCTATTGCCGCTACAGTTGCTACCGCTGAATGAGACACCGTAATAACTTCGTCGCCAACATTTACTCCCAGAGCTTTTAATGCAATTGCAATTGCATCTGTGCCATTGCCAACAGCCGCACAATAGTTGACTCCAATATATTGAGCAAACTCTTTCTCAAATGCAGTAACTTCATTTCCTAAAATGTACATCCCATTCTCAATTACAGTGTCTGTAATTTTTAGGATTTCTTTTTTTCTTGAAAGAAATTTTAGTTTAGGATTTGAAACAGGGATAAAATCATTTTTCATTTACTTGTGAATCCCAATAATATTGTTTGAATCTTTCATAATAATTAATTGTGGATTTTAAACCTTCATGGAGATTAACAAGCGGTTTCCATCCAAGAATAGAATTTATTTTTTTATAATCTGCATAATAATTGCCAATATCTATAACTTTTCTATCGGTAGGAAATGGAACAAGTTCATACTTAGCATTTTTTATTATTCTTATCATTAGTTTGGCGGTATCTTCAAGACTAACCGGTTCAGCGTCGCCAAGATTGAATATCATCCCATTCACTTCATTAGAGATCGCAGACAGCAGAAAAGCATCTACAACATCATCAACATAATTAAAATCTCTAATTTGTTTTCCATCTCCAAAAACAGATATTTTTTCGCCATTGATAACATTTTTAATCCAGATACCTAAAAAAGTTTGCCGAGCATCTTTAACCCTCATTCTTGGCCCGTAAGTGTTGGTTAATCTTAATACAACAGATTTTATATTGTACACATTGTTATAAACGATATGATACCACTCGCCAGCCATTTTGTTTATTCCATTTACATCAACAGGATAAAGCGGGTGATTTTCATCTACAGGTAGATATTGAGGTTTACCATAAATCTGTCTTGTACTTGCAAAAACAATTTTAATTTCAGGATTATATCTTCTGCAAGCTTCAAGAATGGAAAGCTGGGCCTTAGCATTAATATCTAAATCAGAATATGGGTTTTGCATCGAATCCAAATGACTTGTTTGTCCGGCAAGATTAAAAAGATAATCTTGATCTTTGATTAAATACTTCATCGAGTGTTCGTCACGAACATCTGAAATATTCAAATGTACTTTATTTTTAACCGGTTCAAGATTGAAAAGGTTTCCCCCATACTCAGGTATCAAGCTGTCAACAATGGTAACATTTGCACCCAATTCAATTAGTTTGATGGCGAGGTTAGAACCAATAAAACCCGCCCCTCCGGTTATTAGAATTCTTTTATCTTTATATTTTTCGAAATTATGCAAGATTCACCTAAAATTTTTGTTATTTGAAATCGGAAGCAACTTTAAATAGATATTCGCCATATCCACTTTTCTTTAATGGCTCACTAAGCTTTAGTAAATGTTCACGAGATATAAAACCCATTCTAAATGCAATTTCCTCGATACAGCCAATTTTTAATCCCTGTCTTTGTTCAATTACCTGAATAAACTGACTTGCTTGAATCAGTGAATCAAAAGTGCCTGTATCTAACCATGCAGTTCCCCTACCTAAAACAGTAACTTTAAGCTTCTTCATATTCAGATATGCTAAATTCACATCAGTTATTTCATATTCACCTCTTTGAGAAGGTTTTAATGATTTAGCTATTCCAATTACATCATTGTCATAAAAATAAATACCAGGTATTACAAAATTTGATTTTGGTTCTTTGGGTTTCTCTTCAATTGACACGACGTTTAAGTCACTATCAAACTCAACAACTCCATACCGCTGCGGATCAGAAACTTGGTAAGCAAAAATTTTTGCGCCCTCCGGTTCTGCAGATTCTTGTAATTGTGTTTGAAGTTCATTCCCGTAAAAAATATTGTCACCTAAAACAAGTGCAACTTTATCTTTGCCGATAAATTCTGCGCCTAAAGTAAATGCTTGTGCCAAACCTTTTGGTTCTGGTTGTTCCTTATAGCTGAATGAACATCCAAAATGACTTCCATCACCTAATAGTTTTTTAAACATCGGCAAGTCGTTTGGTGTTGATATGATTAATATTTCTCTAATACCAGACATCATTAAAACAGATAATGGATAATAAATCATTGGTTTATCGTAAATTGGCATCAGCTGCTTACTAATTGCTTGTGTGATGGGATATAATCTAGTACCCGAACCTCCTGCTAATATTATGCCCTTCATTCAATAACTCTCGATTTAGTTTTTAATCATAGTTTATTAGAAGACAATTTTTACAATTCAAATATCACAAATATTCAGTCTCAAAAAAAAGATTTAGAACTACAGAATTTTATTTTTTTGCCAATATTGCTTTGCTTTCAACTCACACTAAAACTTATAGATTAATCAATCATTTATTGACAAATAACCACTTATAATATAGGTTTAGCTATTGGAATTATTAATTTTAAGAGAACAAATATGGCACAACTTCATTCATTTGACATTGTTTCTGAAATCAATCTTCAGGAAGCTGATAACGCTATAAATCAAGCTTTAAAGGAAATCGCACAACGGTATGATTTGAAAGATTCGCATACTACCATCGAATTAAATAAGAAAGAAAAAATACTCACTATTAATACTAAGGATGATTATTCCTTAAAAGCCAGCTTTGATATTCTTCAAACAAAATTCATTAGAAGAGGAATATCTGTAAAAGCTCTAAAACCTAAGGAAGCAGAAGAAGCAGCCGGAGGCAGATTAAGACAAATTATTACACTTCAAAGTGGTATTTCTAAGGATAATGCAAAGCGCATTACAAAAATGATTAAAGATTTGCAATTAAAAGTTAATGCTCAAATTCAAGATGAGCAGGTTCGTGTACAAGGAACTAAAATAGATGATTTGCAAGCTGTTATCAAAATGATTAAAGAAGCTGATCTGGATTTTCCTACTCAATTTGTTAATATGAAATAATTTTGGAAAAATTTATCCGGCATAGGCTCGCCGAAGTTTTTCTTTGCCAAGTGAATTAACAATTTCAAATTCTTCCTCAGAAATTTTCTCTCGGTCACCGTAATAATTATGATCAACACTGTCTTTCATTTCATCTGCCTTAACTTTTAAGGAAGTCAACACCTTAAGTTCTTTCACAACCAGATTGGTTGGATCATTCTCATCAACTTTTCCTTCAACCAAGTATGGCCCCATTGACATAGTAAGTTCGGCAACCCGATAATACACCTTTGGAAAAATTACGGCTTCAAAAGTTCCGGTAAGATCTTCAAGTGAAAGAAACTTCATTATCTCCCCGTTTTTTGTTCTAATTCTTTTGGATGTCATATACCACCCAATCATTTTCACATTTTGCCCGCGTTTTTGAACCATATCTTTTGCTTTAGTAATCCGATTGTCATTCAACCAATCTGTAAAAAAGTTAAGAGGATGACGTGTAACCATATAACCAAAAGCTTCGTATTCATTAAGGCAAATTTCTTCTGCAGAATAATTGGTGTTGGTAGTTATTTCATTCTCAAGTGCAAAAGTATCACTTATAAAAAGATCATTATAATTTTCGTTAAGAATTTTTCTATGATGAACATAAATATCAAGAAGGCGCAGGAGTGTTGGCCTAGTTAATTTAAAGCAGCCCATAGCGCCGCATTTGATGAGAAGAGCGGTTTCTTCATAACCTAATTTTGTACGGATAAGAAAATCAGCCAGCGAAACATATTTACCGTTTTCTTTTCTTTCATTTATTATTCTTTCAATGGAGCTTCGGGAAAGGTTTTTAATTGCCATAAAACCGATGCGCAATTTTTTTTCGTGCCCAGTATACTCATACTTGCTTTTGTTAATGCACGGCAATAGTACTCTCAGCCCTATTCTCTTACTCTCTTGAATGTAGACTGCGGCAGAATAAAAGCCTCCTCCATTACTGAGGACACTTGCCATAAATTCTGCTGGATAGTGAGATTTTAGAAAAGCGACCTGAAACGAAAGTTGAGCAAATGAAGCACTGTGAGCTTTGCAAAAAGAATATCCAGCAAAAGATTCAATTTGCCGCCAAAGTTCTTTTGCTTGATCTTCAGTTAACCCTTGACCTTTTGCAGCATGAAAGAATTTGCTGGTAATTTGCTCCATCGCTTTGTGAGAGCGCATTTTTCCACTCATTGCCCGCCGCAGTAAATCAGCTTCCTCTAAAGTTAACCCGGCAATGTGATGTGCAATTTTAATAACATCTTCTTGATAAATCATCACACCATAAGTCTCACTAAGATGTTCTTCCATCTCAGGAACTAAGTATTTGCGTTTTGAAGGATCTTTGTGCCGCACAATAAATTCCTGCATCATTCCGCTTTCAGCAACACCAGGACGAATAATAGAGCTTGCCGCAGTAAGCATTTCAAAACTTTCAACATCAAGCCGTCTAAGCAGTGAACGCATCCCCGGAGATTCTATATAAAAACAGCCGATCGTTCTTCCATTCTTGAGCAGTTCAATAGTCAGTTTGTCATTGAACAACATTTCAAAATCATAAATATCAAAATTGATATTTTGAGTGCAGCGAGGAATAGGCGGGTATAAACTGTAAATGTGCAAATTGTTCCGCCACTCTTTGGGAGTTTCATAATACGGGTATTCTGTTGAATTTTGGGCAAACATCATCATATATAGTGCTCATGCGTTCACTATATACAAGTTTTTTATCTAAAAAGCAACAGCAAAATGTGTTAGATGCAAAACGGAATGAATTTGGCGTGAAGGGGGTTTCTGTTTTTGCCAGCAACCAGCAAATTGGGGCAAAAAAAATCCGGCAAAGCCGGATTAAGTAAATTTTTACAAGAGCAATTAAAATTGTTTATATGAAACAGTGAATTCCTCTTCATTTTCTGCTGTTTTAATGGCCCATAAACCAACAAAGGCATTAATGACGACAATTGCTAAAAAAACGATGCCAAATAATTCTAATAAATTCATTTCTCTACCTCGGACCTAATTATTTTACCATTAATTCCAAAACTGATTAAACAGTTAATTATGGTATATTTGCTGCAATAATTAAACCAATAGAAAAAATGCCTTTTTCAGTTATTTTTTTAAGCCAATAAAACCCTCTTATGTGAATTTTTCGAAAAAACAGGTAAAAAGGTACTAATCCATAATCATGCGTAAAAATGAAGAACTATCATCTTCATCATTTGTTTTTTGTTCAGCCTCTTTAATTACTTTTTCCTTAGACCAATTCAATTTATTAGTATTAAAAACGAAACCGCTATTAATATCATCCTCATCATTCCGATCTAGCTCAAGTTGGGACTGAGGTTTTTTTATCCTGAGGTATGTTGGTATTTCAAGGTTAGTTGTATCTACCTCAGCAGGCTCGGTTCCAAAATTAAATCTGCCGGCAAAAACATCCGGTTCTTTCTGTTTGCTTTTTGTACTTTTATATGTTTTGGAACTGAAACTTCTCGACTGCCCATCAAATCCAGTTGCAATAACTGTATAGGAAACGTAATCATTCATTTCCTCTTTTTGAACACAACCAAATATTACATTAGCTTCTTCTCCAGCAGCTTCAAAAATGATGTTGTTTCCTTCGTTAACTTCTTGAATGGTTAAACTGCTTGACCCAGTAACGTTTAACAATACGCTCTTCGCACCTTTTATGTTAATACCTTCAAGTAAAGGGCTTGAGATTGCCTTTTGTGCTGCTTCGATTGCACGATTTTCACCGCTTGCTACACCGCAACCCATAAGGGCTTCACCACTTTGGTTCATCACTGCTCTGACATCAGCAAAGTCTACATTAATCAGTCCTTCAACTGTAATAATATCGGCAATACCACGAGTTGCTTCATATAACACTTCATTAGGTTTATCAAAAGCGGCAAAAGCATTTGTAGATTTATCTAATATGCTTAACAACCGCTCATTGGGAATTACAATTAATGAATCCACATATTGTTTTAATTCTTGAATGCCTTGTTCCGCATTTAGCATTCTCTTTTTGCCTTCCCACTTGAAAGGTTTAGTTACAATGCCAACAACCAGAGATCCGATGCTTTTTGCAATTGAAGCAATTATTGGTGCACCACCAGTTCCGGTACCTCCACCCATTCCTGCAGTAACAAAAACCATATCACTGCCAGCAAGCACTTCAGAAATTTTTTCTCTGTCTTCTTCAACTGATTTTTTACCAACATTCGGATCTGCTCCAGCACCAAGCCCTCGTGTAATATTTGTACCGACTTGAATTTTATGAGCTGCATTACTGCTTCTTAACACTTGTGCATCGGTGTTTATTGAGACATATTCTACACCTTGTAAGCCTCTTTTAATCATACTTTCAATTGCATTACAACCACCACCCCCAACTCCTACAACCTTAAGTACTGCAGACATGGACTTACCTCTGTCTAAAGTTGCGAAATGCGACATTGTGACCTCCTTATTAAATAAATTAAATTTCATCAAAAAACTGTTGTACCCTTTTAAAGAAAACAGACACTTTGTTTTTTCTTTTATCTTCTTTTGGTTTTAAAATATGCTGATAACTTTTAGTTCTGCTTCCCGGAACACCACAAAGTAAGCCCATAACAGTTGCAAATTCAGGGCTTTCGATTTCGGTTGGCAGTTTAGATCCCATTTCTTGTGGAACTCCAATTCTAGTAGGTAAGCCAAATACATCTTCAGCTAATTCTGTACAGCCTTTTAAAAGCGAGCCGCCGCCAGTTAAAACTATACCTGCCTTAATCTTATTTTTAAAACCAGCACTTCTAATTTCATTATCTACTAGAATAAATAATTCCCTCATTCTTAAACTTATAATTTGAGTGAGAAGACTTATAGGGATTTTAGTATTTCCCCTAGCGCCAACACCTCTTATTAAAATATCCT
>JACAFC010000205.1 GCA_013388515.1 Ignavibacteriaceae bacterium | reverse complement strand
GGAAAAGCTTGTACAGATTATTTTATCTATGCAACTCCAACAATGTTTTTGATTGACAGCAAACTAAAATTATTAGGAATACCAAAGACAGTTGAGGAAACGAAAAAAATATTGATAATAAAATAATTTCAAAGTGCTTCGGCTCCCTTTTGCAAACCTTAAAACTCTTCTTCCATTGTATCCATTCTTTCCTCATTCTCCCTTTTTTCCCGGTTCTTATAATTATTAAAGTTAAATCTAATATTCAGCATTACCATTGGTGCCTCAGGTTCAAAAGAGGAGTACTGATATAAGCTTGCTGTTTGTGTAATGGATTCATGTTTAGAAGTTCGTATCAAATCTCGAACCTGCAAGGTTAATGTTAATTGTCTTTCGAAAAGATCTTGTTTTACCGCTGCATTTGCAGAGAAAAATGCTTTTCTTTCTTCTTGAGAGGTAACAACTGGACTATTGTACATCCCATTAATTTGTACTTGAGTTGTTGAACTCAATTTAATACTGTTGTTAAATCTCATTGACCAGCTAAAACTTTTTTTCGAAAAATCCTGATCAAAGTAATTTCCCTCAATTTTATAGTTATAAAAATCTCCCATAAGATTAACATTCCAATCCGAAAGGGGATCGAAATTAACCATGGTTTCAGCTCCCAGTGAATAAGACTTCCCCACATTCTGAGTTGTTGTTAAATTAACGTCCGGACTGTAAACAGATCGAATATGTTCAATTTTATTATTGTTTACGCGGTAGTATGTTTCAACAGAAAATAGACTTTTTCCCATGAGCAGCTGAAAACCCAGTTCATAGGAATCTATATATTCCGGTTTTAATGCAGGATTACCTCTACGTAAATTATATGCATCCATCCAAGTATCAAAAGGTTCTAATTCCCAGCCATGCGGACGTTGAATTCGTCTTGTATAACTAGTCATCAATTGATTATTCTCGGACAATTTTGCTGACATGTGAAAGGAAGGGAAGAAATCAATTTCATTTATTGTGAACGATTCGCCGTTTTTTAATAGCTTAATCTTTCTATTAGTATTTTCACCTCTCAGGCCAAATTGATACTTAAAATTGCTTAATGTGCCTGAATACAGTGAATAAATTGAATGAACAATATCGTCGTACTTTGTTCGATTACTAAATTGATCTTTGAAAATGTAATCGCCAGATGTGGTATCATAATCAAATACATTATTCGATTCTTCTGTTAATTCGATTTCGGTTTGATATCCTGCTTCGAATTTACTTTCATCATTAAGGGGCAGGACATAGTCCATTTTTACTCTTAACTCATTATCCGGACCATCTTCCGTAGATTTTTGTCCGTAGGTTATAATTCCATTCTCGGCTAAAGTGGTGGTATTGCCCTCATTCCCATTCGAGTATTCATACCCAATTTCACTTGACAATTCATGCCCGGCTTCATTGAACTTGTGCAAGTAATTCATATTTAACTCATAAAAGTTACCGCCCCTGTTTCTCGATGAGGAGTTTAAATAGTTTTGAATTGAACCTGTGTTACTTACAGATTTAGTGTAGAAAGAAGAATTATTCATCTTACCATCTCGATCTCCATAACGAACACCGAACAATAGGTTGTTATTATCATCTAGATTGATGTTAATTGAACCTCTAATTCCAAAAGATGTTCTATTTCTTGCTCCTGTTCCTTTTGAATTTAAGTAAGTTGAAATTCCTTGATAGTCAGACCGATTTTCAGATATTGAATTCATCTCGAATGAACGTTTATTATAATCCACTCCAAAATTCAGTTCATATCCATCCATTTTGAAATCTAGAATTGTTTCGCCGCCGTATTTGTTATTTAGTCCAACATTAGCTTCCGCAATTCCGCTCATACCAGCGAGTGTATTCTTTTTTAACAGAACATTGATTATTCCTGCAGTTCCTTCAGGATTATATTTTGCGGATGGGTTTGTTATTATTTCAATGTTCTCAATAGAACTTGCTGGTATTTGCTGCAATGCCTCACTTGCATCTAAAATTGTTGGTCTTCCGTCTACCAAAACTTGAAAGCTGCCGCTGCCTCTCAATGAAACATTACCCTCAATATCAACTGAAACTGATGGAACATTCTCCAAAATATCTACGGCTGATCCCGAAAGATTAGTAAACTGCTGGCTGACATTTATCACTTTTTTGTCTATGTGGTATGTTATTGGTGCGCCTTCTCCCTGAACAACTACTTCCTTTAAATTATAAGCTTGGGGTTCTAACAAGATTTCGTTGAACGAGATGGTTTTTGTATTTCTGTTCAATCTCAAAGAGTCTATATAAATATCTTTATAGCCGATGAATCCAATCCGGATGTAATAAACACCAGGGCGATTTATATTTATCGAAAAATGGCCATTTGGATTAGTAACTGCACCATTTACTTGGCTGCTATCACTAATTGTGAATACAACAATATTCGCATATTCTAGTGGAGTTTTAGAATGTTTATCGAATACATTTCCCTCAATCCTGCCATCGAATTGCAGCGTTCCTGGCTGAGCATTAATAAAACAATTTAGAATTAGCACTATGTAGATAAAGTAGGCAATTCTTCTGTACATTTATTTCTTTTCTGAATAATAAAATATGTGTTTATAATAAGACAAAAATCCTTTACAAAAAGTTTAACTTCAATAAATTTTTAATTGTGCTAAAATTAAGAGAATTAGAATGACTCTTTGCAGCCAAGATAATTGCTGCAAATTTTCTTTATTGCAGTTTTTGATGAATTGAACGCCCAAATTATTGACCCTCCTTTTTTACCGGCACTTAAATCTCCCGTAAGAAAAAGAGCGGGGACTGTTGTCTCATATCCTTCTTTAAGAATTGGTTCTGGTCCATCAAATTCAATTCCTATCAGCTTAAGAAAATTTTCCGGAGTTGAGCCGCCAAGTGCATAAATAACATAATCAAAAATTTCACTTTGTCTTTCAACGAAATTAACTTTTGGTGAACCTTGCTCATCGATTACAGATACTATATTTGAATTAAGATAAACAGTTAACTTTTTTTCATCGAATAGTGTATTTATGCTTTTCTGATTTATTTCATTCATTCTTTTGAAATCGGATTGTCGGTAACTGAGTGTAACATTATTGTTTTTTTGAACAAGATATTGGCAATACTCGGATGCTGAATCACCTCCACCAACTACAAGTACTTTAGAATTAAAGATTTCTGCTGAGGTGACATCAAAAAATATTTTTGAATTTAATGTTGATGGCAGTTTATAATCTGGTTTATTGGGTTTACCAAGAATGCCGACTGCAACTACAACAACTTTGCTTTCGTAAGTATTTTTATCAGTAACTAAAACAAATTTCTGTTCTTTATTCTTGCTAAGGATTTTGTGCACTGTTTCGCGGTATTCTACATGAATACTATAATCTTGGATTGCTTTATCCAAATAAGAAATTGTTTGTTGCTTAGTAGAGTCGGATAAACACATTACACCTGTGCACCTAGCTTCAAATCCTTTATAGTTAGCAGTTACAAGTTTACTATCCGGATAATACTTTTTTATTGTAAACGAATGCTCATCGGCTTTTTCCAGAATAAGAATTTTCTCAGTTTTAATTCCAGCTTCAATAGCCTCAACAGCCATGCTGATTCCGGCAGGACCTGCACCAATAATAATTATATCATACATTGCGCAATACTTTGGTTGTATTAAGAAAATAATTTTTTGTAACTATTTGATGAATAACTGAGAATTAAGTTGCACAGTCTTTTTTTCTGCAGCTAAGCTTTATCTTACTTTATTTTAGCAAGTGATTCTAGAATAATTTTATCTTGACGATATACGTCGTCTCGAAAATTAATTACGCCAGAATGATCGACCCATGCGGTATAATAATCGATAAATAAGGGAATGCTATTGTCCAATTTAACTTCGGTGGTTTCTCCAAAGCTTGCACCTTTTCTAAGTTCGCTTCTCTTTTGTTTGAATTCACTAATTACATTTTTATCATCAACTCTTAAACCAATTTCAATTTTTAGATAGTCAAGTGTCCATTTTGAATTGTTTTTAAGAATATATTCAGCAAGCTGGAGTGGTTTTTCCACGCGAACACAACCGTGGCTGACTGCTCTATTGACATATTTGAATGGAGCTCTTGTAGGCGTATCGTGTAAATAAACTCCAAATGGATTGTTAAACATGAACTTGATTTTTCCCAGTGCATTGCCTGCTCCGGGATTTTGAATTATTGTGTAAGGAATATTACCTGAATTGAGATCGGCTAATTTTACTTCAGTTGGATCAATCATACTTCCATTTTTATAAACCCGAAAATTTGCTTTCTTAAGATAGGTTGAATCTCGTCTCAACTTGCTTGCGATTTCTTCTCTCATGATGCTTGATGGTACAGTCCAAGTTGGATTTAAGATTAAGTGGGAAATTTGACTGTACAAAATTGGGGTTTCCCAATCTTCAGGTTTATGTTTCCAGTTTTTGGAACGTTTATAAGTTAAATACTGTGCAGCAAAATTTGCATAACGTTTTCGTCCGGTGCATACTGTTATATTGAATAGTTCATTTTTGTTCTCAATTACATAAAGGCGGAAATCGGGAATGTTAACTAAAATGTATCGGGCTGTATCTGAATAATCGTACCAGCGGAATCTTTCTAAATTTACTTTAATTTTATTTATATATTCTTCAAGCGGTGTATTAAGCTTTTCAATAGTTGCTTTATTTATTATGCCATCATCAATTAAACCATTTGCTTTCTGAAAGTTTTTAACGCTAACTGCAAATGAAGAATCATATGCTATTTTAGATTTCTCTTCGACCTTTGCGGATTTCCAAAATCCCAGTGTTAATAGTCTTTCATAGATTTCAGACAAAGTTGAGTCTTTATCGCCAAGCTTATATTTTTTATAAGCGAACTGAATTTTATCCCACCTCTTGCTGGAATAATTTTGAAACTGCTTTAATGCAGCTTGCAGCAATTGATACTTTTTGTTTTTAGGTTGAATATTCTTGAGAAATGAGAGAATATCTTTTTCATTCAGTGGTGCAAATAAATCTCTCTTCAACGAATCAGCAATCGGAAGATAATAGCTGTCAAGAAATATTTTCTGTGGATTTAAAGCACCAAAACGCATATGCATCGAATATTTTAGTATTGCATCAACTGTTAGCAGCTCAGTCTTTGCTAAATGATTATAGCGTTCAGATTTTTGAACATTTTCTGCTAAAGAACTCTGAAATTCATTCCTGATATCAGAAGCATGATAAAATTTTGGATCAAGTCCATGCTCACCAGCATTATTAAGAATTAGTAAGAGCGAATCAATAAATTCTTTTTCTTCAAAGGTTTTTATGAATTGAGGTTGAAAATCATGCTCGCTGTAAAATTGTTTTAAGGTATCTAAGTAAAATATAGTTGAGTCCGAATTTTCTGATGAAAGGTATGCTTTTAAATGATTTTTATAATCATTCAAATTAAACATTAACTTTTCATTTAAACCACTGTCTATTTTTATTTTTTCCTGTTCGCAGTTTAAAGTCGTTAAAACGAGTATTAGCAGAGCTAAAAAATTTGTAAGTCCTAGTTTATCAGTAATAAAAGAGTGCATGTCTTTAACTAAATTATTCGAAAATATGGCGCTAAAAATACTAATAATTAGTGAAGTTTTAGGTTGGAAAATGTGACAAATTAGAAATTATATTTGACCCCTATTGAAGGAAGAATTGGCCATAATAAAATCTCCTTTGGAGTAGGTTTTGAAAAACCTGGTGTTTTGTATTCATAACCTTGAATGTTTCTGAAATTAAAAACATTACTTACATCCAGAAATAAACTTATCTTTGAATCTGCAAAAAGAAAATCTTTGCTAAATCGAATGTCTACTCTCCTGTATGCGGGTAAATAAGCTGAATGAGTTTTATCTGGCTTCCATTCCCAGTTTCCATTTGTCTTAATTGCTGTTTTGGGAGTATATGGAAAACCGCTTCCATAATAAGCACGCAAACCAAAATTCCAAGAAGCACCAAAATCTATATTCGCAACAAATGCAAAAGTATGTCTTTGGTCTGTATATCTTGGATAAATTCCTTCTTTATCATTAAGCTTATCCTCTTTTGCGTACAGAAGTCCATAGCTTAACCAAGAATAAAAACTACCAGTGCTCAAAATAAGTTGTAAATCTATTCCTTTAGCAAAACCAACTGCATCATTTTGCCTTGAGTAAGTTAATCTTTCAAAGGTTCCAAAGTAAGATGAAATTAGATTTCGATAGTC
>JACAFC010000187.1 GCA_013388515.1 Ignavibacteriaceae bacterium | reverse complement strand
TCTTTCTTCTATTATATCAACAGGGGCAGGAAGTGCACCTGCTTTGAGAACAATTTCAAGAAGCTTGGCTTCTTCCATATCAGCCATGCCTTCAATTTGAGATCTGCCGCCTGGAATTTTGCCCCGTACAACTGGAGCAGAGAATGCAACACCATCTAACATGATTGCTATTCTCTTTCCAACATTTGCACCCGTAATTCTTGCCCATTCGGTTGCACCTTCGCTATTCATTTCCATACTTACAATTGGCGATGAAGTGTTGGGATCAATATTTGCCTGAGCATCAGTAATTACTCCGCCAGTTAATTCTGGATTTTTGTTTACAAGATACATCATGAAAATGTTTTCACCTTTATCAACACCTACGGGTTTAGCTGAATAAACAAACTCAACATTATTTGGCAAGACTTTTTGCACGTCTTCCCGATTTAGATATTGTGTAAGAAGGGCTTTCTGGCTTTCGCGAATATAGGCATCGGCTGATTGACCTTGAGGATCAAGCATTGCTATAGCGAAGAATGGATGTTCTTTTTTAAATTCTTCTTCAGAAAGTTCTTTTTGATTTGTAGTATCTCCTGCTATCAAACTGGTATCTTTAGCTTCAGTTTTAGCTGATGTTGTAGTATCGTTTTTGGTTGTGTCCTCAAGATTTTTGCCTGATAATACATCATCAATTTTTTGCATGAGAGATACTGTGAATTCAGGATCTTTTAAAATTCTAAATTCCAAAAGTGCAGTGCCTTGTAAAAGATTTTTTGCTTCTTCTTCTTTAGCAATTCCTGGAAGTTCAACAATAATGCGTCTGTTTCCTTGTCGTTGAATTGTGGGCTCAGAAACTCCATATTGATCAACACGGTTTCGAATAATTTCAATAGCTCGGTTTACTGCATCTTCAGCATCTTCTTTTAATCTTTTTAAGATGTCCGCATCATCCTCGCGAATTGTACCAAAGTATCGGCTAAGTCTGATTTGTCTGTCTTCAAATTTTCGCCCAACAAGATCAACAATAGATTCCTCAGATAATGCAGCTTCTTTTTCGGCTTCAACAAGAACTTTTTTGAAAACTTCATCAGGATTCTTCGCTAATTTTTCTAAAAGTTTAGCTGTGTTAACTTCAAGAACTACACGCATACCACCCTGAAGATCCAAACCTAACTTAATTCTTTTTTGTCTAGCCTCTAAAATTGAAGGGTCGGATACTCTGATACTATCTTCAATAGCTGTCAACTTCTTACTTAAGTCTTGTTTACTAATTTCAGGATAAGACTTTTTTATTTCTTCACTTTTTTTATTTATGGTTTCGGATATGTTTTTGGTATTGCTGTAATCTTTATAGGTTGGCCACAGCAGGTAAACAGCCAAGACGATTGCTGCAAGGATAATGATAATTCTAAATCTAAATTCTTTCATAATAAAAGCTTTTTTTGATTGATTTTTTCAAAATAGGTCAACAAAGTTATCAGGATAGTGTCTGAAAGTCAATTAAATGAGATAAAAATAAGTATTAAAAATTAAGGCTAAAATAGGGTTTAGGTACTTAATTCAAAGGATTTCTATGATTTTTTTAATGAGTCTCTCAAACTTGTGCTGAACCAGATTTGCAGTTTCTGTTACTTCACTGTGGGAAAGTTTATTCTTGGTTAAACCAGCAGCATAATTTGTTATGCATGAGATTATGGAAGTTTCTATACCTAAATATCCTGCGAAAACTGCTTCGTGTACAGTTGACATTCCAACGGCATCGCCGCCAAACTTGGAGATAAATCTTATTTCAGCAGGGGTTTCGTAACTTGGACCTTTTGTGTACCAATAAACTCCTTCTTTCATCTCAATCTTTTCAGCTTCTGCAGCTTGTTTTATGAGTATACTAAGATTCTGTGAAGGCATATTAACAAAATTCTTTTTCCCTTTTTCAGAAGAAATACCAATTAAGTTGGTCAACTCCTTTTTAAGCATTATCCCGTTGAATGAAGTTGTGAGTATTAAATCACCAGGGTGAAAATTTGGGTTTACACCTCCTGCTGCATTGGTAAGAATTATTTTCCTGCAATTGAGCTTGAATGCAATAAACACAGGCAGAATACACTGATAAATTGAGTAACCTTCATACAGATGAATTCTTCCTTGAAATAAAAGTAGTTTTTTGCCACTGTATTCAGCAAAGTGAATTTTACCTTCATGACCTTGAATTGTGGACTTGGGATAATCGAGTAAGTTTGATGTTGAAATGGTTTTTATTATATCAACTCGTTTAGCAAAATTGCCTAAACCACTGCCAAGAATTATTGCAAGTTCAGGTTCGAATGGTGCAGAAGATTTAACTTCGCTTATTAAATTTTTATACTTGAAATTTAAGTCAATCATTTTAGATCAAACCAACAAACCTGCAAGGGTTGCCGTCATTAAAGTTGCGAGTGTTCCACCAAGGACAGCTTTCAATCCTAAAGCAGCAATATCTTTTTTTCTTTCTGGTGCCATTGGACTTATACCCCCGATCTGAATTGCAATGGAAGAAAAATTTGCAAAGCCGCATAATGCATAAGTTGCCATCATAATTCCTTTTTCGCTCATAGCTCCATTTTTTATGAGTTCTGCTAAGTCCAAATAAGCAACAAATTCATTTAGCACAACTTTAGTTCCGATTAAACTTCCAAAATTCAAAGTATCATTCCATGGAACACCTATTCCAAAAGCGAGATATTTCAAGATCAACCCAAATAAAAGTTGCATAGAAAGCGGCTGCCCGAAAGTTGTTTGCAGGTATGAATTCAGATTTAAAATATCTCCCAATCCGGTAAGGAGATAATTGAACAGTGCAATCAAAGCGATGAATGCGAGCAGCATTCCACCAACATTTAATGCAAGCTGAAGTCCATCGGAAGCACCGGTAGCAGCAGCTTCAATTACGTTTGACGCATTTTTTTCAACATTCAATTTCACAGTTCCTTTAGTTGCAGGTTCACCAACTTCGGGGTAAAGGATTTTTGAAACTACTAAAGATGCTGGTGCTGCCATTACACTTGCAGCTAAAAGCTGCACAGCAAACATGATTTGAGCTTGACTAAGTTCAATTCCTTTAGCATCAGCAAATGATTGTCCAAGCATCTGAATATAACTTGCCATAACTCCGCCGGCAATTGTTGCCATTCCACCAACCATAATGGTTAGTATTTCAGAATTGGTCATAGACTTAATGTAAGGTCGAATTAGCAGCGGCGCTTCAGTTTGACCTACAAAAATATTTGCAGTATTCGATAAGGACTCGGCGCCACTTGTACCAAGCAGTTTTGCCATTACCCAGGCCATTCCTTTAACAACAAGTTGAAGAATTCCGAGATAATAAAGAACCGAAGTTAGACATGAAACAAAAATGATTGTAGGGAGAACCTGAAATGCAAAGAAGAACCCAAGACTGTCCGGTCCGCTATTTTTTGCAAGATTACCAAAAACAAATTCTGCTCCTTGCATTGTAAAACCAAGCAGGCTTACAACCGCGGCACCAAGCCAATTTATAATATCCTTAGGCCAGCCAAGAGGGAAGAACCAACTTCGCAATGTTTCACTGTGAATAATAAAAATTGCAAAAGTGATTTGAATTGCGATTCCAGTAGTTACCAATCTCCAGCTTATTTTTCTTTTATTATTAGAAAAGAGAAAAGCAATTCCTAACAAAATAGATAATCCGAGTGCACCTCTTAGAAGTGAAAGAATAAAATCCATTTATCACCCTTTAACTTTCTTTTGGAATGTAATGACATTTTCGGCAGCGTGCTTCATAAATATCTGCTGCACCAACAATTACTCTTTCTTCTGAAGCTGTTTTTCTTTGAGTTTTATCTGCAGGGTTACCGCATGCAACACAAATAGCTAAAGTTTTAGTGATGTACTCTGCAATTGCAAGAAGCTGCGGCATTGGTTCAAAAGGAATTCCTTTATAATCTTGATCTAATCCGGCAACTATAACACGTTTTCCTTTGTCTGCTAATTGATTGCAAACAGAAATTAGATCGGAGGAGAAGAATTGAGCTTCATCAATTCCAACAACTTGTGCATCTTCGGATAATGATAAGATTTCTTTTGCATCTTCAACAAGCAAAGATGGGAGTGACTGTTCGCTGTGAGAAACAATCGAGTTGTTAGAATATCTTACATCAATTTTTGGTTTGAAGATTTTAACTTTTTGTTTTGCAATTTGTGCTCTTCGTAAACGACGAATAAGTTCTTCCGTTTTACCGCTGAACATGCAGCCGGCAATTACTTCAATCCAGCCGGTTTCTTTTGGCATCGAGTGAGGTGTAAATTCGATCATAAGGTTTTTGTTTTAAAAAATATTTACTGTCACACTGGGTGGCATTGCCATTGAAGTGTGACGATTTAGAATTTGTCAGTCTTCGACAGGCTCAGACTGACAATTGAACTATAATTAAATAATGAATCATAAGCTATAATTATTAAATAAAATTGCTTTGTAACTGCTACTCACATCAAATCCTTATCTCCAAATGCAAAAGGAAGCAGCTCAGATAATTTAAGGATTTTAGTTTCTTTTTTTTGATTTACCATAACAACATCAACATTGCCGCAAAGATCGCTAATCACTTGCCTGCATGCACCGCAGGGTGGACAAAAATCCGGTGCATCGCTGGCAATTGCTATTGCTTTAAATTTTCTTTCACCCTCTAAGTAAGCATTAAAAATTGCTGTTCTCTCGGCGCAAATTGTTAGGCTGTAAGAACTGTTTTCAATGTTTGCACCCAAATATACTTTATCATCATAGGTAAGTAGTGCAGCTCCAACGTGAAAGTGCGAGTAGGGAGGATGTGCTTTGGCTTTTGCTTTAATTGCTTCTTCTGCTAGTTGTGTGTAGTTCATCTTTTATTGCTTTTGTGTAGTGCGAAAAATATTGGTTTTGGTTCTAAGTTAAAAGTTTAAAGTGAGGTTTACCTTTAAGGTGTGCCACACTTTAAATGTCATTTTCATCAAGCAGCCAGCCCTGTGCTAAATCTTTGTTCATTTCCGAAATGAAACGGGATGGTTTTGAAAGTGTTGTACCCGCTTCTCTATCAAAAATATTCATCGGATACGTTACAAATAGATTTTGCTTTGCCCTTGTTGCCGCAACATACATCAATCTGCGTTCTTCTTCTAATGTATCTAAATTTTCAACCGATCTGCTCGAGGGAAAAAATCCTTCAAGTGCATGAATGATAAATACCGAATGCCATTCCAATCCTTTTGCCGAATGAATTGTGGAAAGCGTAACATATTCTTCTTCTTTATTCTCAGCTTCAATATCAATCACGGAGTCTATAATTGGTTCAATAGCCATATCAGACAGCAGACTATCAAGCGATTTATAATTTTCGGTTATATTGAGGAAAATATCCAAATCCTTTTTCCGTTTGTTGAAGTCATCATACTTGTCTTTGAAAATGGGATAATAGTAATCAACCACTAACTGAGCTTTTTCTGATGGCAGACCTTGTTTTGTATGAAGCTGATATAAAAGCTGAAATAATTGTGCTATTGTATCGTTGTATCTAAATGAAGTTTGAGCATCGGGATTAGCTTTTATTGTAAGACGAGCAGCTGCGAGCTCATCCAAAATTTTTTGAGCAGTTTTGGGTCCAACACCTTCGAGCAGAAGCAAAACTCTGTACCAGCTAACTATATCTTTCGGGTTGGCAGCAATTCTCAAGAATGCCAGCACATCTTTTATATGAGCTGTTTCAATGAACTTCATACCGCCGAATTTTTGAAATGGAATATTAGCTTTGTTCAATTCTATTTCAAGATCAAACGAGAAAAATGAAGAGCGAAAAAGAACAGCCATATCTTTTAACGGAATACCTTCTTCTCTGAGTTCAAGGATTTTATCAACAATAAATTTTGATTGAAGATTTTCTGTTGAAGCAGCAACAATGTAAGGTAATTCTCCTCCGGTTCTTCTGGTGTAAAGATGTTTTTCGTACTTTTCAACAGCACCCTCTATAATTTTATTTGTGAAATCTAGAACTGGCTGAACGCTTCGGTAATTTTCTTCAAGTTTAATAATTTTAGTATCGGGGAAAAGAATCGGGAATTCAATTATGTTTTTGAAATTAGCTCCACGAAATGAATAGATTGATTGTGAATCATCACCCACAACCATTATGTTTTTGTTAAGCTGGGTTAAACCAACAACAATATCTGCTTGAAGTTTATTAGTGTCTTGGTATTCATCAACCATTACAAAATTAATTGTTGAAAGAAGCGATTTAGCTGAAGGGCTAAGATCATGTAAAAAATTTTTTAAGTAAACGAGAAGATCATCATAATCAAGAAGGTTATTTTTTCTTTTGTATTCAAAATAAACTTTTTTGATATCCATTATTTTATCAAGCTGTTCAAGAAAATGCGGGTAAGATTCCTCAATTATATCCTCAACAGATTTACCCGTATTTACACTTAAACTAAAAACTTTGTTAAGTGTTTGCTTGTTAGGAAAACGTTTTTCTTTAGATATGAATCCAGCTTGTGAACGAATTAAGTTAATGACGTCTTCACTGTCACCTTGGTCAAGAATTGTGAATGAAGAATCGAGGTTAACTGCTTTATAATATTTTCGGAGAGTAAGATTTGCAAAAGAATGAAATGTCCCGCCTAAAATTTTCGAGCATCTGTTATCGAGCAGAATTGCTGCACGATTCATCATTTCATTTGCAGCTTTTCTAGTAAAAGTTAAAAGCAGAATAGACTTCGGATCATAGCCAAGTTCAACCAATCTTGCCACACGATAAACTAAAGTTCTTGTTTTACCAGTTCCGGCTCCGGCAATAATCAGATACTCTCCATCAATTGCTGAAGCAGCTTCAAATTGTGCGGGGTTTAAAGCGTTTTGATAATTGATTAGAAATTTATTTTCATCTACAACTCTCTTGCTGATTTGACTTTCGCCAAGTCGTTTAAGAGAATATTTTTTTTGTTCCATTGAGAAGAATTATTACTGGAATGAATACTTGTTTAGCTGTGTCAAATATAAGCAAAATGGATTTATGAAATTATTATTGATTATTTTAGTTAATAAGGTTTAGTTGTAGAGGAGTGGTGATTGTTCCTAAGGTAAAATTTAGTGTAAATAATGTTTTTGCTGAAGGAAGCCAAACCTTAGTAACTAAAAGAATTGTGCTTTAACAACCTTATTGCCTTATTAGAAAAGTAGTAAAGTTGAAGTGTGAAGAAGTATTACTTGTTACTAAGGTACTCACAAGATGATTGTGAGCAACTGGCAAAACCAGCTCCTTCATATAGTAATTAGTTTAGAAAGGGACTGGGTTTACTGATCCTCGATTACAATAAAATTTGTGAAGGTAATTGATTATCCTCAAATACGGCGTATTTTTTGACAAATATCTTGTTTTAGCCAAAGTAAGTTTCGATTTTGAGTGTGTAGAATAAACTGTATCAAAATAGTTTTTAACCATGATGCTAATCAAAAAAAGGGCAGCATTCACGTCAATTGACTGGTATAATTGTTGCCACTTTTTATCGGTTGGTTTTAGATATTAAGTTATTGTTTATAAGCACCTTGGGGCGAATAAATTCATGCAAATTACATTAAATTGAGGTATTAGCTAATTATTTATATATTTAAGTGAACATTTAAGCAAGAAAAAACGTTAGTATTAATACAAAAGTATAAGGTAAAAAATGGACGGAAATTTCTCGGATAGATTACAAGAGGTTATTAGGCTTAGCCGCGAAGAGGCTTTGAGGTTGGGGCATGATTATATTGGAACCGAACATCTTCTGCTCGGAATAATTAGAGAGGGACAAGGAGTAGCGGTTCGAATTCTTAGAAACCTCGATTGCGATCTAATCAAACTAAAAAAAGCTATAGAAGATACTGTTAGAACTTCAGGCGGTACAATGACCATTGGAAATATTCCATTAACTAAACAAGCTGAAAAAGTTTTAAAGATTACTCAAATAGAATCAAAAATTTATAAAGCTGATGTTATCGGAACCGAACATCTTTTGCTCTCTCTGCTTAGAGATGAGGATAATATAGCAACTCAAATTCTTCATCAATTTAATGTTACTTATGAGAATTCTCGTTCAGAATTAAATTCGATGCTTAGCAGTAAAAGCCCTAAAGATCCAACCGGACCAATTCCTGTTTCAGATAAAAAAACTGAAAAAACCAAAACTCCTGTATTAGATAACTTCGGCAGAGATTTAACAAAACTTGCGCATGAAGATAAACTAGATCCTGTTATTGGACGTGAAAAAGAAATAGAAAGAGTTGCCCAAATTCTAAGTCGTAGGAAGAAAAATAATCCTGTATTAATTGGAGAACCCGGAGTAGGAAAAACAGCGATAGCTGAGGGCTTGGCTTTAAGAATTGTTCAGAAAAAAGTACCTAGAATTTTGCAAGAAAAAAGAGTTGTAACATTAGATCTTGCTGGATTAGTTGCTGGTACAAAGTATCGAGGTCAGTTCGAAGAACGAATGAAAGCACTAATGAATGAACTTGAAAAAGCCAACGATGTTGTTCTTTTTATAGATGAATTGCACACAATAGTTGGTGCAGGTGGAGCTTCCGGTTCCTTGGATGCTTCTAACATGTTTAAACCAGCTTTATCCCGGGGAGATATACAGTGTATAGGAGCTACAACGCTTGACGAATATAGAAAGTACATTGAAACTGATGGTGCATTGGATAGACGCTTTCAAAAAGTTATGGTTGAACCTCCAAGTTATGAAGAAACTATTAAAATTTTATCCAATATAAAATTTAAATACGAAGAACATCATCATGTTAAGTATTCTAAAGAAGCAATTGAATCTGCCGTGAAACTAAGCAACAGATATATTACTGATCGTCATTTGCCGGATAAAGCAATTGATGTTATTGATGA
>JACAFC010000261.1 GCA_013388515.1 Ignavibacteriaceae bacterium | reverse complement strand
TTATTACTTCCATACCTCTATCTGCTCTGTAATGGTGCGACTCATCCATTAACAATACTAAATCATCTAAAGCAACGAGGTATTCAAAGTATGATTCACCAAGATATTCTGACAATCTTTTAATTCGTGGAATACTTCCAGCGCGGGTTTCAGCATTTATTTTAGAAATGTTAAATATATTTATTCTAATTTCAGATTGATCAAAAAGTGTTTTGGCATACTGATAATTATCACCTGTTACGATGACAGGTTTGTTATGAACAAACTCTCCGATTCCCTGAAAAACATATTTAGGATTTGATGAATCAGAAAAATCTGTAATCAGTTTATTGTAGATGGTAAGGTTAGGTGCAAGCACAAAGTAGTTTTTTATTTTTTTCTCTAAATAAAGGTAAGCAATGAAAGCGCCCATTAAACGAGTTTTACCAACACCTGTAGCAAGTGCAAAACAAATTGAAGGAAAATTTCTTTCAAAGTCTGTGCAGGTTGGATATGAACTTTTAACTTTTTCTAATTCCTGTTCAAGATTGCAATTTTTTTTCAGCTCAAGTTTTTCAGCAAGATCTGATAAAATAAATAAACTATCTTCTTGAGGTTTGCGTAAGCTGAGACGATTCCGAATATAGTATGCGTTTTTATTCATTGTTACCCCTCAGCAGTTTTTTTTCCATTTCGAACTGCTCTTTCTCTTTCATTATCTCATTTTTCAGTTCTTCTTCTGTTGGTAAATATGGAATATACTTTGAAATGAAAATCTGTTTTTGTTTTTCCGGAAGAGTATATTTTATAACTGCATTATTCTTTTCAGCACAGAGCAAAATGCCAATGGTCTCATTTTCATCTTTAAGTTTAATCTCGCGATTATAATAATTTACATACATTTGCATTTGTCCAATATCCTGATGAGTAAGCTTTCCAACTTTCAGGTCAAAAAGGATATGACTTTTGGTAAGTCGATTGTAAAAAACAAGATCAATATGATAATGGTCGCCGTCAAGAGTTATACGTTTCTGTCTTGCAACAAATGAAAATCCCTTGCCCAATTCCAATAAAAATTTCTGGAGATGATCAATTAAAGCTTTCTCTAAATCTTCTTCGTAGTATTTTTCATATTTTTCAAGCCCAAGAAACTCCAATACGTAAGGGTCTTTTATTAAATCTTTTGGAGAATTAATTTCCTGTCCTTTTTTTGCCATTCTAATAACTGCTTTTTTATCTTTGCTTAAAGCCAATCTTTCAAAAAGTAACGAATTAATTTGTCTTTCAAGTTCGCGTGTACTCCAATTAGAGTTTGCAGCTTCGTTCATATAAAAATATCGTGCTTCTTCTTTTTCTAATTTGAGTAGAATACGATAATGAGTCCAACTTAGTTCCGGTCTTAGAAAATTTTGAAGTTCAACGAATGTGTGACGCGCTGCGTCTTGAATTGAAGTTACTATTGATTGTGAACGCAGTGTGTTCAGTTTTTTATCATTTTGATTTTTAGATTTGTCACTCAACGCGTGACGAATTGATCCAGTTTCTCCACTCACTGCGTGGAGTTTATTATTATTGCTTTTTTTAAATTTGAGACGCACTGCGTCTTGAATTGGAAAGCTTAAATAGAATTGGCGCATATGCCGGATATTAGAAACATCAAACCCTTTTCCAAAATCTTTTGTTAATCTTTCTG
Organism: Ignavibacteriaceae bacterium; assembly: GCA_013388515.1. Classification (GTDB taxonomy): domain Bacteria; phylum Bacteroidota; class Ignavibacteria; order Ignavibacteriales; family Ignavibacteriaceae; genus XYD12-FULL-36-8. The sequence continues at coordinate 1,151 of JACAFC010000261.1, read as the reverse complement.
ATAACTCTTTAATTAAATATTTACCGTATTCTGCTCGTTTTTTCCCTTTTTGTTCTTCTTCCACAATCAATCTTCCAATATTCCAATAAGACTCTACCATTAAAAAATTTACTGTACGGAAAGCGGCAGAACGTGCTTTATCCAGAATTTGTTTTATATCTTCATAGAAATTTTGGGTAATTACATTTTTCTGTTTCATTCTTCTTCCCCATTATTATCTTCAAAAAGATCTGGCGAACTTTCGTTCTTAATTTTCTTCTGTTTGTCAGGACCTTTAGGAATAAATTCCGGTTCGTTTTCATTTCTGGGCATTGAAATTATATTTAAGCTGTAATCTTCTCTGCCAAATTCACATTTACCAAGAAGCATTTGAGGAATTTTCTTGATTGTAATATTTGAATATCTGTTTTCACACGGCTTTGAATATTTTTTACAGCAAATAAGCAAGCTTTCATCGGGCTGCATCTCTTCGTGTATCTGATCTAATTTTTCAACGGTAATAAACTGAGTGGTTGTGTAAATAAAATCTTTTTCTGAGGACTTTCCTTGTTTCCAGTAAACTTCTTCGCTTGGCTGGTATTTGAAGTTATTATGTTTTGCCATTGCAGCCGCAAGCATATCGGCATTATATTTTTCTTCAATTATCCAGTTGCCATATTTGTCTTGCTTTAATAAACTTGGAGCGAGATAATAATATTTGAAACCGCCGCCGCCTTTCCATCCAACAGATTCTGAAATTCCTCCCTGATCTGTTCCATCACAAACTTTTTGTAAACGTGGAATGCAATGAGTATGACAATGCTCGCCAAGTTCAATTCCAATCCATTTACGATTCATTTTGTGTGCAACTGCGGCTGTTGTTCCGGAACCAAGGAAGGAATCAAGAACCCAATCGCCTTCGTTTGAGGCTAATGTTAAAATTCTTTGTAACAATCTTTCGGGTTTTGGGGTTGTAAAAACATCTGAATCATTAAAAAATTTAACTTCTCTTTTTGCTTCTTGATTATCTCCAACCTCAGTCCTAAACCAAATAGTTTTAGTTACCATACCTTCTTGAACATCAGTAAGAAATCTTTTTAATTGTGGAATACTATTTCCATCTTTACCAAACCATATTCTGTTATCATTCATAAGTTCTAAAAACTTATCCC
>JACAFC010000186.1 GCA_013388515.1 Ignavibacteriaceae bacterium | reverse complement strand
TCGATATAATTCTATTGAAATTATATGATTAATAGCAATTAAATTCAAGTGAGAAATCACTTCCCGCACAAATTTTTGAGTATTAATTGTTGAAGTTACTATATAAAAATACAAATATTATTAACCAATTTATTAAGTTTGGCTGGGACCGATATCTATATTTCGCAAAATGAGATTTTTAATCTTATATTTGAACATACCGCCCAATTGTTTTATTTAAAATATTGAGGAGATCACGATGAAAGCTAAATACTTTATAATCTTTCTGATTGCTCAATTCTCTTTTTCAAATCAAATTTTTTCTCAAGTGCCAGTAATAACCAAACATCCTGTAAGTATAGGAACTATTGAAGGCCAAACTGCCACATTCCAAATTGCTGCCATTGGTGATTCATTGTTGTTTCAGTGGGTCTTGAACGATACCTTATTAATCCCCGGTGCAAATGATTCAGTTTTTACAACTCCGGCATTACCAATAGATGCAAATAGAACTAACTTCAAATGTATTGTAAGTAATTCTTTTGGAAGTGATACTAGTATTAATGCAACTTTATTCGTTACTGCAATTGGATCAAGGGTTACAGAAAACCTTCAAGTTTTATACAAGTTTAATGAACATATTGGCAATAAAGTTAACGACAGTTCACTTGCCGGTACTCCATATGATTTAACGATTGACAATATTTCTGCTGTAACTTGGACACCGCAAGGACTTGGAATAAATGATTTAGCTTATATTAACAATGCATCACCAGCAACTAAAATTATTGATGATGGAAAACTCACAAATGAACTTACGATTGAAGTATGGATAAAACCTGCGCTTGAAACTCAGCAAGATGGTGCAAGAATAATAACATTATCTCAAAATAAGGATAATAGTAATTTTTCAATATTACACAATAATAAGTATTTTGATTTTCGTGTTAGAACCACCAACACTTCTAATCGAGGCGAACCTGGATTGAGTACCGCAAGTGGAACAGCTACTACGGATTTGATTCACTTAGTTTGTACAAGAGCTAATGACGGCATTTCAAAAATTTATAAGAATGGTGTAGTAATTTCATCGGGAGTAATTGAGGGCGATTTTTCAAATTGGAATACTACTTACCGTTTACAAATTGGCAATGAATTCCAAGATCCAAGAATGTGGCTTGGAACTTACTATCTAGTTTCGGTATATAACAGAGCTTTAAGTCAAGCAGAAATAGCTGGTAATTATGATGTTGGTGTTGTTGTGGATAAGAAACCAGAGATTATTATCGAACCCAACGACTTAGGATTATTAACAGGCCAGTCGGCAACTTTCAGTGTTAATTCCGTAGGTAACAACCCTCTTTCATATCAATGGTATAAAAATGGATCAATTATTTCTGGCGAAACAAGTTCATCTTACACAATTCCTACGTTAACGCTGTCCGATGATGGAAACTTATATTCATGTGTAGTTTCAAACAGTTTTGGAAATGACACCAGCAGATCGGCACGCTTATCGGTAACTTCACAAACTAGCAGGGTCAGCTCTGGAAATACTGTACTTTATGATTTCCTTGATGGTGCAGGTGATACAATACGAGATGTTGCAAATTTCGGAGAACCATTAAACTTGCTGATTAACACTCCATCATCAGTACTTTGGAAGCCATATGGGTTAATTGTTGATTCAATAACAAGTATCTTTTCAACAAGCGAAGCAACAAAATTATATGATGAAGCTTTAGCAAAAAAAGAGTTTACTTTTGAGTGTTGGATAAAACCGGAGAATTTGACGCAATTTAGTGCATCAATTTTTTCAATTTCAGCAAATTCAACTGATCGACGAAACTTTAAACTAAATCAAGAAGGAACATCTCTCAAATCTTGGTTAAGAGTTTCAACATCATCTGTGCTTGGGTATGAATTGAGTACACCTTTAAATTCAGTTACAAATAATATGCTTCACATAGTATATATCTATAATAAAAAAGAAAAATCACAGTTATTTATTAATGGAGTGGAAAAAGCCATCTCTTTTCCATTAGGAGTGGACTTGAGTAATTGGAGGCCTGATTATACACTAAAATTAGCTAACGAAATAATATCCAATCAACCATGGAAAGGCTTATATAATTTAGTGTCTCTATATAATAGAGCATTATCTACTACTGAAATTCAACATAATTTTGCTTTAGGACCAATCGGTAATTTTCTTATTTCTGATCCGGACAGTCTCTTAGCTCAAGCGAATTTTCCAGGTCAAGTACAATTATATTGGAGGGACAATTCTAGTACTGAAGATAGTTTTGTTGTGGAAAGAAAAACACCTGCAACCAATTTTGTTAAAATTATTTCATTGCCTCCTAATAGTATCTCCTATATTGACAGCACAGTATTGGATACAACAATATATACTTATAGAATAAAAGGGATAAATCTTTTAACCGAATCACAGTACAGCAATGAATATTCTGTAACCACTCTTTTATCTTCGATCTCTGCACCGTCTAATTTATCTGCAATACCGGATCCATCAGATTCAACCATTGTTCAACTTACTTGGCAGGATAATTCTTCAAATGAATTAGGATTCATTATTGAAAGAAAATTGGGTGATTCATCAAGTACTAATTCTTACATTGTACTAGATACTTTAACCACTGATTTGATAAGCTATCAGGATACTTCAGTGTTGGACACAACTATGTATACGTATAGAGTAAAAGGATATAATCAGTTCACCGAATCTTTTTACAGCAACCAAGCACAAATTCTAACGCCAATTCCGGTTGAAATTACTTTGTTTACTGCGAGTGTTCATAAAGGAAAAGTGTTACTTAAATGGGAAACAGCTTCTGAACTTAATAATCGCGGGTTTGTTGTACAGAGAAGTATTGACCAGATTAATTACATTGATTTAGAATTTATTAAAGGAGTAGGATCGACTTCTATTAAACAAAGTTATTCGTTTACCGATAACGCAGAATTAACGGGAAAAGTTTATTATAGATTAAAGCAACTGGATTTGAATGGATCAATCAACTTCTCACGAAGTGTTAAAGTTGATTTAAACATCCCAAGAATTTTTGCACTAGAACAGAACTTCCCAAATCCATTTAACCCATCAACGAATATAAAATTCTCTCTTCCAATTCCAGCAAGAGTTGAGTTAAAAATATTTAACACATTAGGGCAGGAAATTGCAACCATATTGAATGAAAATGTTGATTTGGGTGTCCATGAAATTACGTTTAATGCTGGGTCTTTACCAAGCGGTATATATTTTTACATGTTACGGGCTCAAGGTATTGACGGTTCTCTTAACGTGTCAACTAAGAGGATGGTGCTGATTAAATAATTTCCATCATTTAAAATTTAAAAGCCGATGTAATAATTACCATCGGCTTTATTAATTGATATTTGATCAAAACATGGTATGAGCACTGAACTTTAAATATCGGTATCCATCCTTGTATTTTTTATTTCATTTATAGATGCTTTCTGTTTGTTTAGCACTAAATAGAAAATCCCTCCAAAAATAGAATCAAGAATGCTTTTTGCTCTTATTAATAAAACTGTTGAAAGGGCTAACGAAGCTGAGGCGCCAAATAAGGGCAGCGTAAAAACGTAAGCAAATTCCATCAAACCAATTCCCCCTATTGAGAATGGAATATTCATAATAAAAAGTATAACAGGTACAGCAATTAATAAACTTAAAAATGTTAACTCATTTCCAAATGCAAGTGCGCTTAACCATACATTTACAACCGCTAAAAATTGAAATATGAGTGAATTGATAATAGCCCAAAGCATAGCTTTTTTATCATTTTTAAATTCAAAAATCGGTTTTCTGATTTTATCTATTTTGATAAATATCTTATTCAATATTTTAATTTTGGAACCAAATATTTTTTTAAAGATTTGAATAGAATTTTCATCAAATATTAACCACGCCAAAATCGCCATCAAAGCTATTCCACACAAAAGTGCAATGGATAGCCATGCTTGATTAAACAATCTGAAATTAAGTATTACAGCAACAGCAGCAACAACCATTAATGTAAGCATTCCTGTAAACCTTTCCACAATAACGGACGCTGCAGCGGTATGATTCTTTCCGGTATATTTTCCAAGTTGATAGATTCTAACAACATCGCCCCCTAAGCTAGTCGGTAAGATAAGATTGAAAAATCTGCCAATATTATAAAATGCATAAACCCTCCACAACTTGATAGAGATTGCCCGCGATTTTAATAACATATACCACTTAATTGAACTGGAGAGGTTTAAGATAAATAAAATTAGAATTGAAAGAATTACAAAGATGATCTTAACATCCTTTAACATCAGAAAAAATTTATCTTGCCCGGTTTTATTGAATAGCCCAGCTTTATTAAAAGCATAAAAAATCAGTGCTAAGGTAAATATCCATTTTAAAATGGATAATAGTTTATTTTTCATAATCCCTATTAATTTACTCTACTGGATTATTCAATCGACTTTTATGAACTTTTGCTGGAATGCCAAAAGCAATGGAATACTCTGGGATGTCTTTGTTCACTAATGAACAAGCCCCAATAATTGAACCTTTTCCGATTGTAACTCCATCAGCAACAATACAATTAGCTCCTAACCAAACGTCATCCCCAATTGTTACACCGCCCTTGCTCTCAAACCCTTGCTTGGCAATTGGTATATCGGTTCGATCTGATTTATGATTTCCCCCGCCTATATAACAATATGCAGCTAAGAATACATACTTACCTATATTAATTTTTCCCTCGGCAGTCGAAATTCTACAGTTACTTCCAATACTAGAAAAGCTGTCGATATTAATGACTCCTTCCCGTACTTTCAATTCCGACCCTCTTCCTACAAAAACATTATCTTCTAAATTAATGGATGATGTATCCGAACCGCGCACACTTATACTTACTAGATCATCTATAATACAATTTTTCCCAATTTTTACTTTATTTGGCTGCTTTAGTGAAATGCCGGTTCCAAAGGTTACTTTATTGCTGCATTTTTTAAATAATGATTTATAAAGTTTTTGCCTGAGAAATAATCCTAGCATTCCAGGCATGTTCATCAGAAATAATGTAAATAGTTCATATTTAATTAGGGCCGAAATGCTTTTACTCCCTATTACCAGAGATTGATATTTTTTTAAAGCAGAACTTTTTTTGTCATCGATAAATTCATGAAAGCCAAGAGCGCTTTCATTTTTATTATTTGCTGAATTCATTTTCATTCAAAATAGATTAGTAAACTTTTATGGTTTTCTACGGTATTTTCGGCTCTTAATAAGTTGTCTAATTTTAACTATCGGGACTCCAAATTTTGAGGTTAAAAATTTGTACAAAGGATAACGAATATATCTGTAACGACCCAGAAACATAACAAAGGTTTCTAATCTCTCCTCAATGCTTTCTTTTAAAGTTGGTCTTGGAGGTACTTTATCATACTTTGGTACAACAATACCTTTTCTTTTTAATCGTTCAACTCTAAGCGGAGTTTTTAAACCCTTTTTGCGTCTGTGCAATCTATGAGTTTTATAATGCTTGTTAACAGTAACATCTTCAACAACAAGTGCTCCAGATTTAATTGCATCTGAAATAATGTTTATACCTTTATTTGTTCGTGCTAATAATTTAGATTGTGATTTGAAAAGATAATTACCAAATTCATCTCTTGTCCATGCATCACTAACTGAAATATCAGCAAACTCTGAAGAGCCATCAATACATGTTTGACATCGGAATGGACTATAAAGCTGAGTCATATAATTAATTGCACCATCTTTGAAATTAGAATAGTGCATTGGAACTTTAGTTCCATCTTTTAATGTAGCTCTTATTTGTCCCGGCCATTCTCAATCTCTGAAATTAAAATTTATTATTTCTTTATGATTAACTTTTCGCATTTCCATCATTTCAATAGCAACAAATGGTTCCATTGCAGCAGCACAAAACAATCCTATTACAACTTCAATTTTTTTTGTAATTGGGTGATCAAGTTTCTGCAGCAATCTAAATCCATGAATTTGACATGGAAGTGCAGCCATAGCAAATTTTCCAGGAAGACGTTCTATTTCTTTGAGAATTGCATTCACTGGAATAACAATGTACTTGGATTGCTGGCTTTGTAATAGCTCCTCATATGTTCTGGCAATAAAAACCTCACCATAATACGGTTGCTTAGGATTCATTCTTGTGACAATGCATCCATCAACTATTTTTCTTTTAAGCAAATCCCATAGAATTCCAGTTATTACTCCTCCACCGGCTCCTCCTCCTCTTATTTTGTCATCTGTTGAGTATCCGACAAATGTTTTGATCACATTCCCATCGAAGGAGTCGTCAACGTTCTCATGTCCAAATGTAATTTGAGTTAGCTCTTTAAAGTTTACTGATTCACCTGGGCATACATTTGCACAAAGTCCGCATTCAGTACATTTTTCTGGAATAATTTCGGGGTAGAAATCTTTTCCAATGAATAAAGCATCCTCTGGGCACACCGCTACACAAGTACCGCTTCTAGTACATAGCTCTTTATTTTTAAATGCAACACTTAGAGAATTCGGATTAATATTTTTCATCTCAGTACAACTGTTTTAAATAATATTTTTTATACCAGGTAATCATTTAGTAAATCTACAGCTTGTTTAGCTTTTTGCTGTTCGATTCTTACTCGCGGAATAAGTTGAGCTCTAAGTTCGGCTCTTTGTTTCCACGCTTCAGAAACTATTTCCGTTATCCTTTGAACGCTAAGATCCTTAAAGTTAATTATCCATTTTTCCATTCCTAAAGTTCTTACAAAACCAACTGACTTTGGATAGGCGTTAATTGTAACCATAGGAGTAAATGCTGCTGCTGCTAATATTTTTGAATGAGTCCTCATCCCTACATGTAAACCGCATTTACTTAATAATCCAGTAATTTCTTTGTAGTTATAATTTGCATTTCCAATAACTTTAACACGATTTTTATTTTTTACATACTGCATCGTTTCATTGACAATCTTATAATCCATTATTTGTGTTGTAGTATACATTATATCTACGTTGAGTACTTGAATTATATTGTCTATAGTTCCAGCAATTAATTTTACGAAGGATTCGCGAGTTATACCTTCACCGCCTTCAACAAGTTTAAGCCAGGTATCAATGTAAGCATTAATGTTAAAACTTATTGTACCATTAGGATTGGTAAATAATGATTCCTTTGCGATTATTTTATTCAAGTGTTCATCAGTTGGAATTACTGTATTTATTGCGCAATCAGCACCTATTATAACTTTCGGATATTTTAATTTATTCTTATCTAGTGTTTCTCTTGACATTTCATCTCGTAAACTTAAAAACGGCGCTGCATCTAATATCCTTTGCATTGCAGCTCTGCCTCTATCCGTAGTATATGGTCCTAAGCTTGCATTGTAAGGGATTATTGGAATTCCACGTTTTTTACAAACCGAAGAAAATAATGCAATAGTTGACAAATAATTAAACAGAGGATTGAAGTAACTTCTATCGAAGAGAATATTATCAGTAATTAAGACTACATCGCAATTTGTCATTGCTTTATAAGTTGGCCATCCAAAAATCTTGAAAGCTCCATTCCATGGCATCAAGTTCATGGCTTCTATATTATGATGGCTAAAGTGCCGTTTCACAAAACCGGCATTAAAAGTTGGGATTAAATATTTTACTCCAGAATATTTTTCGGAGATATCATCCATGAGGTTTCCAAGAATCGCATTATCCCCAGCATTTCTGCCAGAAAAATTTCCTAATACAGTGATTTTTTTCATATTCGGTAATAACCTATTTCTTTATTCTAAATTTGTTAATTCTTTTCACTATTAAAATCTTTAGCTAACTAAGTTTGCTTTAGCCAAGCATCCACTTTATTCACAAAGTGGGTTATCATTTGCTTGCTGTATGTTGGTCTATCCAAAAAGTACCCCGTATTCAAGTAGTGGTCGCTGCCAGGTATACTATAATAATTGGCTTTAGGGTAAAGCTTGGCTGCCATTTCTTTATAAAATGATATGTCTTTAGGATCTTCTTTACTCCCATCAATTAAAAAAAACCTTGCATTGAAGGATGGTTGATTAATTAAGCTAATATAATTCTCAATGTTTCTTTTTTGAATTCCTTCAATTAAGATTGTTGAATCAACAGAATAACTTAACTGCAGGTTGTTTATACTTTTATAAATTAGTTGGTTTCTATCCTTAGATGAATAACTTATAATTCTTTCCGTAACTCTTCTTGGGGCACCGAATAAAATATACTTTTTAACACAATCAATTTGATTCATTGCAGAGAGTGAAACACCAGCACCAAATGAATGACCAAGAATAAATATTTTTGATGTATCAACTTTTGGATATTCCTTTAAAAAATTAATAGCGGAAACAACATCCTCCGCAAAATTTAAATCATCAATGGAATTAACTGCTTTAGGGTCTTCAGATTCATTGTAACCTCGAAAATCAAATATCAGAACATTATAATCTTTTTTTTGAAACTCCTTAGCTAAAGACAAAACTAACGGTTGATCTTTGCCTAAAACATGAGTCCCATGAAGAATTATTATTGTAGGTGCTTTTATTCTTTTGGGATTATTAAAAATTTTCCCAGCAATTTTAATTGAATCCGAATAAAAAACTATTGGTTCGAATTCGGCATCCGCAAAACTAAAATCTATTAAACTTGCCTCAGCCGTGATTTTCGCTAAATTACTATATTCTTCCCTTATGGATTTTTGAAAACTAATGATAATAATGAATACAGCTATTATTGAAATGATAGATATTTTTCTGTAAGTAGTCATTTTATTAGAATTACTAAGAACTCAAATAGTAGAAATTTTTCCGATTTATTCCTTAAGGGTATTATG
>JACAFC010000237.1 GCA_013388515.1 Ignavibacteriaceae bacterium | reverse complement strand
TAGGAGGTTCAAATGGTACAGAGATCATTCAAATCGTTGGTTTTAGTTATTCTTAGTTTGTTTGTTTTTACAGCAGCAGCTTATCCGCAGCAAGTTCAAGTTAAAAGAAGCAGTATTAACAATCCGTACATAGCTGAAAAAGAATATAATGATGTGAAATTCACAAAGTTCATTGAAAATCTTTCGGTTGCAATACAAGCTGATAACAGCGGATTAAGAAAAAGTGCTATCTATCTTGCTGGTTTGTATTCGTTATACGAAGTTGTTCCTGTATTAGTTGCACAGCTTGAAAATGAAACTGATGATGATATAAAAGTTTTAATAGCGCTTGCGCTTTACAGAATGGAAGATCCGGTTGGAATAGATGCTGTTGAAAAATTATATAAAAGTGCAAGCAACGGACGGGTTAAAAGAATGAGTAAAGCAATTGTTGATAATTTCAGAAATAAATTTGCTCACCTGGAAATTTCTGAAAGATGATATGAAGAATTCCCGTCACATAAAAAAGCCGGAGTTCAAACATTCCGATGAATTCCGGCTTCCGTTAGTAAAAAAGGGATTGTAGATATGAACATACAATCCCTTTTAAATTTATTACTTCGTCAGAATCATCTTCTGTTTAAGTACAACTTCACCAGTTTTCAAAACGTAAATGTAAACTCCGCTAGCTAAACCACTTGCATTAAACACTCTTTCATAAGTTCCGGCTTCATACTCACCAAAGGCAAGCACATTAACTAACTCACCCAAAGAATTATAAACAGATAAATTTACTTTACTTGCTTCCGGCAAAGTGAACTTAATAAATGTAGTTGGATTGAACGGATTTGGATAATTCTGTTCTAAAACAAATTCGTCCGGTTTAACTCCTGCTTCAACAATAACTTCTTTGCTGTATGAGAAAGAGCCGTCAAAATCAATTTGTTTTAATCTGTATGCATATTTCCCAAACTTATGAACTACATCAACAAGTGAATATTCTTTTGGAAGAGTAGAAGTTCCATTTCCTTTTACAAATCCAATCTTCTCCCATGAATAAAAGCCCTCTCCTTCGGAGAGGGTTTGGGTGAGGCTTCTTTCTATTTCAAATCCTCTGTTGTTTACTTCAGTAGCAGTTGACCATTTTAACAAAACAATGCTGCCATTCGATGAAGCACTTAGAGATGTCAATTCAACCGGTACCGGAGGAATTTGCTGGAGAGTTGCCGTTTTCAGAACTATTTGATTATCTGGATCAAATACAATAGAGGCTGGCTGACGATTAAACGTGAAAAAAAACATTTGATTATTTACATCATTCATTAATTGAATGAGAGTGTCTGGCCCGGATGTAAAACTTACTCTCAATTGAATCGGCATTTTGAAGAATACCGTATTTGTTTGGGTCTGCTTTGCTTGAAATCCGACTTCCCAATTACTGCCAACCTGAGCAAAGTAATATCCGTTTTGATAAATTGGATGATTGGGCTGGAAAATCCACTGCTCAAAAAACCAATCGAGGTTTTGATTTGCTGCGGAAGACATAACCTCCTTAAAATCACTAATAACTGCGCTTTTATATTTCAGAGATGGATCATTTGCATAAGCTTTGAGTCCGGTAAAGAAAATAGAATCACCTAAAACATATCTCAACAAGTGAAGCACGCAAGCACCTTTTGCATAAGTTATTGCGTAATTGAAAAGCTGATTGTTACTTGGTGTAGTTACAGCCCAATTTGGATTTGAAATGGGCCAGCCTGGATTTGAATTTAGATATGCATTTGCTTCATTATTGATGTCAGACTTGTAAGAAGCATAACTGTTTTTACTCTCAGACCACAATGCTTCGGAAAAAGTTGCGAACCCTTCATTTAGAAAAATATCTGCCCATGTTGCACAAGTTATCATATCACCAAACCATTGATGTGCAAATTCATGAGCCATTAAATATTCACCCCAGCAATTTGGGCATAAACTTGTTAGAGTTTGGTTTTCCATTCCACCCCATGCAAACTGATTGTTTAGTGTTGCAAAACCGTTTTTTTCAAACGGATGTTTACCAAAAACCTCTGAAAAAAAAGTGGTTAGTGGTATAATTCTTTGTTTAGCTGCTGTAATATCTTCACCAAGGTTGTAATAGAACCTAATTGGCAAAATGTCGTTCGGATCGGAAGGATTAACCCAGTTCAAAATATCCAAGCCGTAATTAACTTTTGCGGAAATCACAACAAGATAAGTTGCTACAGGGTCGCGGCTTATCCAATGATAATAAATTGTATCACCAATCATTGTAGAGTCAGCCAATCTTCCATTTGATCCCAGTTTTACACTTGCCGGGGTTTTTGCTTTAAGTGAAACCGTTGCTTTGTCGGAAGGTTTATCCCAGCAAGGGAACCATTTGCGAGCACCTTCTGGCTCACAGTCAGTGAATACCATTCCACCGCTAACATAGAAAGCGTTATCTGATACATTATTATGCTTGTAATAAATTTTAACTTGAGTTGTCTCACCGGGGATATAAGTTCTATCTAAATTTATTGTTAGGATGTGTGATAAGTGAGAGAATGATATGCCGGATAGTCCAACAGAATCAATAGTTAAAGAAGTATTTACTGCATTTAATGAAATTGAATTGAGTGATGAATCAACTTTGAAAGTAACAATAACACTGCCAGTAAATGATTTTGGGTAAGGACTTATGAAACAATTATAAAGATCGAGATCGAGGCCGTAATCTAAAACATCAAAGGAATGTAAAGGACCGGATGCTGACTCGCTTTCAAGTTTTAAGAGTACCGTGTTTACTTTTTTATTTGAACAGGATACTGAACCTTTTTCGTCGTCAACAGCAAGCAAATAAAAGTTAATTGAAACTACAAGTAAGATCGAAAGGGTAATTATTCTTTTCATTTTTCATCCGGTGATTATTAAAGTTTTAATTATTAGAATTCTCATACTAAAAGAAAGATATAGTTTGAAAATTTAAGAAACACCTACAAAAGTTATACTTTAACTGAGTCGATTAGCGCAAACGGGATAGTTAAAACAAATTCTCCATCCCTTTTCGCTTTACTATTCAGTCGTTCTTCAACAGTGCTAAAAATTAAGCCAACCAAATCTGGAGGAACCAAATCAATCCAGCTATTTAGAAATGCCAGTCTGATAAATGAATGTTTGAACATTGCTGTTGCATCCAAATATTTGTAGCGGAATGAATCAGTAATGACATTCATAACTTTAAATGAATTTTGTTCAAATAGCTTGATCAATTCATCTAAAGGTTTACGTTTTTCATAAATATGCTTCTTAAGTTTTTCAATACAATCGGTCATATTTTGCTCATTCAATACATATTCAAGCTCGTTATAAAACTCAAGCATGGTTGAATCGAGATTAATTGTTGCGATAAACTGCGCAGATTTTTTTGTGATTCTATTGCATTCATTCATCACCAAGCTAAGATTCTGAACATTGTTAATACCGTTGTTGGATACAATTAAGTCCACTGAATTATCGGGCAGGGGAATATTTTCAGCAGCCCCTTCAATCAACTCAACATTTTCTAAACTTAGTATTTTAATTTTTGTTTTTACTCTTTTAATCCCGGCGTTCCAAGGATCAATTCCATAAACTTTTGATGAGCTTCCTAATCTCTGTGCAACTTCGAGCAGAGGAAAGCCTAAGCCGCAGCCTATATCTATCACATTCAAGTTAGGTTTTAGTTTAATTGAATCAAGAAGCTTTAAACCGAAAGGTGCTGACCAAAGCGGAAGCTCATCGATTATCGAAACGGTTTCTTTGTCGTTTAAATTAAAAATAGTTTTTTTAAATGAATTCATATCCAAACCAATATTGAAAGGTTTTTAATCCACAATAAATAATCTTACACCAGTTTCGGTGAATGATTTATGCGGCATTGAATTATCACCTACAACATAAGACATGCCCTTTCGCAAAATGATTTTACTCCCATCCTTAAGTTCTGTTATCATTTCACCTTCAATGCAGTATATTATATGGCCCTTGTCGCACCAATGATCAGCTAAATAACCCCACGAGTATTCAACCATTCGAACTCTAATATCACCAAGGTGAATAGTACGCCAGAAAGCTGTCCCATTTTCACCTTTGTGTTCTTCAGCTTCAATATTATGCCAGTCTATTTGTGTAAAAGGAAAATCTTCGATTTTCATATTTCTAAATATTTTGTTGGAAAATGTTATTGTTACAATAAATATTTCAAAACTAATGTGTAATTTATCTTTATCCAATAATATAAACCTAACACAAATCTAAATTGATTATGGCTAAAAAGAAGCGAGCACTTTTTATAGATTTACTCAGAGGTATAGTCCTTTTAGTAATGATTGAAGTTCATGTTTTTAATTCAATGCTGCTGCCGGAAATAAAAACAGCATCTTGGTACGCATATTTAAATTTTATAAATGGCTTAGTCGCTCCATCTTTTCTATTTGTTTCAGGTTTAGTATTTGTAATGTCACTGCAAACGGGAGTTGACGCGCTTAGAAAATTTGGCGGTGTTTTTTGGCGAAAGATTGGAAGAATATTATTAATTCTTCTTGCCGGATACTCACTTCATCTGCCTTACCTTTCACTTAAACAAATTTTAGCGCATCCAACTACCAGGGTATTTAATGAGCTGTTTACAGTTGATGTGCTGCAGTGTATTGCAGCGGGGTTATTATTCCTGCTCTTTGCAAGAATGATATTTAAGAACGAAAAAAAATTTTACATTTTTATTTTTATTTCACTTCTGGGTGTCTTAGCAGTTAGTCCTATAGCGTGGAAAACCAATTTTACTAATTACCTTCCATTACCAATAGCAAGTTATTTGAATAGACTGAACGGCTCATTGTTTCCTGTGCTGCCATGGTTCAATTTTTTATTTGCAGGTGCACTAGCATCAAAATTTTATATTGCTTTTAGAGATAGAAACCAGGAAAACATTTTTAGCAGGTGGCTGATAATTACTGGAATAGTATTTTTTGCAGGCAGTTTATATTTGCTTAATTCTGTTGTTACCCCAAGCATTAAGGCTGTTATTCCAAATCCATTGTTTTTTTTAGAAAGATTGGGAATTGTATTTATACTTCTTGCACTTTGCTGGTATTATACAGAAAGAACGACAAAATATGTCGGCTTTGTATTGGATGTAAGCCGGGAATCGCTGCTTGTTTATTGGTTACATCTGCAGTTGATTTATAGGACGATTTTTGGAGGTAAAAGTCTTTACTCGATGTTTGGAAATAAGTTGACATTGTTTGAAGCAATTTTGATGACAATTGTGCTTGCTGTATTAATGATTCTTGCTGCAAAGGGTTGGGGCAAAGTAAAATTCAAATATCCAAACCTTGCAAAATGGCTTGTTATTCTTTTTGTAACTGCTGGAGTTTTGTTATTCGTATTTTATTAGTTACACGAACCATGATTATTAAAACGTACTATCAGTAGTTAAGGATTTTGACAATAACTTCTGGTATTCATCAAAAGAAATTTCTATAGCTCCGAACATTTTAAGATGCGGAGTCATAAATTGAACATCTAGAAGTACAAAATTATTAAGGTTGAGGTGCTCGATTAGTTTAATAAGAGCTGCTTTAGATGCTTGTGAAACTTTAGAAAACATAGATTCACCAAAGAAAGCACCGTGTATAGCTATACCATATAGCCCTCCAACTAATTTATTTTTTAGATAAGTTTCAACGGTGTGAACAAAACCCAGTTTATTAAGACGAAGATAAGCTTCAATTAATTCATTTGATATCCATGTTGGTTCTCTATTTGCGCAATTTTTAACAATGGCTAAAAAATCATTGTCCATTTTGTAGTGAAATTCCGATTGAGCAAGTTTTTTTTTAAGTGAGCGGGGAAAATTGTATTTATCGAGCGGAATGATTGCTCGTTTATCTGGCAAATACCAATTTATTTCTCCAGTCTTTTCATCCGCCATTGGAAAAGCCCCTTGTGCGTAAAGCTTTAGCATAATTTCAGGCTTAAGAAATTCTTTATAAGCCTGATTTTCGTTGGAAGACATTTAGAATTACCTAGAAAAAATGGAATGGAAACCTAGTCCAGCTTAACTTCCAGTTGTATTATTTCGTAACCTTTTATTGCTTCATAAGCCGCAAAAATAACCCCGGTTAAAACTGAAATCATTCCTGTTAAAAATATTGTTGTAATGCTGGAGCCAAGTTTTTCTACATCGAAAATGAACTTGAAACCAATAAGCAACGAAGTAATAACAAATAATGCAACACCAAATGTATAAGAAAGAACAGCATTGCGAACCAGTTTAGCACGAAAAGCTAATTTTTTTATTTGAAGCGATATGCTTTCTATTCTTACGGTTTCTTCATAATTAAATTCTTTGCCGGATACTTTACTTATAAATCTTCTCTTCTCCTCATTAAGTAATCTAATTCTATTTACAACAATTGAATATTTATTGTTCATTGCAAGTAAAAGTAACCCGCATGCCGAGATCATAATACCTGGAGCAAGCATTAATTGGATTACTTCAACTATGGAAATTTTATCAGGTATCAAAGCTATACTCCTGTTCTTTTAATAAAATCAATAATTACCGGATCAGATGAATTTAGAAGTTCTTGCGGTTTGCCAACAAAATAAATTTTTCCTTCATGCACCATAGCAACCTTATCTGCCACATTTTTTACACTGTACATATCGTGAGTTACCACAACAGAAGTGACGTTAAGTTTATTTCCAAGTTCTTTTATTAAGTTATCAATGGAATCGGACATAATGGGATCAAGCCCGGTTGTTGGTTCATCGTAAAGAATATATTCGGGGGAAGTAACAAGTGCGCGTGCAAGGGCAACTCTTTTTTTCATGCCGCCCGAAAGTTCTGATGGTTTTAGTTTTTGAATGTCTGGTAATCCAACCAATCCTAATTTTTCTGCAACAATCTCTTGAACTTGAGATTTGCTGTAACCATTTGAAGATTCAACAAGAGGAAGCGATACATTTTCTTCAACAGTCATTGAGTCAAAAAGTGCCGAGCCTTGAAACAGAAAGCCGAATTTTCGCCTTAAGTTATAAATTTCTTTTTCATTTAATTCATCAACCCTTTGGTTTTCAACTTTTACAAAACCATCATCTGGGTTTAAAAGTCCAACAATATGTTTTATTAAAACACTTTTACCTGAACCGCTTCGCCCAATAATCACAATTGTTTCTCCCTTGCTTATTTGGAGGTTGATGCCATCCAAAACTTTTTTAGTACCAAAACTCTTGTGAAGCTTATATATTTCAATCATTGTTCATATTAATTACTTTTACTTCATAAAAATACCTAAAATCAGTTAATTATTTTTAATCTGCATGAATTCCACGTTGGTTGATGCGGGCTGTAGGTAATAAAAAGAGGAGATAAAATGAAAAAAATCTTAGTTCTAGTCTTTTTGATTTTTGTTTGCACATCAAATCTACTTTCGCAAAGCAGTTTTTCATCGTATTATTCACAAAACCGATTTGGTTTAACATCACCTGGCGCTATGAAATATGGACTTTATGGTTATGATAATCCAGCTTTACTGGCTGCCATTAATAGCCCCGATGTACTATTCACTTGGTCTGATCAAAATAAAAGATTTTCGGACCTGAACCATTGGGGGCTTTTTGTGGGCTTGCCTAACATTGGTTTTGGGATGGTTCATCAAACAGAATTTGGTTATGGAATTACGGACTACAAATTATCATCAGCTTTTGGAAATGAAAGTTTTAGTATTGGTACTGCCTTTGGCTGGTCTTCCGGCGATCTATCATTTTTTAACAGAGCTGATATTTATACCGCTGGAGTATTAATTCGACCGAACAATTTTGTGTCCATTGGTTTGATTGGAAATTTTCCCGTTTCTTTTCGAAGTGAGTTTGCGGCTGATTTAGCTATTCGACCGTTTGGCAATGAATGGCTGTCGATATTTGGAGATTATGCGTATCGAAAATTTAGGTTTACAGGAGAATCTAAATGGTCTGCTGGTTTAGCCATTGAACCTCTTTCAGGGCTTCGTCTTGTTGGGCGTTTTTTTGATAATAAGTTTTTTAACGCAGGTGTGCAAGTTAGTTTTGGCAAAATTGGTTTATCATTCTCTTCAAATCTTAATCAGGATGGTAAGAATGTAGCAAATATTTATGGTTTGCGTGTTGGTGAGTATGATCGAAATATTATCAGCACGCTGTTCCCGAAAGAAAAGTATATAAATTTGAATTTACTTGGTGGAATAAAATATCAGAGGTACAAATGGTTTGATGATTCAAATACACTTTATGATTTATTGTCTTCAATCAAAGCTGCCAAAGATGATGAATCAGTTAGAGGAATTGCAATTAATCTCTCCGGGCTGCGAACAAACCGAACTTATATTTGGGAAATAAGATAAGCATTAAAAGATTTTAGATTAAAAGGTAAAAAGGTTGTTATTTATTTCGATCAAGTTGGAATAAAAGAATATCATCTGGCTTCAGTTGCTGATAAAATAATTATGGATCCTCAAGGTTCAGTAATTCTTGAAGGATTTCTTTTTGGCAGAACTTATTACAAAGGAATGCTGGAGAAACTGGGTGTTGGCTTTAATGAGCTGAGATACTTCAAATACAAATCGGCTGCTGAATCGTTCAGCCGAACAGAAATGAGTGAAGGTGAACGTGAACAATGGCGGGCAATAATTGATGACATGTATGACATAGTAAAAAATGATGTTTGCACAAGCAGGAATTTTTCTGGCGATACTTTTGATCATCTAGTTAATGATATGCCTTTCTTTAATGCTGATGAAGCACTAAAAAATAATTTAGTTGATTCAATTGGCAGATGGGATAAGGTTAGCGATATTATTGAAAAATTAGAAGGTGAGAAAAAAACATTAGCTAGTATTTCATCTTTAGAAAAAATGAAACTGCCGAGTGATAATTATTGGGGGACCAAACCTGAAATTGCAATAATTTATGTTGTAGGTGCTTGTGCAATGGATGAAGGCATAAGTGCCCGAAAATTGGTTAATGATGTTGATGCAGCAGTTCAAGATAAAAATGTTAAAGCAATTGTTTTGCGTATTGATTCTCCTGGAGGACAGGCAATTCCATCTGATATTATTGCCGAAGCTTATAAGAAAGCAAAAGGGATTAAACCCGTAATAGTTTCGCAAGGGTATGTAGCAGGTTCAGGAGGTTATTGGTTATCCATGTATGGAGACACAATTGTTGCTGCTCCAAACACTATAACTGGCTCTATTGGAGTTATTGGTGCTTTTTATTACAACAATGGGCTTAAAGATAAGATTGGTTTTTCAACAGACTACGTTAAGAAAGGTGATCATGCGGATTTAGGATTTGGTTTCACAATTCCAATTCTCGGAATGTCTTTGCCCGATAGAAATTATAACCCAGATGAATTGGCAAAAGCCGAATCCATAATTAAGAGTTCATATAAAGATTTTGTTAATAAAGTTTCAATGGGAAGAAAAAAATCCTTTGCTGCAATTGATTCCATTGGGCAAGGAAGAGTTTGGTCTGGTTTAGATGGAAAAGAAATCGGGCTTGTTGACGTCATCGGAAATTTAAACAATGCAATTGAAATAGCTGTTGAAAAAGCCGGATTGAAAGACAAAGAGTATAAAATAACTCAACTGCCCGAACCTTCGTTGATAAACTTTGAATCTTTCATTCCAAAATTAATTGGGGTGGAAATACCTAAGAATGAAGCTTTTGAACAATTAAAATTCAGATTGGAAAACAACGGTAAAATTCTCCACATGATGCCGCTGGAAGATTTGGATATGTTAGAGTATTAAAATAAACATTCTTGTTAAGAAGCTTATCTAAAAAAAATAGGGAGCCGAAGCTCCCTAAATTTTTTAAATGCTTTAAACTCGGATTAACGTAATAGCAGCATTCTATTGGTCTGAATAAAAGAACCGGCTTGCAGAGAATAGAAATAAACACCGCTTGAAAGTTTAGAAGCATTAAAAATTACTTCATAAGCGCCAGCAGATTTTTCTTCATTCACCAATTCATCAACCAAATTACCAAGCGCATCATAGATCTTGATAGTAACAAAACTTTGGGATGGAAGCTCGTATCTGATTAAAGTGGTTGGATTAAACGGGTTGGGATAGTTCTGCAATAATTTATAAGTATCCGGTGTTTTTGCTAAATCATCTTGCACATCAACAGGTGTTATATCTTCTAGATCAAAAAATGCTCCACGGAAGACAGGATTAATCCAGCTAAGGTAAACAACTCCAAATTTTCTATTTCCAAGATATTCAAGTGCTGGTTTGTTGTAATAAGGTTCATTATCGGCGTATTGCACTGGCGTTGACCAAGCCCCTTTCATGGGTCTCCAAATGAACCTTCCTTGTCTCTGCGGCGTGTAGTAACGGTATATTACACCCACACCTGCATCTCCTGCAGCGATATCGGGGGATTCTGATATTGTTGTTGAATCACCTATTAAACCATAGTTCCATGTTGAACCGCCATTGTAACTTACAACATATTTATTATGTTTAGTTACTCCCGCATAATATGTGAAAACACATGTTATAGTATCATTTTGACTGCTGATGGAAGAGTACTCACGCGCAAATCCAGGAAAAAAAGTGAATATTACTTTGAGTGAATCAGAGTCATCTATGCCAAAAATCTTTATTGAGTTATCTGTGCTAATGTATGAACCGAAATTATAATTGACGTAATTAAAACCGTTAAAGCCATTGTTCCTGCAAAGATCAAGTCCTTCCTTTACATCATTTAAGTTGCTGCCAAATTTATTATACAAGACATCGACCGGATTATTCCAAAACATTAAAATGCTATCTGAGGCTGTTGTTACTGCGTAATAAAGCCGATTATTAAAATCAGTTTGGTTTGAGCTTACCACAACTTCTTCAACAGAATCACCATCAGCAACCGTAACAACTGAAATATATCCGGAGGCATCTGGAAATGTTGCAGACTGCCCGTTTGATGTATTAAACCTTCTTATTCTACCCTCTCTAGGATGTCCTACTGTAGCATATGCTACATAGCAGTAAGAACCAACGACGGTTGTACTTACAGAATAAATTTTAACTGTTGAATTCCATTCATAAGTTTCAGACCAGGTTAAACCACCATCAGTTGACAGGTTAATAGACCAGGTATACGTGTTATTTTCTTTATAGGAAAGAACGGCAAATAAGTTGCCTGTTGATTTTTCATAAGTAAGTTTAACTAAATCGATGGAGTCCCGATCTCCAATCCTAACATCTGTGCCCCAATTTGGTTTTGAAAGTGTTGGGTGAGGTGATTTCCAATTGATACCAACTGTAAATTTATTAAGCTCATTTCGGTTAAACGACTTTAATAAATTTAGTGCTGCTTCCGCGTTCCCATTATTCCAGAGGAGAGCGACTTTTTGTAAGTTCAAATAAAAGGGATCTGAAATTTTACCTTCAAATTCAATTATTGAATTTGACTTTTCATCTAATGTCAGTTGTTCTAGTGTTGACCACAAAGGCATTTCAAACTGATTGTCCACCTGCTCTACTCTGTCCGAGAATGAAGTACCGAAATCGTAAACAGGTCCAGAGTAATTAGGAATTGGAAATTCCTGTGCAAAAGAAAAAGAAAAAATGAACACAATAAACAAAGTAATTAATTTGTTCATAGTTTGTTCCTTTTATTTTATTTGTAAATAATAAGTTATGAGCCAGTAAAACCTCAAAATTAATTTATCATTTAATCTTGAATTCATTTATTAAAGAGGGTTTTTTTATTACAGTGCAATAGTTATCATATATCATGCCTAAAACATCTGGATAAGTCATTTTATCCAAGTGAAGCTTGTTTTTATTTTTAAGCAATACTGAAGGTCTGAAACAAAATTGGCGGAAAAATTGGCGTAAGAAGTTCTGACGTTGTAAAGGAAATATTTCTAAAGAATTAATATGTTTAATATTAACCTCCAAAATAATCTCTGATTCCACCAATAAAAATAATAACTAGTTATTTAAATAGTAGTTAATTAATATTTTGCCGTTATTGGAGTGGTGTTATATCTCTTTAAAATAAAGTTTGCCGTCAATAAGCTTATTGTTTTTTCTTATTGATTTAAGGAGTAATCCGCCGAATTCAAATCCGGCTTTTTCAAGTACTCTGCACGAGGCATCATTATGCGAAAAAACAATCGCCTCAATTCTTTTTAATCCAAGTTTTGTGAAGCCAATCTTACACAATTTTTTTACAACTTCGGTCATAATTCCTTTGTTCCAGTATGGCCTAGCAAGCCAATAACCAATTTCATCTTTTTTGGAATTACGGCGATATTTTCTATGAAAGCTGCATCCGCCGATTAGTTTTTTAGTTTTATCTCTAATGGCCCAATTAGTATTTACTCCATACTTTTTCTTTTTCTGTTCACAAAGTCGTACAAAGAATTTTCCGTCGTCTTTGGTATATGGAAATGGTACGGTTAAGGTATTATTGAAAATTTCCTTGTCATTTAAATATTTGACTAATTGATGGATATCCGTCTCTTTAAGCGGCGATAAATAATAGTCATTATCAATTTTGAAATAATTCATATTCAATGATATCAATTATTATTACAATTTCCTTGCAACCACAACAACAGTTTTAAGATTTTCCACAGTTCCATTGGTTTCGTTTAATGCTTCAAGAAAAATGATGTAGATACCAATTCGTAGTGCAGCACCATCGTCACCAATTCCATCAAAAACTACCGAGCCGCTTGACCCGCTGGGCTGATTGTTCATCAATGTTCTGACCAACCTGCCTTTGCTGTCAAAGATTTTAACTCGTACCTGTGCGGTTTGCTGACTTAAAGTGTAATTTATAATTGTAAAATCTTCAAAGCCGTCGTTGTCCGGTGAAAATGGATTTGGTGAAACTGAAATTTTAGCTGATAGGTTTGGATTATCTGTAAGTATGCTGTTTGAACTTCCTGGCGAAGCCCCAAGGGGGCTTACACTGCTGCTCCAGTTTTTGGAATCGTTTCCGTTTAGATCCGGATTAATTCTTTCGAGTGAGATGTTTTTTGTGATTATAAAATTTTTATTGTGCCATTTATCAGAGTACCATACCGAATCAATTACATTCCCTCTTGCATCTTTAAGCAGGATTAATTCTCCGGTGTTTATTAGTCCTAAGCTTGAAACTCCCAGAACTGATTTATACTGATAAAATTCCAAATTAAATTTTCTTAACGGTAAAGAATCAGCCGTCATCAGAAAATACTGATTCGGCGCGACCAGCATACTGGTTTGAGATAGTTTAAATACGTTTTGATTCTCATCTTCTATTTGCCAGCCGCCTACATTTATGGAATCGCTTGAAAGATTAATGAACTCAATGAACTCACCGTTATCAATATCCGGATCGAACATAATTTCATTTATCACCAAATCACCTTTTTGATAGGAAGGTATGTTAAAAATAGAATTTTGCTCTCCGGGTGTACTCCGATTTATGCTCAATGAGGTTATCCAATTACTGCTGTCGTTAGTACTTTGATCCGGCGAAACTCTTTCCAGCGAATATCCGTTTGTTCCGCCGAATGAAGAGTTATACGAAAAGCTATCAATAATTCCGCTGCGGAAATCGTAAAGTATAATTCCGTCTTCTGTATTTCCGAGTGAACCAAAATTCCTTATGAACACTTTGTAATTGAGCGGTGAATGAAAGTTATAGAATGAAGTATCGCGTGTGATAACAAAATATTCTCCGGGCTGAATTTGCAGATTAGAATTTGTTATGAATGATTTTGTAGGAGAAGTTAGTATATCGCTTAATGACCAATCTTTTAAATCAATTTGCTGATTTGAAATATTCAAAAGTTCAATCCATTCCGGTTCGCCATTTTCTGGTGCGTACATAATTTCGTTGATGATAATTGATTTTTCTGAAAATCCCGGTTCAACTGTCTTCTCAGCATAGTTGTTCAAAGTATCTTCATCACTATCAAATATTATTTTAACTGCAGCTAAAATTTTTGAGCTTAAATTATTTATTGGAACTGCTGAAGCAAATACAGCTGAATCCGAGGAATTCAAACTTAGTCCATCAATTCTGGATAGAAGGTAATCTACAATTTGATTTGAATCAGTATCGGTGTAAAACTCAACTGAAAAATTGTTTGCAGCAGCGGAGCCGTTATTTTTAATTTTAGCGTTAATAAAAACATTCTCTCCAGTAGTTGGGAAGCGTGGGGTGAATGAAATTTCTGCAATAGACAAATCAAATTGCTTTGGAGTTAAGCCGTTGATTCTTCCGGGTGTGCTCAATTCTAAATCAGTTGATAAACCCCAATTCCCGGGAAGATTTGAATTTGCTGAAAGTGCAATACGCTCAAGAGATTTTCCGCCGGTGCCTCCAAAATCACTAAAGTATTTTACTGAATCTATTGTTATACCGCGATCATCCTTAAATACGACTCCATCAACATCGTTATTCAAATTAGGTAAACTTACCTTTACTACTTTTGATGGAATGACGCGATGATAAAATTGAAGAGTGGAATCTTTAGCCAGAACCAAATATGATTTTTCCTTTAGATAAACTTCATAATTAATTTTCGCAGCAACCGGAGTTGTTAGAATATCTGTTATGCTCCAGTTATTCAGATTAATTGAATCACTTGAGTTGTTATATATCTCAATCCATTCAGGTTCACCATTGATTGGCGAAAACATTATTTCATTGATTGATATTGTTCCAGATATGTAGCCGGGAGAAATTCGTTTATAAAAATAATTGCTGCTTGTGTCCTGATCTTGTGGAAAATCTGCAGTTACAAAAAAACCTTTTTCGCTTTGGATGTTCGTAATATTAAAATTGAATTGTGCAGTGACGGAATCTCCGCTTGCAACATTCACCGCTTCCAAGTTTGCAATTATTGAGTTAGGCAGTGAATCGAGTTCGGTGTCATCCCAAAGTTTCAAATTTACAATTGCTGCATTTGTTCCTGTATTTTTAAGTTTAGCTGATATGGAGATGTTATCTCCAAAAAAGGGAAGAGCAGGATTAAAAACAATATCGCTGACTTGAATGTCGTATTCTTTTTGAGTGACAGAATTAATATAGCCGGGTGTTGCTTTGTATTTTGAAGTTGAAGTTCTCCAATTATCATTTAAAATGCTGGATGAGTTAATGGAAATTCTCTCCAAAGATTTGCCGTTTTCATTTCCTCCCCATTCGGGCAAATAACTTAAGCTGTCTATCAAAACCGAAAGCGAATCTTTAAGAACAACCGCATCACCGGTATTATTTAAGGAGGGTAAACTAAGCACAACATAGTTTGCGAGATGAGGAAAATAATTTGTAATTAAAGAATCGCGGCTTAGTACAAAATAGGTAGATGGCTGAATTATCAAATCGCTGTTTGTAATTACAGTGGAAGAGGAGTTATCCCCAATTTTCCATTTCTTAAGATTTATGGGGTCGCCTGTTCTATTAAAAATTTCCACCCATTCCGGCTCATCTGATGAAGGCGCATACATTATTTCATTTATTACTAAATCGTTATAATTATTTCCCGGAGGATATGTGGTGAAAGTTAAAATCTTTTTATTGTTGGTTGTGTCTTCATCTAAATTAAAAATTACTTTGGCAATGATCTGATATAGCCCGGGAATTATTGAAAACAAAGTTGTATTTACAGAAACCGAATCCCCCGGTAATAAATTTAAAAAGGATTGTGAGTAGATGATTTCAGAAGCACTGCCTGAGGAATCAAAGTTAGTATCATTATACATCTCAATCGAGTAAGGTGATGCAGCGGCAATACCATTATTTATTATTGTGCTGAAAATCTGAACATTGTCTCCTTGAATCGGAATAGATGGTAATACGTTGAAGCTTTTTACTCTCAAATCATAGTCAACAGGCGTAACAGAGTTCTTGGATCCAGGAGTTCCATTTAATCTAACAGAGTTTGCCCAGTTTGCAGCGGTACTGTCTCTGTTCATTAAAATTTTTTCTTCTGAAAAACCTGTTGAGTTATTCGCACTGTACATGTGTCTATCGATGGTATCACTTGCAGCACTAATAAACCACAAAGGTCTATCTGTAGTATTTGCCATGCCGGAAGTTCCGAAAGAATTATCTGATATTTTAAGGATAAGTGAATTGGCTGGAATTAAGCTGTTATAAATCCCGGTAGCAAAATCATAATCACCTTCTAAAATAACAGCAAAAGACTTTGGTGGAAGAATTGTTCCGAATCCAGCAGAGGTAATTACATCTGCATTGGAGGTATAATAAATTATTTTGAAATTGTTTAAATCGAAGCTCTGCGTTTCACTTCGGTTGTAAATTTCTATAAACTCATTGTTGCCGGATTGAGGATTGAACATTATTTCGGAAAGGATGAGCGGTGTGTCGCTCTGAGAAAAACCGGAACCTGCAATAAAAAATAAAAAAATACCGAAAAATACTTTTCCCACATTTATACCTTTTAGTTTTAAAGGAAATCGGGTGCTAAGTTAATTTTTATTTGGTTTATCGGCAAGAAGGGAAAAAAACAATTGGAAGCTGATGACACAGAATCGACAGATTCACAAAGATTTTTGATCTGCTCTTTTCTGCTGCGTTCTATCTAATTTAAGTTATCACTTACAATACTTTTGTATGTCTGCATACGCTTCGAACAAACCAAGTTCGCCGGCTTTCTTCAAATCGGCACAAGCATCTTTTTTCTTTTTCAGTTTAATTTTTGCCAGCCCGCGAGAGTGATATGCTTTTGCATCTTTAGGGTTTAGTTTAATCATTTCCGAAAAATCTTTAACCGCCGCATCATACTTTTTAGTTTCGACAAGAAGTCTGCCGCGTTTAAAGTAAGCGCTGCTATTCTTTGAGTCCAGTTTGATAACACTGGAATAATCATTTATTGCTTCAGAGTTTTTTTTCAATTTTGTTTTAACATCACCCCGAAGCATTAGCGCTGCAATGTTTTTAGGATCTGACTTTAGTACCTGTAAAAAATCATCAAGTGATTCATTTAACTTTTCAAGCTTAGAATAAATTTCCCCTCGTAATAAATAAAGTTCAAAATCATTAGGATCTAAACTTATTGCCTTCGTATAATCATTAATGGCTTCTTCATAATGCTCAAGGAGAATTTTTTCGTTGGCACGGCTGACATACGCTTGTGGATTAGTCGAATCTAGTAAGATAGCTTGAGAAAAATCCTCAATTGCTCCAGCGTGATCTTTAATTAATCCCTTCACATTACCTCTGTTAACATAAGCTTTATTATCCTTAGGATTAAGCTTAATCGCATTATCATAATCGCCTATGGCACCGTCAAAATCACCCAGTTCAGTTTTAATGTATCCACGATTAAAGTAAGCCGTGTAGTTTTGGTTATTAAGATCAATAGATTTATTTAAATCTTGTAAAGATTTTTGTTTTTCCTCCAACTGGATGTAGATAATAGCTCTATTAAGATATGCGTTAGGATTTTCCGGATTAATCTCAATTGCCTTTGAGAAATCTTCGAGTGCTTGCCTGTAATTTTGAAGGCGGCTTCTTGTTCTTCCCAGATGGAAAAAGCCGTTTTCGGAAACCGAATCTTCAGTAATTGCTAATAAGAATTTTTCTTCAGCCTCTTTATATTGCGAAGAGTCGTAAAGTAACAAGCCTTCTGAAATGTACTTTTCTGCAAGTGAAGCGCAGCCGTTAAGATGAACAAATAGCAAGATAAGATTAAGATAAAGATTAAGATTACGAATAAGATGTCTGATGAAGATTTTTAATTTCATAAATCTGAATTATTTATC
This sequence comes from Ignavibacteriaceae bacterium, assembly GCA_013388515.1. Classification (GTDB taxonomy): domain Bacteria; phylum Bacteroidota; class Ignavibacteria; order Ignavibacteriales; family Ignavibacteriaceae; genus XYD12-FULL-36-8. Next base: position 2,197 of record JACAFC010000237.1, on the reverse strand, counting down.
ATGCTGAAGTTTCTTTTTGGGGTAAACCTTTGGAAGCAAGATAATCAAAAATAAAGTTTGGCAGCACCTTAATAATTTTTCCACCAATTACTGTTCCGATTGGAAATTCAATTACCTTTTTTTCTTTCTTTATTCCACTTATAATTATCTCAGCAGCTTTCTCTGCACTCATTAAGAAAGGCATTTTGAAATCATTCTTCTTAATCATAGGAGTAGTAACCCAACCCGGACGTACAGTTATAACTTTAATGTTGTGGGGTATCAATTCAACTCTAAAACTTTCGAGCAAGGTAGATGCTGCTGCTTTGCTGGCAGCATAAATTCCACTTTTTGGAAACCCCCTCACATCGGCAATGCTGGAAACGCCGACAATTATGCCTTCCTTTCGTGGTAAAAAATCTTTCAGTAATTCTCCTATACAGTAAATAATTCCAAGAACATTAACGCCGAAAGTTTCATCAGCAAATTTTGAATCAAAATTTTCTACGGTTATGTTATGACCAATTCCCGAATTCAAAATAGCAATATCAATATGACTAATTTTTGTTCGAATTTCTCTGAATACAAATTCTACTTCTTCTTTTTTACTAACATCGCATTTGTAAGTAAAAATAGTTTTTGACTCAGATTTTAATTCTTGAGCTAACTCATCAAGTTTGTCTTTTCTTCTTGCGAGCAGTATTAGATTGCAATTTGCGGCGGCAAACTGTTTTGCCATCTCGTAACCAATACCGCTTGAAGCACCCGTGATGAGAATGGTTTTAGTTTCTAAATTCATTTATTAATGGAAATATATTGACTAATAAAAATATGGTTATAAGGACATTAATGAGTTACTAAAGTTTATTCACGAAATAGTAATTGATATACATAAGATTAAACTTATAATACAAATTAAAAACTCAGCAAAATATTAATTGTGTTTAACCTTAGTAACACACCATAAAGTTAAAAACTGACCTTATTACCGTATTAATTTTTCGAAATCAAAAAGAATCTCAGGATAATGCCGAAATATAATTCTTTAATTCTAAACGAATCACATTACCAGCGCCATAATTGCTTTTTGAACATGAAGGCGGTTTTCTGCTTCATCAAAAATTACTGAGTTGGGTGAATCTGCAACTTCATTTACAACTTCATCTCCACGATGAGCAGGAAGACAATGCATGAACAAGTAATCTTCTTTAGCATACTTAACTAATTTCGGATTTACTTGGTATTTCATGAATTTCTTTTTCCTTTCAGCGGCTTCTGCTTCTTGTCCCATACTTGCCCAAACATCGGTGTATACTATATCGGCATTTTTAACTGCCGTAACTGGGTCATCAAGTATTTCAACTTTACTCCCCATGTACTTCGCATTTTTCTTTGCGTTGTTCACAATCTCAGCATTTGGTTTATATCCCGATGGCGAAGCAATTGAGATATGCATCCCAACTTTTGAACAGCCGTTTAGTAAGCTGTGAGCCATGTTATTTCCGTCTCCGATGTATGCGAGTTTTAATCCTAGCAGCTTACCTTTTTTCTCAAGAATTGTGAAAAGATCTGCAAGAACTTGACATGGATGAAGAAGGTCGGTTAATCCGTTTATTACCGGAATTGATGCACCTTCAGCAAGATCGATTACATCTTGATGAGCAAAAGTACGAATCATAATTCCGCTTAAATACCTTGATAAAACTTTTGCAGTATCGGAAATAGACTCGCTTCTTCCAAGCTGCAAATCGTTCGGTCCAAAGTACATTCCTATTCCTCCAAGCTGATAAATTCCGGTTTCGAAGGAAATTCTTGTGCGTGTAGATGGTTTTGTGAATATCATACCAAGAGTTTTTCCCTCAAGCACACGATGTGGTTCACCTATCAACTGCTTTTGTTTAAGGGTTTTGCTCACTTCAAATATTTCATTCACTTCTTCAAGAGTAAGATCGTGGATTGAAATTAAGTCTTTGCCCTTCATGTTAACTGCCATTTTTAATTTCTCCTGTTTTATCGAATGATATTAGTTAAGCTCTTATAATAAATAATTAGCACACAAATGACACTGATTTAGGGAATATTTGCAGATAAAATAAATCAGAGGAAATCTGTTTCATCTGTCTAACCAGTGTTTTATTATTTCTACTTTGTAATTACAGTTCCGCACTCGGGATTATTAAGCTCACTTGCTTCTGTAATAATACACTCTTTCCCGCCG